>PLOG01000063.1:0-77109 GCA_003142935.1 Acidobacteriaceae bacterium
GTTTCCACCGACGAGGTTTACGGTTCGCTTGGCAAGGACGATCCGGCATTTTCCGAGACGACGGCTTATGCTCCCAACAGCCCCTACGCGGCATCGAAGGCGGCATCGGATCATTTGGCAAGGGCATATCGCCACACCTGGGGCCTGCCCGTGCTCACCACCAACTGTTCCAATAACTATGGACCGTTTCAGTTCCCGGAAAAGCTGATACCGCTGGTGATTTTGAATGCACTGGAGGGCAAGCAACTGCCCGTCTACGGCGATGGAATGAACGTGCGCGACTGGCTTTTCGTGGAAGATCACTGCGCGGCGATCCGCGCCGTCCTGGAAAATGGACGCGTCGGGGAGACTTACAATATAGGCGGCAACAGCGAGCGGGCAAACATCGAAGTAGTTAAGTCAATCTGCGACCTCGTGGACGAGATGCGCCCTCAAGCCGGCTCGGCCCCGCGGAGAAGTTTGATCTCTTTTGTCGAAGATCGGCCCGGACACGACCGTCGCTACGCCATTGATGCTACAAAGCTCTATCGGGAACTGGGCTGGAAGCCCACTGAACAGTTCGAAAGCGGACTGCGCAAGACCGTTCGCTGGTATCTTAATAATGCGGCCTGGGTAGACAGCGTTCGAACCGGAGCGTATCGCGATTGGATCGCGCGGAATTACGCGGAGCGAAGCGAACTATGAAAGGCATTGTTCTTGCCGGAGGATCGGGTACCCGGCTTTATCCCATCACCCACGTGGTGTCGAAGCAGCTTCTGCCGGTCTATAACAAGCCGATGATCTACTACCCGCTCAGCACGCTCATGCTGGCCGGCTTGCGCGAAATCCTGTTGATCTCCACTCCCCAGGACACCGCCCGTTTTGCCTACCTGCTCGGCGACGGAAGCCAGTGGGGAATCGATATCGTTTACGCCGTGCAGCCCAGGCCGGACGGCCTTGCCCAGGCTTTCCTCATCGGCCGGGATTTTATCGGCAACCAGCCAAGCGCACTCATTCTCGGCGACAACATTTTTTACGGCCAGGGGTTCTCGCTCCAGCTTCAGTCGGCGGCAAAGCTGGAGCGAGGGGCCACCGTATTTGCCTATCCGGTCGAGGACCCGCAGCGCTACGGGGTGGTGGAGTTCGACAAAACGGGGCGCGCGATCAGCCTTGAAGAAAAGCCGAAAAAGCCCAAGTCGCGCTACGCGGTCACAGGTCTCTATTTCTACGATAACCAGGCAGTCAGCATTGCTGCTTCGCTGAAGCCCTCGGCGCGAGGAGAGCTCGAGATCACCGATCTGAACCGGCGCTATCTTGAAGCTGGAAGCCTTAACGTGGAGATGATGAGCCGCGGAATGGCCTGGCTGGACACCGGCACGCACGATTCGCTCCTTGAAGCGGCGCTTTTTGTTTCCACGATCGAACGGCGTCAGGGCTTGAACATCGCATGTCCTGAAGAGATAGCCTACCGTCAGGGCTTCATTACGGCGGAGCAATTGGAGAAGTTGGCCAAGCCGATCAGCAAGAGCGGATACGGACAATACCTGTTGGCCCTGTTGCGCGAACCATATTTTGCTTCCAAGGCCAACCAGCCATGAAGATTCGAGAAACTTCTCTGCCGGGAGTCCTGGTCATAACCCCGACGATCTACCGGGACGATCGCGGCGCATTCTTTGAGACCTACAACGAGCGCGAGATGGGGGATGTGGGCCTGCCTCGGCAATGGGCGCAGGACAACTTCTCGCTGTCGAAGAAGAATGTGCTGCGCGGCATCCACTATCAGATCTCGCAGCCCCAGGGGAAACTGGTGCGGGTCACCCACGGCGCGGTGTTGGATGTGGCAGTAGACCTGCGCCGCGGCTCACCGGCATTCGGACGCCACATGGCCATGGAGTTGACAGGCGAAAATGCCGAGATGTTGTGGATTCCGGAAGGTTTTGGGCACGGGTTTCTGGTCCTTAGCGAGGTTGCCGGGTTTGCCTACAAGGTCAACAGCTACTACTCCTCCTCCGCCGAACGGACCATCCTGTGGAACGATCCTGAACTTGCGATTCCGTGGCCCATCGCACCCGAGGACGCGATTGTTTCAGCCAAAGACCGTCTTGGCGCCATGTTGCGCGATGCCGAAGTGTTCCCTTGAGCAGGGTTCGCGGACGCTGGCGGCCATAGGCTGCTGGACACTGTCCTGGAGCCGCCTGCACAGTGCAAACAGCCGCCGTTTTCGCCCCGCAAAAGGGGCCTTTCCAGGCCGCAGCCGATGGTACAATTACATGTCGGGCGCGTGCCTGCGCCGCCATTTTTACTACCCTTGAGGTTCTCATGTCCGGCCATTCCAAATGGGCCACAATCAAGCACAAGAAGGGCGCGCTGGATGCCAAGCGCGGCAAGACTTTTACTCGCGTCATTAAGGAAATCACCATCGCCGCAAAGGGTGGTGGGGACCCTGACGGCAACCCCCGGCTGCGAACCGCGATTCTCGCGGCCAAGGCGGAGAACATGCCGCAGGAAAACATCAAACGCGCCATCCAGCGAGGCACCGGCGAACTGGAAGGCGTCAACTACGAGGAGATCTCGTTCGAGGGCTACGGCCCCGGCGGCGTCGCGATTATTGTCGACGTGACTACCGACAATCGCAACCGCGCTGTGAGCGAAATCCGCCACGCATTTTCGAAAAACGGCGGCAACCTCGGCGAGTCTGGTTCGGTGCGGTTCATGTTCGCCAAGAAGGGCATTATCGCGGTCGAAAAGTCAGCGGCCAGCGAAGAGCAGTTGATGGATATCGTGCTTGAGCATGGCGGAGAAGATCTGAACGACGAGGGCGACACCTGGGAGATCATCACCGATCCAGCCTCCTTCGAAACAGTGAACGGGGCTATCAAAGCAGCCCAGATCCCCACGGTGATGAGCGAAGTCACCATGGTGGCCTCGACCTATACCAAACTCGAAGGCAACGCTGCCAACCAGATGATTCGCCTGCTTGAAGCGCTTGAGGACTGTGACGATACACAGAATGTGTACTCGAACTTCGATATGAACGCAGAGCAAATGGAACACGCCGCAGGCTGAGCCGGCATCAGTCAGGGAAGGAAGAGGCCGCCCGGTTGTGGCGGTCTTTTTTTGGGGACTTGGAATGATTCACGATGGGAAGGGAAGGACATTGACTCGAACTGGAACGATTCTCTTATCTGTCTCGATGGCGGGAGCAGCTCTTATTTCAGCCCAGACGTCAAAACCCGCCGACGCCGATGCGGCTAATCCCGTGGCCCACGTCCGCGAAGCGCGTAGCTGGGAGCTTGGCCCGTTTCTCAACTATGGAACCGGAGTTGGCGACCGGTCGGACTACAAGTTTTTCTGGGGCGGCTTTCAGATGGGCAAGCCGCTGACTCCAGTGATCCATGCGGGCATTTTGAGCGGCCAGTTTGAGTTAAGCGGCAACGTCATGCCGCTTTGGCAGGCATATACCCCGCCTCCGCACGAGCAAATCTTCAACTATCCGGGCCCAGGCTGCCCTACAAGCGGATGCAGCTTCGTGGCGCCTGAGGGCGGAGGCACCTTTCGCGGTGTAAGCCTCACCCCTGTCATCTTCCGCTGGAACTTCCTTACCAGCTCTCGTCGCTTTCAACCCTGGTTTCAGGGCGCCGGCGGAGTTATCTACACCACGCACAAGTTTCCACCCGATCAGTTGGTGCCGAGAGGCACCCCGGGAGGGACCTCAGTGTGGAATTTTTCGCCGCAGGGCGGCATTGGCGCTCATTACTTTGTTCGCCCCAAACGGTCGATTGACCTGGGCCTGAACGCGGTGCACATCTCCTCCGCGTCCCTGGGCGACAAGAACCCGGGAGTCAACGCGAGCATTCAAATTCAGGTGGGTTACACCTATTGGAAGTAACCCCTGGTGCCGATAGGAACTTCGTCGCGCCGGGGTGTAGCAGGTGCTGGAGCAGGCATGGATGGGCAGGTAGTCGAGTGCGTTCCCAACTTCTCAGAGGGCACGGATGCCCGGCGGGTCGAGGCCATTGTGGCCGCGATGCGCGTGGAGGGAGTGCGCCTGCTCGACTGGTCGATGGATGCCGATCACAACCGCTCCGTGGTGACTCTGGCCGGTGAGCCTTCCGCTATCGTGGAGGCCGCGGTGCGCGGCGTGGGCAAGGCTGTCGAACTGATCGACCTTACCCGGCAGGAGGGTGTTCATCCCCGCATCGGCGCTGCGGACGTAATCCCCTTCGTGCCGATTTCCGGAATCAAGCTGGAGCATTGCGCGCTGCTGGCTCGCCAAGCGGGTCTGGAGATCTGGCGGCGGTTCGGTGTGCCGGTGTTCTTCTATGAGGCGGCAGCGGCGCGGCCAGACCGGGCGAATCTGGAAGACGTGCGCAGGGGCCAGTTCGAAGGCCTGAAGGAAGCCGCCCGCAAGGATGCGGCTCGGCGTCCCGACCTCGGGGGTCCGGGCCTGCATCCCACCGCCGGGGCCTGTGCGGTAGGCGCGCGAAAGTTCCTGGTGGCCTACAACATCTATTTTGATTCTACGGATGTGGCAACCGTGCGCGCCGTCGCCCGTGAGATTCGCGCCGCATCGGGAGGCCTGAATGGCGTAAAAGCCATGGGGGTTCTTGCCCACGGGCGAGCGCAGCTCTCCATGAATATCACCGACTTTCGGGCCACCCCGCTTTCGCTGGTGCACCAGACCGTTTCGCGCCTGGCCATTCGCTACAAGACCGCCATCGCCGAGGGGGAAGTGATCGGCCTCATTCCCGAGGCTGCCTGTGAGCGCGAAAGCGAGTGGATGCGTCAATTAACTGAGTTCGATCCACAAACCAAGATTCTGGAGCGCCGTTTAGGGACTCCATTACCTTGGCCGGAATCGGTATAGGTGACCGGCTCGGGCCGGAAGGCTCCGGAAACTCGAAGATAGTTACAATAGGAATATCGAATTGCCGCATTTCAGGGGTCTTCCCGGCGTCGAAGAGCCCCGTTGAAAGTCAAATTCCTATGACAATTCAGTGTGCGCCGGTTTTTTGGAGGAATAAATTGTTGAAAGCGATAATCAAGTGTTCGATTGCAGCCGCGCTTTTGGCGGCAGCTACCTTGTCTCCGGCATCCCAGTTGACCACCGATGCCCGCGGAGTCATTCCCCGGGAAGTGCAGCAACTCGTGGTGATCGACTATCGTGCCATGCAGAATTCGCAAACTGCGATGGATTTGCGCGACCGGGTCATGCCGCCTGAACTCAAGCAACTGGACGAAGCGTTGGCCAAATCGGGGTTGAACGAAAACCACGACGTGGACGAGCTCGCCTTTGCGCTTTTCCGGCCGTCCGCGGGGAGCGACTCGCTTTACACGGTGGGCATCGCCCAGGGCCAGTTCTCGGTGGATGATGTTTTGGCCAACTTCCGCAAGCAGAAAATCAAGCCGGCAATGGTCCGCACCAACGGCATTTATCCCATGACCAAGTCGGGAATGGTGCTCTGCTTTGTGGACCCGTCGACCATGGTTTTTGGCCAGAAGGATGCCGTCACCAAGGCTCTCGATGCGCGCGATGGAGTGATCCAAAGCCTGCTCTCCAACGGAGCCATGATGGATGCGATGCGCAGCGTGGACTCCGAGCCCCTGTGGAGCATCCTTGACGCCAAGGGTACGCAGACGATGATGAAACAGTTGCTGGGAGAGGCGGGCTCCGTTACCGATTTCGAGACCGTGCAGAAGCGCCTGGAGTCCTCGTGGTATTCAATGAACTTTCAGCATGGCGTCAAGTTCGACCTGACCATCTCTACCGGCGACTCGTTCACCGCGGCTACTGTTTCTTCGCTAATGACCGCGGCCGTGATGCTCCGGAAGATGAGTGGATCGGATACCGAGAAGCAGGCGCTGAGCGCGACCTCGATCGCCTCGGATTCAGGGCGGCTCACCATTCACTTCGCGACCACCGATGGCCAGTTCGTCAGCCTGCTGCAATCCCCGCTCTTTCAAAGCATGGTGCGCTGAAACAAACTGCTTTCCAAACCGGGCCATAGGCCGGTGGGCAATCTCGATGAGAGACCGCTCACCGGCCTTTTCGTCAAATGAACGGACCAGAAAGATCGTTTCTGCGGCCACTCTCGGCGCTCGCATCCCCCTCGCGGCCTTAACTTGGCGTCATGCTCGTTAACCTTCGGTCAAACGCCTATACTATTGGCCTATGCGCTCCTTGCGAAAGGAAATGCGAATGAAGAGGATCCTCGTCAACGGCGCCGGCGGTTTTATCGGCGGACACTTGGTCAAGCGGCTAAAGGCCGAAAGGAACTGGGTCCGCGCCGTGGACCTCAAGCGTCACGAATATACCACTCCTCCGGCCGACGAGTTCATAGTCGGTGACCTTCGCGATCCAGTCCTGGTAGCTGACGTTGTCGATGGCATCGAGGAAGTCTACCAGCTCGCAGCCGACATGGGCGGCGCAGGCTACATCTTCACCGGCTTGCACGATGCCGATGTCATGCACAACTCGGCAACCGTCAACCTCAACACCCTGCATTACGGCGTCAAGGCCGGAGTGCGAAAGTTTTTCTATTCGTCNNCGCGCTTCCACAATATCTTCGGTCCCGAGGGTACATGGACCGGCGGTAAAGAGAAGGCCCCGGCTGCTGTTTGCCGTAAAGTCGCCGAGGCCCCCGACGGCGGTGAGATCGAGCTATGGGGCGACGGGAAACAGACTCGGTCTTTCCTGTACATAGACGAATGTCTTGAGGGCGTCCGCAGGCTGATGGAATCTGAGTTCACAGGCCCCGTGAACATCGGCTCGGAAGAGATGGTCAGCATCAATAAGCTCGCGGAAATGGTTATGCGGATTGCCGGCAAGAAGCTCGCGATCAAACACATTTCCGGACCGCTTGGCGTGCGCGGCCGAAATTCGGATAATCGCCTGATCGCGGAAAAGCTGGGTTGGAAGCCATCGCGCTCGCTTACAGAGGGGCTGGAAAAGACCTACCGCTGGATCGCGGAACAAGCAGCCATCTCGCGATCGGCAGAACTGGCTGCTCATCAATAGCTTGACTGCCTTTTGCTGAAGTGACGCGTTTGCTTTGTAAGAACGCAATGAAAGCGCGGCGAAGAGACAGGTTAGTCTTGCGGGCTCAACTCCGGCTGAAACTCCGCCTTGCCGCCGGGCAGAAGCACGATCGCAAGGCGGCCTTGCTGGCGTTCGGATAGCGTGGGACCGCTGATCTGCTCCTGGTGTCCGCCGGCCGCTGTGTATTGCACCTTCAGCAGTCCCGTTCCTTCAATCTGGATGCGATAGTGAAAGTCAGCACCCGCGGGCAGGCTGTCGGCGCCAAAACTCGCGCTTGGATAGTCAACCTCAAGCAGTTGGATTGCTGCGCCAGTCCGGTTCTCGACTGTGGTTTCCACGTGATAGGAATGGCAGCCGCAAACGGCCAACAGCACAGGCAGAAGAATCGCTGCCGGTAGCCCCCCGCGCACCCTCAGGCATCCCCGCATCACTGGCTCCCGTCTTTCAGTTGCGATGTTTCCTGTGGAGACTGGGCCGCGACGGCCTTCTCGACACGATCCAGACGCTTTAGCAGCTCCGGCAGCCGCTGAAAGATGGCGACTGCGCGCAGCCACAGACGGTTGTCGAATCCCGGCGAGCCGGAAACCATCTTGCCGGGTGGAACATCGTGCGAGACTGCGGACTGCGCCGTCAGAATCGCTCCATCGCCAATGGTGCAGTGGCCGGCAACCGCGGATTGTCCCGCCAGGATGACGTTGCTGCCAATCACGGACGAGCCGGCCAGGCCCACCTGTCCGCAGAGCAGCGTGTTTTCGCCCACCCGCGAGCCGTGACCGATCTGAACAAGATTGTCCACCTTGGTTCCGTCGCCGATTTCCGTAGCGCCCACCGTGGCCCTATCGATGCACGCGTTCGCCTGCACGTCCACCCGGCTTCCCATGCGCACCGGCCCCGATTGCGGAATCTTTTCCCAGTGGCCGGCCTCATTCTTTGCGAAGCCGAATCCGTCCGCACCAATAATGGCGCCGTTCTCCAGCGTGACGTGGTCGCCTAGAACGCAATTCTCGCGCACAACAGCGTGGGCATGCGCAAAGAAGTGGCTTCCCGTTTGCACTCCTGGGTAAAGAACCACATGGGGCAGCAGCGTTGCGCTCGGCCCCAGGCGCACGTGAGGGCCAACCACCACATAGGCGCCGATATGCGCTCCTTCGCCGATCTCTGCCGAGGGATCGATGACGGCGGTTGCATGGATCCCCGCAGCGTAAACCGGCGGTTGATAGAACAGGCTCAATGCGCGCGAGAAGGCCAGGTAAGGGTTCTCGATGCGCAGTGTAGCGGCTGAAATCTCCTGAAAGCCGGGATCCACCAGCACCGCCGCGGCGTGCGTAGTGCGCGCCAGGGCTGTGTAGCGAGGATTTGCCACAAAGGTGATTTCGGTAGGTCCGGCCTCCTCGATCCCTTTTACGCCGGTTACCTCTAACTCCGCATCGCCGCGTAGTTCCGCGCCCAGCCGACTTGCCAATTCGCCTAGCTTCATCAGATGAAATTGTACCGGAAGGAGGAAGATGCTGTTCTTGCAAGAACAGTTTCAGGAATGGTATAGAGGGGTGGGCGTTCCCTCAGGGGCTAAAGCCCGTGTCTCTATTGCTGGCTTGAACGTACGGGCTGAAGCCCGTACCCTTCAAGAGGCGGCGCCTGCAGCGTGTGCGCTCCAGACTGTGCCGCGCGCAGAACCTCACCGGGCACAATCCCAAGAACCAGCGTAGCCGCAACGGCAAGCAGCAATGCCGCTCCAACTGCCACTCCCACCTGCGGCGCAGCATTCGCCTGCCGGCTGGTCCCAGAGGGCTCGCGCTGCGCTGCCGCCAGTGCCAGGCGCAAGTAGTAAGCCGCGGCCAGCCCTGAGTTCAACAACCCGATAATGGCCAGAGCGATTGCGCCCCCATCCACTGCGGCCGAGAAGGAGTAGAACTTGCCAAAGAATCCGCCGGTAAAAGGAATGCCAACCAGCGAGACCAGGAAGAAGAGCAACAGGCTGCCGAGCAGTGGCGAGCGATAGATAAGCCCGCGGAAATCGTCGATCATGGGCCGTTCATCGTTGTATCCGCTGGCCAGCGTAATCACCGCAAAAATCCCCACATTCATGGCCGCATAAGCCGCGGTATAAAAGCTTGCGGCAGCAATGCCCGTCGTCCCAGCCCCTGCGAATGCAGCCAAAAGGTATCCGGCATGGGCGATGGAGGAGTAGGCAAGCATGCGCTTCACGTTCTGCTGCCGTAGCGCGGCCAGGTTGCCCACGGTCATTGAAAGCACGGCGACGACCCACAGCAGCGGCGCCCAGAGATTGTGGAGCGAGGGAAACATCTCGTAGACCACGCGCAGCAGAAGCGCAAATGCAGCGGCTTTGGGCGCAGTCGAAAGCAACGCCACCACGGGCGATGACGCGCCCTCGTAGACATCCGGCGTCCACACGTGGAAGGGCGCGGCCGAGACCTTGAAGAGAATGCCCACCAGCATCAGCGCCAGCGCCGCCAGAACCAGAGAATGATTTTGTGCCGTAGGCGCAAGATGCGCTATTTCGTAAATCTGCGTGGTCCCGGTAGCGCCAAAGATCAACGCAATGCCGTAAAGCAGGAATCCTGTAGCAAACGACCCCAGCAGGAAATATTTGATGGCCGCTTCCGGCCCGCGTCCCGTCTCCTTGCGATACCCGGCAAGAATGTAGGTCGAGATAGAAGAAATCTCCAGAGCGATAAACACCAGCAGCAATTCGACCGCCCCGGTGAGCAGGCACATGCCCACCGCGCCAAAGACAATCAGCGCATAAAACTCGCCTTGGTGGTGGCTGTCCTCGGGCAGCGTATCGAGCGAAAGCAGCAGCGCCACCAGCACGATGCCGCAGATAAGCACGTGGAAGAAAACCGTGAACGGACTAGTCTCGACCGTGCCAAAGAACCCCGTTCCCATGGGCAGCGAAAGCTGCCACAGGCTGGCCCACAGAGCCAGCGTGGTTCCGATTGCCGCCACCCAACCCAGCGGACGCCGGGGAAATCCAACTGGCAGCGAGGCATCAATCAACATGATCGCCACACCGGTGACGGTGAGAATGACCTCGGGGAGGATGCGGAAGACGTCGGGAACTGGATTCACCGCTGGGCCTCCACGTGCGACGAGATTTGGAGGACATACGGAGGCGTGTTCGTCATTCCGCTTATTGGCGGCGGATGCACGCCGGTCTGAATCGAAGTCGTCCAGATGGATGGCGCCAATCCCATTACGAGCATGAGCAGGGCCAGCGGCGCAAGCACAGCCACCTGGCCAATGTGCACGTCGTCGCCAGGCTTCGATGCGGCCAGCGTGCTCTCAGGCCCGTAGAAAAGGCGCTGCACTAACGAGAGCATGTAAGCCGCGCCCAGAATCACGCCAAGAGCAGCGGCAACGGTCCAGCCCTTGCTGACCTGCGCAAACGTGCTAGACAAAATCAAAAATTCACCGACAAAACCGCCGAGCATGGGCAGTCCGATCATCGCCAGAGAGGCAATCACAAAGAAGCTGGCCGTGCGCGGCAGCCTTGCCGCCAAACCCCCGTATGACTCGATCTGGCTGGTCCCGTAGCGAACCTCAAGCACCCCCAACAGCAGGAACAGCGCAGCGTCGACGACTCCATGATTGAGGATCTGGTAGACAGCTCCCGTCCAACCCGTGAACGTGAGCCCGTAGATTCCGAGCACGATCAAGCTGAGATGGCTGAGTGCCGCAAATGCCATCAGCCTCCAGAAGTCCCGTTGCACCAAGGCCAGGCAGGCTCCGTAGAGTATGCCGATCACGGCCAGCGCAACCAGATATGGAGCCGCCGCGCGCGCCTGGACAGGGAAAAGCTCCACATGAAAGCGGAGCATGGAGTAGAGGCCAAGTTTGCCGGCAACCACCATGGCCAGCGCAACCGGCGCCTCGCTGAAGGTGTCCGCCAGCCAGCCGTGCAGCGGGAAGACCGGAACCTTGACCGCGAAGGCAAACAAAAATGCGAGCGCAACCCAGAACAGCGCCGTAGTCGAGAAATTTCCGTGCGCCAGCAGGAGCTGCAGCGTCGCAAAGTCGAAACTGCCGGTGCGCGCATAAAGCCACAATATGGCGACCAGCAGCGGCGCCGACGGAANNAGCGAATAGAAAATCTTCCGCCGCTCCTTGATCGCGTTCCAACTCGCAACCACGCCAACCGGCCCAAGCAGTCCAACCAGCACGACGAGCCACATGCTGAGGCCATCAACGCCAACGTGGTAGAAGATCGCGGGGCTCTCGATCCAGGGCAGATTGATTTCAAACTGGAAGCCGCCCTGGCCGAGAATAAAATGCGCGGGCAGATGCAGCGTCATTCCGAAGGTCGCGAGCGTTGTTAGCAGCGCAATCCAATTGGGCAACTTGAAGCGGTCGGGAACCAGCGCCACCAGCACCGCTCCGGCCAGCGGAACCAGAAGGATCAGCGTGAGAATCGATTGGTTGATCGCGTCCATTCTCAATGTCCCGCCACCTTCCAGATGAACTCAATTGAAGCCGGCCAGACCGAATTCCACGGCACTACGAGGAATAGCAGCACTGCCGCCGCGCCCGCTGCCAGCCATGCAGCATAAGAGCGCAGATTGCCCGATTGCCAGCGCTGCAGAATGGCCCCGGCAAACATCGCGATCCCTCCAAGCAGCCAGGCCAGCCCGCCGAGCAGGCCGATGTCGACCACCCATCCCAGCACGTATCTTGAAAAGCCCAGCAGCGGTTTGACCAGAGTCGCGCCATAGATCTCGTCAACGTAATATTTGTTGGCGAGCAGTTTGTAAGCCCCAGGCAACGCCGCCGCCACCTGCGCCGGCTCGGCAGGCTTCTGCCGGTAGAGCCGGTCGGCGATCAGCCATCCCAGCAGCGCCACAGCTACTGCCGCGCCGCTGAGAATGAGTTCAAGATGCGGCGTAGCCGATTGCGCGATCCTCTGCCCAGTCGCCGGCGCAAGAAACGCTGCAAANNGTCAGCAGCGCCGTCACCAGCCCCACAAACCACAGCGCCATTCCGCCCGGACCTTGCAGAAACGCCGAGTAGAGAATTGCGTCCTTCGAGAAGAACGCAGCCAGTGGCGGAAATCCCGCAATGGCGAACACCGCTGCCGTCATCGTCCAGAAAGTGACCGGCAGTTTCTTGCGGAGGCCGCCCATCTTGCGCAGGTCTTGCTCCCCGCCGATCGAGTGAATCACCGAGCCCGCGGCCAAAAACAGCAGCGCCTTGAAGAACGCATGCGTCATCAGGTGAAAGATGGCCGCCGAGTAAGCCGCCACGCCGCACCCGAGAAACATGTACCCAAGCTGCGAAATGGTCGAGTACGCCAGTACACGCTTGATGTCGTTCTGGACGAGACCGATAGTGGCAGCAAACAGCGCCGTAGCTGCGCCAACAATCGCCACCACGCCCAGCGCAAACGCGGAGTGGTCAAACAGCACATGCGTCCGCGCAATCATGTAAACGCCGGCCGTGACCATGGTTGCCGCGTGGATCAACGCCGAAACGGGCGTCGGGCCTTCCATCGCATCCGGCAGCCAAATGTAAAGCGGCAACTGCGCGCTCTTGCCCGTCGCGCCCAGCAGCAGGCAAAGTGCAATGACGGTGACTACGCCGCCTTGCCAGCCGGGATCTTGACCGAGCTTGATCGCGATTTCGCTAAACGTCAGCGTGCCGAAGTTTGCCAGCAGCAAAAACATCCCAATTAAAAATCCCACGTCGCCAATGCGGTTGACGATGAAGGCCTTCTTGCCCGCGTTCGCCGCCGAGTCCTTCTTGAAATAGAACCCGATCAGCAGATAAGACGCGAGGCCAACGCCCTCCCAGCCCACAAACATCAACAGCGCGTTGCCGGCCAGCACCAGCACCGTCATGAAGAACAGAAAGAGATTCAGGAAGCTGAAGTACCGCGCGTACCCCTCTTCGTCGCCCATGTAGCCGACGGAGTAAATGTGAATCAGGAAGCCAACGCCGGTGATCACCAGCAGCATCACCAGCGAAAGCTGATCGAGCACAAGGCTGAAATCGACATGCAGCGTACCGGCGTTGATCCAGGGTATCGGACAGGTTTCGACGTAGGGCAGGGAAGCCGCAACGCCGAAGACGCTCCTGGCCGCATTCAGCACTACGCCAAACGCCGCCAGCGGCGTCACCAGCGCAATCGCCGTCACCAGCCACTTGGGCAGCCGCGAGCCGAGGATTCCGTTCAGCAGAAACCCCGCGAAGGGCAGCAGCGGAATCAACCAGAGATAGAGCGTTCCGTTCATAGTTTCATCAGGTCGATACGGTCGACGGCCAGGGTTGCTCGGGCGCGAAACACAGCAATAATGATGGCCAATCCCACCGCAGCTTCTGCAGCGGCAACCATCATCACAAAGAAAACAAAAATCTGTCCCTTCACCGCGTGCCACTCGTGCGCGAAGGTCACAAACGAAAGATTCACAGCATTGAGCATCAACTCAATCGACATGAAAACGGTAATCAGATTTCGCTTGATGAGAAAGCCCACTACGCCCAGCGAAAACAGAACCGCGCTCAGCAGAAGATACCAGGAGATCGGAACATCCTGAGAGAAGAGACTCATTTGCCGGCCGCCCTTTCTCCGCTCGCACCGGAATCTCCATGACCATGACGCGCCAGCGCAACCGCGCCAAGGATCGCGATCAGGATCAGCACCGATGTAACCTCAAACGGCAGCAGCAACTCGTGAAAGAGCACGCGGCTCAGATCTTCTGTCGAGGTGATGCCATCGCTCAGCGAAGCCACGCCGAGCCCATGCGCGTGAAGAATCACGGTAGCAATTACGGCCAGAATCACAACAACGGCAGGGAAGCCAACCACACTCGCCGCGCGACTGCCCAGCGTACGTTCCTCGCGCCCCGCATTCAGCAACATAACCACGAATGTGAACAGCACCATGATGGCGCCGGAGTAAACAATGATTTGCGCCGCGGCCAGAAACTCCGCGCCCAACAACAGATAAAGGACGGCCAGCGAGGTCATCACCACAATCAGCGACAGGGCGCTGCTGATGGGATGGCTCTGGAGCAGGAGATTGATCGCCCCGGCTAGGCAGAATGCGGCAAAAATGAGAAACAATATCAGGTGCATTAAACGATTCCGTTGATAACAAAGTGCTTAGAATTGCGAAGGTGCGTTTTGTAGAAAATTCGCAGGAAGAGCAGACTTCCTGCGCGAATGTCCAAACCCAATCCGCCTCGACTACCGTTACCGTTTTCACGCGTCACTCGCCTACATGTTCTCACAAAGACGACCGGTACTACCGTGGCAAGAGCTGCAATCGCCGGAAGGCTCTGTATGTTTACGAGGACGGCCGAGACCGTGTTATATCCGCCAAGACCCGTAAATGGGATCAGGCGTAATGGCTCGCTCAACATAAGCGAGATCGCCGCGCTCCGGTGAAGCGCAAGCTGCAGGAGATTGAGAAGCTGGAGGCTCAAAAGACATCTCTCCGGAAAGCCAAGAATATCATGCTGAAGGAGGTAGCCATCGATCAAGTGGGGTTCACGATCAGGCAGCGCGGTATCTACGCATAGATGACGGGGGTCTGGCTGGCGGGCCAATAAGAACAGGGAGAGCGGGGTGGGCTTCGTGCCTGTTCCGCTGTTTTCCGATGGCCTTCCGATTTGACACCGGCGCATCGAACGACAGGGCAGGGAATTCGCCTTGAGACTGGAAGAATCCGGGTGTTTGGCGGTGCGGTTTTCGGTCGGTAGGTCGGCACCGCGGCCTAACGCCCCGATTCTTTTGCTGTCCGACTCCACGGAGTTGCGCGCTTACCCGGGTTGTGCGGATGCGACATGGCCATTCGGCTGCGAAGGTGAGAGTGCGGCTCAGCGCCGCACTCTCACACTGTGCCGAAGCTTAGAACACGAACTTCCCGGCAAACTGGATAAGGCGTGGATTATTCATCTGGCCCTGACCTGAAATCACGCCGAAGGAAGACCCGGTTGTGTTAGTTGGAGGAATGAACTGCACACGGTTAAAGGTGTTGAACAGCTCTACACGAAACTCGAAGCCTATCTTTTCATCGGGTCCGAAGTTCGTGTGCTTGAAGGCGGCAATGTCCCAGTTGTCGATGCCTGAAGCTTGCAGGCTGTCGACGCGCGGTTCATTGCCCCAGGTGTACGGTGCGGGGGTGGTGAAGCAAGCAGGGTTGATCCAACCTGTATTGCCGGCCAGGCCGCTCAGTACGCGTGCCGCGCCGGAACCAGAGGTTTTCTTGTTGCAGCCGGAGACGACATTGGGGCGCAGTCCGCCGCCATAGTAGTTAGCTCCATTGCCTCCGGAGCTGATGTTGATGGGAAAGCCGTTCTGGAAGGTTGTAACGCCGTCAAGTCCCCAGCCGCCAATGACCTTGTTGGCCAAGGGTGAAGCATCGCTGGCGAATCGCTTGTCCTTGCCGAATGGCAGGTCGAGCACATAGCTGACGATAAGGTGCTGCGGAACGTTCTGCGAGGAGAGAGATTTCTCCGCGCGCAAATTGTCCCAGTCCTGAATTCCACCTTTGCCTCCGGGTTCGAGCCAGGAGGTGATGGTGTCGGTATTGCTGAGGAGCTTGGCCCAGGTGTAGGCAGCCAATACCGTGCCTCCACCGGCGAAGCGCTTCTGCAGCGTGGCTTGAAGAGAGTTATAGTTGCTGCCGAAACCTCCCGCGCCTGCATACTGGAGGCCGTTGTATTGCGGGAAAGGAAGCAGCAGGTTGCCGATGGTGGTTGTGGCCGAAGACAAATAGCTTCCGGGCGCGGAGGTGGCGGCGAACGGGTTGTGCACAAACTGTGAAATGCAGGCTTTCCCGGCGGGCGCGGTTACACCTGGATAGCTGCATGTTGTCGGCGTATCCGAGGCCACTTGCTGTGCCGCCTGGGCGAGGTAGTTGTCTCCCAATTGGTCGACCTGCTGGTTGTACACAGGAAGATGCGTTCCCTTGTTGGCCGCATAGGCCACATCGGCGAACCATCCGCCCCACAGAGTGCGCTGGATATCGAAGTTCCACTGCTGCATATAGCCATAGGCGTAAGCCGGGTTCTCGAATGTGGGACTCGATGCGCCCTCCAAATCCACGGCAATAAGCGGCAATCCGGTCTTGGGATCGATGCTGGCGCCGGGAGGCTCGACGAAGTTGATCCACGGCGTGGTAATGGTGTTGGTGGGCAGGTCTGGATTTCCATTGTTCCCCGTGTACTCGGTTTGAATGGAGTTCACAGGGTCGTTGAGAGGATTGGTCGCCCAACTGGCATCGAGCGGAATCCAGAACAATCCATAGCCGCCGCGCACCACAGTTTTCTGGTCGAGGCTGTAAGCGAAGCCGACACGGGGCGCAACCCCGACCCTGTTTTCATCCAGGTTGTAGCGGCTGCTACGCGTGGAACTATCGACCAGCCGAACCGTGCCGAGTACCGCGGAGGTGGGTCCCCCCGCCGTGCCGATTGCCTGGGAGGCAAGCGGATCGACGGCGGTCGGGTCGAAGTACGACTGCCGATTGTGCCGCTCGGACCACGGACTCTGGTACTCGTAGCGCAGGCCAAGGTTCAGCGTCAGTTTGTTGCTTGCGTGAAAAGTGTCGTTGGCGAAGCCGGCGGTGAGCTTCTGTTTTCCCAAGACCAGGTTGGGAATGACAGCGGTGCCGTAGAAGTGGTTGCCGACCTGTTCCGGGTTCGTCGCCCATCCCAACAGGTAATCCGCAAAGCCGAAGCCGGGATTCCCGGTGTAAGTGCCGTCAAAGCCAAGATAGCCGCTGATGATGTTGCTCTGGGCGTAGTCGTCCATGGTGATTTCCTGTTGGAAACCCACCTGGATGGTGTGGCGTCCCCTGACTAGGGTCAGAGTCGGCGAGATCCAGTATTGACTGTCATGATCGACGATATAGCTCTGCCCTTGGGTGGCCATCACGTTGTCGGACTCACCGACGACACCGATGGTCGGAGGCGTTCTTTCAGAGGATGACAGCTCGCCGTTGAACGCGGAGTTCCAGCCGATTTTCGTGAAGTCGAAGCCCGAGTTCTTCGGAGTGCGCAGGTAGTTGAAGCGAGTGGCCGATACGTCCAGGTTGCCGATGACATTCGGCGTGAAGACGTAATTATAGCCAAGGGCGACGCCCTTCGAGGTCATCGTCTCCGTGCAACGGTCCAGGCAAAGGCCGGTGCCGAGCGGGTCCTCAGGCTGATTCAAATTGTTCCATTGGCTGAAGCGGCCAAACAGTTGCTGCTTATCGTTGATCTTTTGATCGATGCGCGCGATGTTCTGGTTCTGATCGCCGCCCAGGCTGTAGCTGGACGTAAAATTGTTGAGCTGGCTGGTGCTTGTCGCGGCCGGCCAAAGGTTGATCAATGCCTTCGCCGTCTGGTTGATTCGGGCTGCTGGAATCGTATTGCCAGCGAAAGGAATGGGGTTGGTGGTAGTGGCAGGACCGCCGCCGGCAGCGCCGCAACCGCCGACGCCCAGGCTATTCGCGTTGGGAGTTGTTTGAAGCAAGCCACCGCATGGGTCAACAATCTGAGTGAGACCGTTGGCCGTAAGAAGGTTGCTGAGATCCACATCATTTCCGCCCTTGATCGCCGATACCACATCGGCTGTCGGCACCGTGGATACCCAGGAGGCCGAGGAGCGCAGACGGAAGCCCTCGTAGCTATAGAAGAAGAAGGTCCTGTCTTTGAAGATCCTTCCCCCGGCATTGCCACCGAACTGATTCTGAATCCAGGGTGGCCGCTTCAATCCAGCGTGGTTGGAGAAGAAGTCGTTGGCGTTGAGCACCTTGTTGCGGATGTACTCATAAGCTTCGCCGTGGAAGGTGTTGCTGCCGCTCTTGGTGCTCAGGTTGAGAACTCCGCCTGCCACCTTGCCCCACTCCGGGCCGATGTTATTGGTTTGAACTTTGAATTCCGCAACCGAGTCCTGCGTAGGAATCAGAATGGGCAGATTGATGTAGCCGATGTTCAGCGGCTGGCCATCGAGATATTCAGCGCTCTGATTGGCGAATGCGCCGCCGATCTGGAAGTTGCCCCATGAAAAGGGATTCTGGCCGGTGGCCGTTGCGCCGGCCTGGCCTTGCATGACTACGGACGGCGAGACCTCGACGAGCGAGAAGACGTTTCTTCCATTGAGCGGGAGCTCATCGGCGTTGCGCTCTTCCACAACCTGGCCGAGCGATGAGGTTTCGGCCTGCAACAGCGGCACCTCGGAGGTGACGGTGACGGTCTCGCTGGCTCCGCCAACCGGGAGAGTCACGTCGACTCGGGCGGTCTGCTGGACCTGGATGACGATCTCTTCGCGGTTGACGCGCTTGAACCCGGTCTTCTCAACGGAGAGCCGATACTCGCCGGGGTTGAGGTTCACGAAGGAATAGAGCCCGGTATCGCCGGTCTTCTGGATTTGTTTTTCCGCAGTTCCCGTGTTGGTGAGGGTGACGATTGCGCCTGGTTCCACTAATCCGGTTGCGTCTGTGACGGTACCGGTCAGGGTTCCGTAGGTCGATTGTGCTCTGAGTGCAAGCGAGCACGACAAGAGGAGAATTACGCCCAAAAGACCGTGCACGAGTGCACGGCCCGACATTGCGCCTCTCTGCTTTTGCATGGTGCCTCCAAGATTTGAGTTCTGCTGCGGAGCGCACGCAGATGAGCGCACACCCCACGTAAAGGGTTACGGGGGCTGCGGAGCGTTTGTACCAATGTGGGACAGAGAAACCGAGAAAAGGTGTTCTATCTCCGGGATGCGGCTTGAAAAAGCGCATATTCCCGCTTGGCGTCGGTCAGCCGGCCGGAGATGGAATAGAGATGCATCAAGCGATAGTGAACCAGCTTGTCGGGGTTGGCCTCATGCTCGGCTGCCACGAGAATCCGCACCGCATCCTCCGGCTTCCCCAATTTTTCTTCCGCTTCGGCCAGGTTAAGGTTTACCCATTGAGGCGGGTGTTCGGCGCGCACGCGGGGCTCAAGAAAATCCCGCACCGCAGCGTATTGCTCCATCTGGATCATGCATCTGCTCAAGTGGGCCGCGGCGCGTTCATCGGTTGGATAAGCGGCAAGCTGCTGGCGGAATGCCTCTGCGGCTGCCGGCCACTCTTCGCGCTGCTCGCGAAGCAAGCCGAGACTGTAACGGAGATCGGAGAGATCGGGATGGTCACGCAGAAGCTGCTCATATTCCGCAGCCGCTTCGTCTCCGTGTCCCTGGTCGGCAAGGACATCGGCGTGGAATTGTTCGAGATAAGGCGAGCCCGGGAATTGTTGGTCGCATAATTCGATCTGGTTCATGCCTTGTTCGGCGCTCAACACCGACAAGAGATAGAGAAGGCCGGTGTCCTGAGGATGCTTCTGCCACAGGTCCACGGCATCGGACCAACTGAGATTGGGTTGGAAATAGGGCGAGATCTTTTGAGCTTCTGGAAATGCGCCGCGCGCTCCCGCGGAGCCCTCACTGGATGCTTGGCGCAGAGCCGCAAGAAAGGGCTCCGAGCCGGGCGCTTTGCTGAGCTTGCCGGCAAACAACTGTCCGCTGCGAATATAGGACTTCCCCAACTGAATCAGGGCAAGATCGGCCGGGTAGTCCTTGCTGCCGGCTAGCAGAGCCTGATAAACGATTGCGGATTTCACCGGCTCGTCGATGTCCAGGTAACAGGGCGCCACGGCGGAGAGGACGCGCATATTCTTTCGTTCTTCCCTGAATATCCTGGCAAGCATGGGCTTTAGGTCATCCAGATCGCCCATCCTGCATTCTTCCTGGGCCAGCAGCGCATAGGTTTCTGGAACATAGCCTTGCTTGAGCGCGAGCGAGTAATAGCGAATGGCATCTGCCGAGCGTCCTTGCATCTGCAGGCTGAGCGCAAGATCGGTGAGCACCGTGGCAGAAGAGGGCGCCTGAACGAGAGCCTTGCGGTACAACTTCTCCGCTACATCGTATTGCCTGGCATCCATCGCCTGGCGCGCTGCGGTGAGATCTTCCGTCTGCTGGGCCTGCGCCGCGGGAGAAACCGGCGCGAGCAAAAGCGCCGCTCCCCAAAGCCAGCCAAACACTGGCCGCAACCAGAGCCGATGCGGACGCGCAACAAAATCTCTCATCCAGATCATTCAAACATGCCTCATGGAATAAGACGACGCTCCTCCCACATGGTCTGCGCAAAGGAGCATCCCTAGCTTCCTCCGGGGACCGGCCGTTGTCAAACAGCACCACGCTCCGAATAGCGCGCCGGATTCCGGCGTCAGACTCAGCTGTAACTTGGCGTATGATAACCTTCGTTCGGCGTATTGTCCTGCCATGCAGGCAGCCGCCTGAGGTTGCATGAAACAGTCACGACGAACGTTCCTGGTGAGTGCAATGAACGCGGCGGCTGCGGCGCTCGGTCAAGGTGTGGTTGCGCACAAAGGCGCAGTGCAGCCGCGAGGGAAAAGATCCGGCTTGCCCTACAACGCCCATTTTGTCGAGGTGGCGCAAAAGGCGGGAGTCGATCATCCCATTCTTTACGGTTCTCCCAGCCCCAAGGACTACATCCTGGAATCGATTGGTTGCGGATGCGCCTTTCTCGACTACGACAACGATGGCTGGATCGACATCCTGGTGCTTGGCGGAAGCACACTCACCGGCCCCACCCCGGGCATCACCAACCGGCTCTACCACAACAACCGGGACGGCACCTTTCGCGACGTCACGGTAGAAGCGGGCCTGACAAAAACCGGCTGGGCATGCGGCGTGTGCGTTGGCGACTACAACAACGACGGCTTCGACGACCTGTTTATGACCTATTGGGGGCAGAATGTCCTCTATCGAAATAACGGAAATGGGACCTTCACCGATGTTACCCGCGAAGCCGGCTTGCTGGGCTCTGCCACACGCTGGGGAACCGGCTGCACTTTTCTGGACTATGACCGGAATGGACACCTGGACCTGTTCGTATCGAACTACACCGTCTTCGATCTGGCAAAGACGCCGCGACCGGGCGAGAAGTCGTTTTGCTTCTTTCAAGGCGTGCCGGTCAATTGCGGGCCGCGTGGACTTCCCTTCGGGACGCACAGCTTGTACCGCAACAATGGAGACGGCACCTTCACCGATGTCAGCGAGGCGGCGGGAATCTCAAGCGCGCGCATCAACTACGGCCTGACTGCGGTTGCCGCGGATTTCGACGACGATGGCTGGCCCGACATCTATGTTGCCTGCGACTCGAGCCCCAGCCTGCTGTTCATGAACAACCACGACGGAACATTTCGCGAGGAAGGTGGAGTGCGCGGTGTGGGCTACAGTGAGGATGGCCAGGAGCAGGCAGGCATGGGGCTGGCTGTCGGCGACTACAACGGCGATGGGCATATGGATATCCTCAAGACAAACTTTGCTGGGGATTTACCTACCCTTTACCGAAACCGGGGCAAAGCTGTCTTTGAAGATGTGACGCGCGCCAGTGGCCTGGCAGTCGACAATCGATTCGTCTGCTGGGGAACAGGCTTTGAGGACTTCGACAACGACGGATGGCTGGATATTACTGTCGCTACCGGACATATCTATCCGGATTTTGAACGCCGCTTTCCGGATTCTCCCTACAAGGGTCCGCTCCTGCTTTACCGCAACCTGGGCCACGGCCACTTCGAGGAGTTGTTCGACGAAGCGGGCGCCGCGATCCTCGAGTCGCATTCAAGCCGGGGCGTGGCCTACGGCGATTTCGACAACGACGGCGACATCGACATGCTGGTGGTAAATCTCGGCGAGCCTCCGTCACTGTTCCGCAACGATGTTGCCGGCAAGAATCATTGGATCAAGATTCGGCCCGAAGGCACTGTCTCCAATCGCAGCGCAATTGGCGCGCGGATTGAAGTTGCGGCCAACGGGATCAAACAGATAAAAGAAGTTCAGAGTCAGTCGAGCTTTCTATCCTGCAACGACTTCCGTCTTCATTTCGGCTTGGGCGCGGCAACCGCGGCCGACGTGTCGGTGCGCTGGCCCAACGGGCGGCAGCAGACCTTCAGCATGCTCAAGGCGGATCAACTCTACACCGTCAAGGAAGGTATCGGGATCGTTCCCAATCGCGGCTGGAAGTAGCAGCTCTCAGGGATGATTCGCTTCCTTCCTCAACAGTGCATAAAGAAGAGGCTTGCCGGTCGGTTTCTGGCTGCCCCCATGGGGCTCAACCGTAACAAACACGGCATCGATCTCATCCAACTGTTTCGGATCGTCGGAGCGGAGCACCCAGCGGCGGTTCGATTCGCTGTCCATATACAAAATGCCGAGATTCATGGCATGCGAGGAGTCGTTCGCTTCCACATCGCGCTGCCCCCAGACCTGGAAGACGCTTGCATTTTTGACTCCAGGTTGATGATCGAGATCGAACGCGTAGAACACCAGAGATTTGTTCTGGGTATAAAAGACGCGGCCGAAGGGCTTGCGGGTGTGGCTGCCACTATCCACATCGAACACATCGGCGATATAAAGTTTGCGCGCTCCCATCAGTTCGCGAATATCGCGATCCGACGTCAGAAATTGCTCGTCGTCTTTGAGCCGGCGCTCCTGGTCCCGATTCGCGGCGCGCAGATCCGTCAGTTCAGATTCCACCGACGCAGTGTGCAGAAGAGAGCGGCTATGCTCGGCGCGCAGCGTGGCATAGTCGGCCTGGAGAATCTCGTAAACCTTTTCACTCTCGTTCAGCCGCTTGGCCAACTGGTCGCGCTCCTCGGTAATCTGCTGAAGAGCCGCTTCCTTTTCGCCTTTCGCAGTTCCCAATTGATCGGCTCGCTCGTCCGCTGAAACCGTTGCGGCGCGCAGTTTGGCAATCTCCAACTGCTGCCTTGAAATCTGCTGCTCTAAATTGGAAAGCTGGGCGGTTTGCCTCGCTAACGGATCGCCGGATGGTGGCCCCGGCTTGAGCGGACTACCTATCTTAGGGAGTGCAACCGCGGCGGCCGGGGATGCGGCAACGCTCCTCCGTTCCCCGATACGATAGGCGCCCAGCGTCAATGCGACGAGCAAAGAGGCCGCCAGCGCGCCGACTGCCAATCCGCGACTGCGGGACGCCAAGGTCCAGACAGGACGCGGTCTGCCCGCTTCGATGGACAAGACCCGCTGCGGACGCGGCTTGCGAATCGAGGCAAAGAGCCTTTCCCGCGCCGCGCGATTATCCCATCTCCGTGCTTGTTTCGGAAGGGCATCCTCTGCGGACAGAAAAGCCATGCCGGCGGCGCCGATCGCGCAATACTCCTCGTAAACCTCCCGGCACGAACCACATGCCTGCAAATGCAGGTCCAGTTCGAGTTGTTCCCGGACGCTGAGCGATTTCGACTGCGCCAAGGCGCAAAGCTCCTTGAATCTTTCGTGGTCGTCCCTTGCTCCAACCTTATCCATGGTGATAATTCCGCAGCCTTTCAGCTATCGCGCTCTTGCGTAGTCGTTCAAGCCCACGATAGAAGTGATGCCTCACATTGCCAAGCGGTTCATGAAGACGTTCGCTGATCTCGCGCAGATCGAAGTCTTCGAAATAAAACAATTCTAGCGTCTTTCTCTGAATCGCGCTCAAATCTTCGAATGCGGACTGCAAACGCTCGAAGTCGAGCTTGGCCCCAATCTCGCGTTCCACATCGCCGTTGCCTGCCAGTTTACCGTCCAACTCTTCCGATTCAACGTTCATTTGCGCATAGAACCCGCGGCGCGACAAATGCGCCTTCCGGTCGCGGGCGCGACTATAGGCAACCTGAACAATCCAAACCTTGGCGCTCCCTCTCGATGGCTCGAAGGTAAAGGCCTTTTTGAACACATAAAGGAAACACTCCTGCACCACCTCCTCGGCTTCGCCCGCATCGCTCAACACGCGCAAGGCGATGCTGAAGACCAGCCTCGAGTGGCGTCTGAAAAGTGTGTCCAGAGCGTCAGCATCCTCCTTGAGCAACTGACAGATGAGCGCTTCGTCGCTCACATCGGGAGCTCCGGCATTCTTCGCGGCGCTGTCCAGGGAATTGTGCAGTGGGTACTGCATCTCTATTCCTTCGGACAAATGCAAAGGGGAAAGACCGAATTGTCCCGACAGAGTTATTCCTCTGATTGACTCAGCATCACAGGCCAAAGCCACTACCCTCTTGAAACAAACGAACTATACGCCATCTAAGATAGGATTATCCAGAGTTTTTTTCTAGGCGGGAAAACGGCGAAAATTATTGGAAAATAAGTGGTACAACTGCAGCAATTCGCCCGTATCTATGTATCGGTGCCTGCGAGCCGGTCCTGGTTCTCCGTCCGCAAAGGCTCGCGCAGGATCGATCCACTTTGCACTGCTGCTCTTCGAGGGGGAGTATTGGCAAATCGCATCTCACTGCGGAGGAGAATGTTCCTGTGCGCACCGGCTGCCGCATTCCTGGTCCTGGTGCTCTTCTCCGGAATGGCGAAGAGCCAATCGACGGCAGCGTCGCTGACGGGGAGAATCACCGACTCCCACAGGACCGTGATTGGCACGGCCACTGTGCAGGTCACAAATACCAGCACCGGCATTCACTATCATGGCCTCACCAACGAGGCTGGCATCTACTACGTCTCCGACCTGCCCCCGGGCAGGTATCGCATCGAGGTCGAGAAGCTCGGCTTCATCGCGGTCATCGAGTCCGACATCATCCTGCACGTGCAGGACGCCCTGGAAGTGAATTTCGAGATGGAACTCGGGTCCGCGTCTGAGAGCGTAACGGTGGAAGGCGGTGTGTCGCGCCTCGATACTGAGTCCTCCAGCCTGGGCACCGTGGTCGAGCGCCGCGAGGCCAATGAACTGCCCCTCAATGGCCGAAACGTCTTCAATCTGATCGCCCTTGCGCCCTCGGTGATTCCACAAGGCAGCGCCATGGGAACGCCGGTGGGCGTGAATCCCTTTGGCTGGGGGAATTACCAGGTCAGCGGTGCATTCGGCAACCAGAGCGTGGAGTATCTGGACGGGCAGCCTCTCAACATTACCTATATCAATGTGCCTATCTTGATTCCTACACAGGACTCGATTCAAGAGTTCAAAGTGCATACTGGCAATCTGCCCGCGGAGTGGGGCCGGTTCGCAGGAGGAGTGACCAACCTCAGCACCAAGGGCGGTACACAGTTCATTCACGGCGAAGTCTACGAGTACCTGCGCAATCGAGTCTTTAATGCCAACGATTTCTTCCTCAACCGGGCGGGCAAGTCCCGCCCGCCATGGGTTCAGAACCAGTTTGGCGCCGAAGCCGGCGGCCCGCTCAACCTTCCCCGGTGCTGCCAGAGCAACCGAACATTCTGGTTCGCAAGCTGGGAGGGCTTCAGACTTCGCACTGGTAGCCCGTTTACCGCGACGGTGCCAACCGCAGCCGAGCGCGGCGGAGACTTCTCGGCCATCAGCACGCTCATCATGGATCCATGTGCCGGCAGCGTACTGAACGCACAGGGTGCGTGCCCCACAAACACCGCGCAGCCATCGGCGTTTCAGGGCAATCTCATTCCCGCCAACCGCATCAATCCCACATCCAAGGCCCTGCTCACTCTCTGGCCACTGCCGAATGCGCCGGGAACCGTCGCGCCCTCCGGCACTTTCAATAACTTCAATACCGTCGCCAATACAGGCGGCAACCAGAACCAGGCGGTTGGACGTGTGGATCAGGACCTTACCGGCAAGCAGAAACTCTTTGGCCGCTTCAGCTATTGGAACGTGCTCGATCTGCCCATCGATCCGCTCCAACATGGGTTGTGCCAGGATCGATGCCTGGAGACTTATAAAACCTACGCGCTGGCGGCGGGATATAGCTACAGCATCAGTTCCATGACCATCTTTGACGTGAATGCCGGAGTCAGTTACTTTGCCTATCGCCGTTCTCCAAAGAATGCGGACTTCGACCTGACTTCGATCGGCTGGCCCGCCGGCTACAATGCCGCGATTCCCGCATTCATGCGCACGCCTCCTACGCCGTGCGTGGCCAGCTTCGCCGACAACATCATGTGCAGTCAGGGGCAGAGCTTCATTCAGGATCGCGATACGCAATACAACATGTCTCCAAGTTTGACCCTGGTGCGAGGCCGCCATCTGCTCCACTTCGGCTTTCAATTCGAAGTCAGCTACGACGATGCCGCCCAAACCAATGTGGCCAGCGGAGCCTTCGACTTCTGCACTATTGGCCAGCCGTGCTTTACCGGGCTATCTATCGCCGATTTTCTGCTGGGATACGCAGATAATTTCAGCAATGTGAACAACCACTACTTCGCACAGGCGGTGGTTCCGGCATTCACCGCGGGCAAGCAGGTCTATCGGGCTCTCTACTTCAACGATACGTGGCGCCTCAACGAAGCACTTTCAATGAATCTCGGTCTCCGATACGAACTGCAAGGAACGTGGTCGGAACGTCACAATCGCCTCACCTATTTCGATCCAGGCGCTAACAGCTACATCAATCAGTTCATGTCAGGCGCACACTCCACAGTGATGGGCGATGTCTTTCTTGTCTCACCGGCGGAGCGGAACAATCTACCCGTCGCCAGAAATAACATGGGGCCGCGAGTAGGTATCGCCTACAGCCTTTCGCCCACCACCGTCATGCGCAGCGGATATGGGATCTTCTGGATACCTGATTATGTCTCGTACGCCTTGAATCCAAATAACGATATGGTGAATGCGGCGAGTACCACTTACACGGGAACTATAGATGGCGTCCATCCATACAACACCATTTCGCTTCCTTTTCCAGATGGCATTTCTCCACCGCCGGGTAGAACTCTCGGCACCGAGGGCACGCAGCAGTTTCTTACACAGGTGGTGCAGTCTATTACTGAAGTCGATCGCGGCAACCACCCTACCGGCTATGTTCAGCAATGGAATGTAAGCCTGGAGCAACAACTGCCCGGGAAGTTCTCGTTTGTTGCAGCGTACGTTGGTTCAAGGGGAACGCATCTTGCGCAGTATTCGCAGCAGGTCAATCAAATTTCCGACAACCTGCTGGCGGAGGCGGCGACGCAGTTTGCGGCGGGTGGAAGGCCCGCGGTTGCCCTGTTGCGTCCGACTCCAAACCCATTCGTGGTGAACGGGCAGGCGCTGGCCCTGGCCGCTTCCACCACGACCCTGGGACAACTGCTAAGGCCCTACCCTCAATATATGAGCGTCGAACTCGCTGGCCAAGGTTCTTATGACAGTATCTACAACTCATTTCAACTTACTGTGCAAAAACGCTTTCCGGCCGGAGGCGCGCTGCTGGCGGCCTACACCAATTCAAAACTAATCAGTAACACGGATACCCTGACGGCTTGGCTTGAGAACACGGTGGGGACGATCCAGGATAATAACAACCTGCGTGGTGAGCGCTCACTGTCTTCACAGGATGTGCCGCAGCGTTTGGTGGTGAGTTATACGGTGGACCTTCCCTTCGGACAAAACAAGCATTACCTTGCCCACATAGGCAGCGCCCTGAACAGAATTGTGGGCGACTGGGGCATGGATGGGGTAACAACATTTCAGCGCGGGTTCCCGCTGGCGCTAAGCAGCGGAGAGGTCAACGATATTACATTGTTCGGAGCCGGCTCCCGGCCAAACCTGCTGCCCGCCTGCCACAAAGGCGCATCGCTCGCCGGACTCAATCGCCTTCACGACTGGTTTAACATCGCGTGTTTCATCGCACCGCCGGACTTTACATTCGGAACGGAGTCGAGAGTTGACCCAACCCTGCGTTCCGACGGCGTGGATAACTTCGACGTCGCCGCCTTTAAGAGGCTGATGTTCGGACGTGAGGATCGCGCCGCCTTCGAGTTCAGGGTAGAGTTCTTCAATTTGATGAATCGAGCGCAGTTCGCTCCACCTAACACAACCTGCTGCGCGAGCAATAACGCGAATTTTGGTGTGGTGACCGGCACAGATTCCGGGACCAATCCGCGCCTGGTGCAGTTCGCATCGAAAGTCTTCTTCTAGTGCGACTACACAGAGAGATTTCACGCGCCTCGCTGGCAATATTGCCCAAGCTGTCACGATGCTCTCCTGCCAGTCTGCGAGTCAGTCAGCGGTGAATTCCATTCTCGTGAGCTGCGGATGAATCTTTGCCAAACATACTTTAAATTTGCCCTGCCGGTCGTCTGTCCGACCTGTTGGCGGTGATCGGACATTCGGCCGGCATCCAGTACCGCGTGGCGGCCCGTGCCGTGCCGATGCGGCTTTTCTGCCTTTTCGATACCATCCAGACCGTGTTCGCGGATGGCGGCTACACAGGCACGCTGATCGACTGGGCCAAGCAAATGTTCGGCTACACGGTCGAGGTGGCCAAACGCTCTGACCAGCATCTATTCCAGGTTCTTCCCAAGCGCTGGATCGTCGAGCGTTTTGAGCAGTCTGGTCAGTGACGAGTGAATGGCGTTACAGTGGTGGTAGTGGGTTGGGAGGCTTTCATGCGGTACATGATGCACGAGTTCAGCATTTTTTCAGCAGTGCCTTCCGCTGTAACTTGTGATGCTCTTGTTTTTGGGGAACTTTGATGAATTTGCCGAATTCCATCACGATGAGCCGGATCGTCATGATCCCGCTGTTGCTTTGGATCTTGTCGCCGCACTTTCCGTGGCAGGGAAACGGCGCGCAGGAGATAACGGCTTCAGTCCTGTTTGTGCTGGCCTCGATCACCGACGGCCTGGATGGCTACCTGGCTCGTAAACACGGCAAGATCACCACCATGGGCATGTTGCTCGATCCACTGGCCGACAAGATCATGGTGACCGGAGCGATCATTGCCCTGGTGGCCTACAATCCCCAGGTCGTCAAGGTGTGGATTGCCGTGGTCATCGTTGCCCGCGAGTTTCTCATCTCCGGCCTGCGCTCCATCGCTTCGTCCGAGGGCTTTACCATCCAGGCCAGCGACCTGGGCAAGCTGAAGACCGTAGTCCAGATCGTTTCCGTTACCTCGGCCATCCTTGCCCATCATTGGCAGCAGTGGCAGATCGGCGTACTCGTGATTCCGGTCAGGTGGTACGCCGTTGCCGCCATCTATTTCACCGTGCTGGTCTCGACGATCTCCGCCATCGATTACTTCATCGGCTTTTGGAAGCAGATCGACCACGCCTCGAAGAACCGGCGCAAGGCTTCGATCCTGGCGCAACGGAAAAGCGCCAGCATCCTGTAGTGCCTCCTTGTTAGCGCGTTGCTTTGAAGGCCCAACTGGAATCTCAGCCTAGCCAACCTGCGTCGGACTGCCTGACTCGTCACGCAGCGGATTCAGTCATGGGCCAGCGCAGGCTCAGCAATAGTCAGCTCAATCTGGATCTCTGGCGGAGACAACAGTGTGTTGTGAATCAGGCAGCTATGCACCGAACGCATCAGGCCTGCGGTCTGTTGCTCGGTTAACGGCACAGGGCACACCACATGAATGTTGAAGTTGCCGAGCCGCGCCGGCTGCTTCACCTTTTCGGCAGTCACTGTGACTTCCACGCCGTGGTGGGCCAGGTTGCGGGTCTTGAGATATTGCACGGCATAAAAGGCAGCGCAGGAGCCCAGAGACGCCAACATCAGCTCCGGTGGCGTCATGGCGCAATCTTCTCCGCCGTTTTCCGCGGGCTGGTCGCAAAGAATGGAGTGAGAGCGGGATTGAATCTTGAACTTTACATTTCCGAGATGAGAGACCTTGACTTCCATGAATCTAACCCTCTTCACTTAAACAAGGACACCATGGTGTGGTGAAACTGAAGTTCATTTCATAAGCCAGGCGAGGTTTCTTCAAAAAGGACAGCAAGTTCACTTCCGCTTCGCGGAAATGGCAAGTTGGCGGATTTGTGCGACGGCACGATGTTCAAGGCGCAGCTGATTTCTGTGACGATGGAACGCTCGCCGTCACACCGTTGCCGCAATAGACTCGGTCGCGGCCGCAGTCACCATCTCGCGGATCGAGCCAATCACCAGGTCGGGCTCATCGAGATGGATCCAGTGTTCGCTCGCCGGGGCAATCACCTGGTGCACATTGTCTCCAATGCGGCTAAGGCATGCGGCGGAGAGCGGCGAAGATTTTCCCGGCGTAAGAACCATCACGGGAATCTCACGAATAGGTTCTGCCCGTTCCATCTCCCTCACGGTATCGGGGATGGAGTCGATGTGACTGCGCATTCCCTCATAAAAGCTGGGGCGCGACCAATGCGCAGCCACGACCGGCCATACCTCACGCGGCATCTTGCCAACTTCGCCTGCGATGCGGGAGATCACATGACGGCCGCCGGACACCGTAGCCCCTGCAAGGTTTCCCGAAATCTTGTTTTTCTTCCTCTTAGAGTGGCGAAAGAGGGAAGTGACGGCCAGCCTTGTGAGCCCGCACACGGCAATCGGCTGCGCGTAGCGGATCAACCTTTTCCCCAACTCGATTTGAGACTGTTTGCTGGGATTGAGCGGCGGCCACTCTTCGCAGCGCATGGGGTCCACAAGTACGACTCCTGCCACCTCATCCGGATAGAGCAGCGCGTAGCGGCGCATGACCAAGCCGCCGAAAGAGTGCCCCACCAGGATGTAAGGAGGCTTGATATCCGCGCTCTTCAAAAGGTCGTGGAGTTCCAGAGCGATGTTGCCTGGCGTGCGCGCCGTGCGGCAGCGACTGCTGAAGCCGAGTCCGCCGCGATCGTAAGACGCGGTGCCCGTGAACCGCGCCACCGCTTTCTGGATATGCCGCCAGTTCAGATTTGTGGCGCCGATGCCGGCTTCAAAAAGCACCGTGGGGCCGCCCGAGCCCTGTTCCAGGAGGTAGAGCCGGCAACCCTCGCCAATCGTCACCCAGCGCCCGGCGCCGGCATACCGCAGGCAATCGCGATGACCGCCAATCCGTTGATATACAAATCCCGTGAGAATGAGAGTTAGAGTAGGCAAGAGAATCCACAGAGCTATATGCATGTTGAATCCTGGAATCCGCAGAGCAATCTGGGGCTGCGGTCCCCGACACCTAGCTTCGTTCCCGTGCGCGTGCCTTTCCTGCGGCAAAGGCCAAAAAAGCTAAGCTCCGTCAAATCTCCCATTCCTTTCCGTGTTTTCTCCAGATATACATGAAACCGATTACGGTGGTCCATAAAATTGCTATACCCTGTGTTGGTCCGATGGAAGCGAAGATGACAAACGTGTCATCGAGTTGCGCAGATCGTGCTTCGGAGATTGGATTGAGTGACCACACTAAATGGAATCAAATGGGTGTCTAAATACAATGGAATCAACTTGGAAGTCTACGGAAAGGAAGGCGGACAAAGATCCAGCCACCCAAGAACGTCCGTGGCGAGCGGGGCCGTGTCAGCCGTTTCTATGGAGCTGCACTGGAGATTTTTTGCGGAGAAGTCAAAGTCCGATTCCCGATGGTCAAATCAGGAATCGGACCGCTTCAAATCTAGTACCGGCCGCGGCCACGCGAGCTGCCGCCGCCGCCGCCACCGCTGCCTTTGCGGGCCTGGTAGCAGTCCCGGCAAAAGACCGGGCGATCGCCACGCGGCTCAAAAGGCACTGTTGTAGGCTGACCGCAACCCGAACAAATCACAGGTGTTCCCTGTGCCGGAGCCGAACGGTAGCCGGAGCCTCCCTGATCGTTCTTCTTTGCCTGACGGCAATTCTTGCAACGCTTNNATATCTCCGGCCATGGGTCTCCTCGTCGTGATTGTACAGCCCAATTCGCTTTTTGCACAAAAGGATTCTTTTAAATTGAAAAACTTAGGGCGGCGCTGACTTTCCGTCCAATTCTCCCTTTTCCCGGCAGCGCGCGATAGAGCTCCTTTCAGAGCCTTCGAGAAGGCGTCCATCGCCCATCCCGGCAGTTCGTTCACGCTGCGCAATCTCGGTTCGACAAGACATACAAACGTTGAGCCGGCACGCTATCATCGTTGCACTCGATCTTCTTCGTGGGTGCTGGTGGTATGCGGATTGTCTATGTTCTGACTTCGCTCGGCATTGGCGGCGCGGAACGCCAGGCGCTGGCGTTGGCCACTCACATGGTTCTTCGTGGGCACTCGGTCGCCATGCTTGTCCTCGGCCCTACGGTCGCCGAAGAGTGGCCTACAACGGTTGAGGTCTTCCGCCTCGAATTAAGCAAGAAACGATCCAGTGCGCTCGGCGGTTTGCTGAAGGCGCGTCGCTTTCTCCGCGAATTTCGCCCAGACCTCGTCCACAGCCACAGCTTTCACGCCAACATCTTCGCGCGGCTGCTCAAGCTTCTCTGTCCTTCTGTCAAAACGATCTCGACCGTCCATAACGTCTACGAAGGTGGCTGGCACCGCATGTTGGCCTACCGTTTCACAGATGGGCTGGCTGGCCTCACCACCGCCGTCAGCCAGGCCGCCGCCGATCGCTTTGTACGCCTCAAGGCAATCCCCAAACGCAAGTGCCAGGTCGTCACCAACGGCATCGACGTTGCCGAGTTCGCGCCAAACGCTGAGCGCCGCGCTCTTACGCGGGCAGCCATGGATGCGGGCGAAAGCTTTATCTGGCTTGCTGCCGGGCGCCTTGTTCCCGCCAAGGACTTTCCCAACCTGCTGCGCGCTTTCAAGCAGGTGCGCACGGTCTTCCCAAGCGCGCAGCTCTGGATTGCAGGCGCATTCGCGGACGCAACGTTGAAGCAGACGGAGGACGGAAGATCGGTATTCGTAAATCTGATCGCCGCTGAGGGCGGTTCCATGGAACGGGTCCGCCTGCTCGGCTTGCGCCGCGATATGCCCGCTCTTTTCGGCGCAGCCGATGCATTCGTTCTCTCTTCGGCATGGGAAGGCATGCCTCTGGCGGTTGGCGAAGCAATGGCCACGATGAAGCCCGTAATAGCTACCGATGCGGGGGGCACGCGCGAGTTGGTTGGCGACGCCGGCGTCATCGTTCCTTCCCAAGACCCCGGTGCTCTTGCCAAAGCCATGGTTGAGCTGATGCATCGGCCCAGTGAGACCCGCCAAGCTCTCGGCCAGGCCGCCCGAGACCGCATAGCAAGGCACTTCAGCATGGATGCGCGAGCAGACACTTGGGAGGCTCTTTATAGGACTCTAGTTGAGACCCGCTCCTGATTTTTTCCGTTTCGATTTTTCACATGCTTTCCTCGCCCAGCGCATCTGATAGCCTTATCAGCGAAATCCGCACAGCACCAAACGCGCAAGCAAAACGATCCGCGTCTTCGGCAAGGGAGGAAGCACAATGCAAGCGAGATTTACAATGGGAATCTGGTTGAGTGCCCTGATCGGCGCAACGATGTGCCTTGGATCCAATGCGTCTGCGCAACCGAACTCCGCGCAAAACGCGGCAATTGCGCTCGATCACGGCTGGCAGTTTCGTCAGGTTGCACCGGCGCAGAATGCCGATTCCGATTGGCTTCCCGCCAAAGTTCCCGGAGACGTGCACCTCGATCTGCTCGCCAACAAGAAGATTCCCGACCCCTTCTACCGGGACAACGAGGCGAAGCTGCAGTGGATTGAAAACGAGAGTTGGGAGTACCGCGTCAACTTCGACGCAACCCCGGCGCTGCTTGCCCACTCCAACGTCGATCTGGTCTTCGACGGTCTCGATGCAGCCTCCACTGTTTATCTGAATGGGGTCCAGGTGCTCGTCGCCGACAACATGTTCCGCATTTGGCGAATCCCGGCAAAGGCCCATCTGCACGCCAGCAGCAATCAACTCCGCGTCGTCTTTCCATCGCCCATCAAAGCCGCGAAAGAAGCGGCTGCGAGCGATCCGTTCCGGCTGAACTCGAAGACCGATGACAAGACCTACATCCGCAAGGCGGCATATGAGTACGGATGGGACTGGGGTCCGCGCTTTGTCACCAGTGGCATCTGGCGGCCGGTTCGGCTTGAAGCCTGGAATAAAGTCCGCATCGCCGATTTCGCAATCCACCAGCGCGACGTGAGCAGTGAAGTTGCCCACCTCGACGCCGAGGTCGAGGTCGATTCCGCGACCGACGGCCCCGCGCGCATCACTGTCAGCTATCACAAGTCCGGCGCGCCCAAAGGCGTCCAAACTCCGTTCGTCACCACGGCCGCGACCCTTCATGCCGGCCGCAATGTGATTGATCTCCCCATCGAAGTCAGCAAGCCCAGCCTTTGGTATCCGGCCGGCTACGGCGACCAGCCCCTTTACGAGTTCACCGCGCAAGCCGGAGTGGGCGGCCAGTGGGCCGAACTGCGAACGGTCAAGGCCGGCCTCCGTTCGATTGTGCTCGACCGCCATCTCGACCAGTGGGGGCGCTCCTTCCAGCTCGTCGTCAACGGAATTCCCGTCTTCGCCAAAGGCGCGGACGTGATTCCATTCGACAGCTTCCCCAATCGCGTCACCACTGCCGATTATCGCCGCATACTGGAGTCGGCCCGCGACGCCAACATGAACATGATCCGCCACTGGGGCGGCGGCTACTACGAGACCGATGAGTTCTACCAGATCTGCGACGAGTTGGGCATCATGGTTTGGCAGGACTTCCAATTCGGCAACGACTGGCAGCCCGGAACATATGCTTTCAAACTAAACATAGAAGCCGAAGCCGAGGACCAGGTTCGCCGTCTGCGCAACCATCCCAGTATCGTCGTCTGGTGCGGCAACAATGAGACCGAGGCGGCCTTCAGTTGGGGTCCGCGCCCCGCATTGCCCCCGGACGTAAGATTCTTTATCTGGCAGGACTACCTCACCGAGTTCAGCGGCATCCTCCCCCGCGTGGTGGCGCGTTTGGACCCCGAAACGCCTTACTGGCCCAGCTCGCCCAGCGCCGATTACGAGAACGTTACGCCGACATACAACACAGGTGACAACCACATTTGGGACGTGTGGCATGGCCGCGTGCCCTTCTCAACCTACGAGACGCATCACTCGCGCTTCGTCACCGAATACGGCTTCCAGTCCTTCCCGGAGATGCGCACCATCGAAGCCTTCACGCAGCCCGAAGACCGCACCAGCATCTTTACGCCCGTGATGCTCGCTCACCAGAAAAACAACGAAGGCAACTCCATCATCCACGACTACCTGCTCAGGGACTATCCCGAGCCAAAGGATTTTGCGAGCTTTCTCTACGTGAGCCAGGTCTTGCAGGCCGAGGGTATCAAGATTGGCGCCGAGCACTTCCGGCGCTCGCGCCCGGAGACCATGGGCTCCATCTTCTGGCAGTTGAACGACTGCTGGCCCGTCGCGTCCTGGTCCTCCATCGACTACTACGGCCGCTGGAAGGCTCTGCAATACTACGCCCGCCGCTTCTACGCGCCCATCCTCGTCTCGCTGCACATCGAAGACGGCGCCCTCAAGGTCTACATCGTCTCCGACAAGACCGAAGCGCGTGCTGCTAACCTTCGCGTGCGTCTCATGGATTTCGACGGCAAGGTGCTGCTCGAAAACACGCACTCCGTCGACGTGTCGCCACTCTCCAGCAAGGTTTATCTCGACTGGCCGCTTAAGAAACTGACCGACGCGGGCGCAGCGGGTACTTCCCGCGTTTTTGTTGTCGCCGATCTCTCCACCGACGGAACCGAGCTGTCGCGCAATCTGGTCTATCTTGCCCCGACCAAGCAAGTTCATCTCAAGCCGGCCACGCTGAAAGTTGAAACAACGGGAACCAACGGAAACTACAAGATCCGTATCACCTCGCCCGTGCTTGCTCGCGACGTCTATCTCTCTTTCGGCGATCTGGAAGTGAAACTCTCCGACAACTACTTCGACCTGATGCCTGGCGAAACCACCGAGATCGTTGCCACCGGCAAAGTCTCTCTCGATGCCGTGAAGGCACAGCTGAAAGTCATCTCGCTCGCTGACGCCTTCCCAACCAGCGACGTAGCTGCCACCGTCACAGCCGTCCACTAGCCAAAGCAAAGGGCCGGAGCATTTCGCCCCGGCCCTCGATGTTTCAAAGCACGCCCGGAAAAGTCTCAGAACGAAAACGCCGCTTGCACAAAGATGCGCCGCGCCGCCGAACCAGACGGCGATGCAAAAATGCCGCCCGCCAGGCTGGTGGACCTTTCGAACCGGCTTCCCGGGCCGGTAATTCCTGTCGCCGAATTGAACAGCGGCGACACGCTGCCCGACGGCGTACCCAGATCGATGTCGTTGAACAGGTTCAAGGCCTGCGCGCTGAAGGTCAGCGAGTATTTGTGGCCCGTGTTCGACATGCCGCCTCCCGGCCCGCCAAAGCCGCCTCCGCCGCGCATGCCGCCGCCAAAGCCGCCACCGAATCCGCCGGGACCGCCGGGACCGCCGGGACCACCTGGGCCGCCAGGGCCGCCCCCACGCTGACCGCTCTGCCCGGCAGGCGATGCAACTTTCGGGCCCAGGCCAAACGAGCGGCTGACCCGCAGGTTCACCGCCACCGCTGCCGGCCCCGTCCCCTGTTGCGATGGAAGGATGGTCTCCCCGGCCTGCGGAATAGTGTCCAGGCAGCCAAACGATGTGAGTGCGTATTGCGAGATCGACGTACCGGAGGCGCAATCTGCCGCCGTCCCAATCGAGGGCCTGTTGTTGAAGAAGTTGTCCCCGGTCAGGTCATTCTCAGTGGTAATGTTGAATGGCCTGCCTGACTGTGCAATGAGAAATGGATTGAACGTAATTTTCCATGGGCCAGTGTAGTTTCCCATAAGGAAGATCATGTTCCTTCTCACAAACGAAGCGCGGCCGTAGTCCTGGCTCAAATTGTAGGAGTTCGATGCCGTCCCGGTATCGCCGTCGGCAACGCTGAAGTTGTAAAAGCCCGACACGCTGAAGTTGGGAGAGAAGCGGGCATTGAGATTCAAAATCAGCTGGTTCTCCTTGAACACCGCCTCGGGATACATCTCGTCGACGATCCCAAGATTATTTGTGGGAGTAGTCAAGGGCCGAGGCGCCGTTATCGTTGGTGGAGCGCCGTTGTTGAAAATGTAGTCGCCGGGCAGGTAGGCATTCGCGTCCCGCGTGTCCATCTGGTGCACGCCGAAGGAGTGAACATAGGTTAGTGTCAGCGTCGATACCTTTGTCAATTGGCGCTCCAGGCTGGTTCCAAACTGCTCCATGTAAGGCGAGCGGTAGGTGGGGGACACCTCGTCAGCCTGCGACGCAGCAGTGCTGCCCGACCCGCATGAGGCCAAGCCGCTGCTGATGGCGCTCAGGCTGGTGGGGTTAAAGCAGGTCGGATCGTTGATCACGATCTGCGCTTGGCTGTTGGCGCCAACGTGGAATCGCTCCAGCGACATCAGGCTGCTGATGCCGAAGCGGTCATAAAAGAGGCCATAGCCGCCGCGCCATACCGTCTTGGCCACCTTCCCCTTCTTGTGTCCGTCCAGCGCATACGCGAATGCAAATCGCGGTCCCCAGTCGCTGTGGTCCGCGATGTGATTCTCACTCTCCCAGCGCAGACCGCCAGAAAGCGTCAGAAAAGGATTAGCCTTCCAGTCGTCCTGAACGAAGACCGCGGCGTCGAAGACGTTGCCCAGAAACGCCTGCCGGCTCGTTGGCGTCGTGTAGGTCAGCTTGACGGGCAGGCAATTCGTCGGTGAGTTCGCCGGGCAGGCCGTGCCGTTGTAAAAGAGGTTAAGCGCGCCTACATAATCGGGTACGTCGTTGAAAACGAAACTGCCGTTGATGCCTCCGTTGGAGAAGTTGGCATCACGGTTGTCGCGCAGCCAAGTTCCGAATTTGATGGCATGTGCCCCCACCGACATGGTGATAATGTTCTGCAGCTCTATGTGATCGGTATGATCGTTGTTCGTCTGGCCCGAGGGTCCGCCGTCGATGAAGAAACCAGCGACGCTGACCGTTGGGGCCGCACTCGCCGCCGTTGTATCGGTGGGCGTTGTATCAGTGAGGGCGCGCCGGTACTGAAAGCGGGTTTCGTTCACGATGTGCGCGTTGACGATCTGAGAATCCATCAGTTGCAGCGAGTCCTCAGACGAGGTCGAATTTGTGGCCTGCGTGGTCAAGGCGACGTTCGAGCCCAGGTTCCCGCTGGAACTGCTGCGCACGTACTGGTAGCGCACGGTCAGCGTGTTCTTATCTCCCAGTTGCAGGTCCAGGCGGGGCGAAACCTGGATGCGCGTTTGCGGGGTGAAGAGGCCGCCGGAGATGGTGCCCTGTGTACAGACTCCTCCCGTGCAGGCCTCTCCACCACTGTTTACCGCAGTGATTGCGGTGTAGATGTTGGCGTCCTGGCTGTTGCGCCCGTCCACGCTCAGGAAGAATGAAGACTTCTTATTGATCGAACCGCTGATCGTCCCGTTGTACTGGACGCTGTGATACGGGGGAACCGGGGCGAACGGGTTGCCGGTATTGAACGAGTTGTCGTTGCCCTGCAGGAAGCCCCGCCCATGCAGAACGTCGGTTCCAGGCTTGGTGAGAATCTCGATTCGCCCGTAGCCGATATGGTCGAACTCGGCCGAGAACGGATTCTGATTGATGCGAATTTCCCGGATTGCCGACTTGGGTGGCAGCGTCCCTCCAGTGAATCCGTCAATGTAGATTTGTCCGCCATTCGGTCCGGCCGAGGGACCCGCCAGGGCCGACAGTTCGTTCGACAACTCGTCGGGATCGTCTGACAGCGCATCCAGATCTTTGCCCTTCAGCACGATCGCGCTGGCGTTGCTGCCGGCCTCTGTGCTCACCTGCAGCGCGCCCTCGTCGTCTGTAACCACCACGCTCTGCTCTGCGGCTTCAATGGCCATGGAAATATCCACGCGCTTCGACTGCCCGGCTTCGAGCTTGATCGTAGGAGAACTAAATGGCGCGAATCCTTCAACGTTCGCCTCCACAATGTAGCTGCCCGCCTCCAGCCCCGTCGCCGAGTAGCTTCCCGATGCGTCCGAAGTGGTGGTCTTTTGCGCCACGCCCAGGGCATTGGCAATGGTCACCTTTGCGCCCGGGATTAACGCCCCGCTGGGGTCTGCGATGTGGCCATGGAGCGTGGCTGTCGGCGCAGGCTGTGCCGGCGTCGGGGTTTGCGCCTGTGCCGCCCAAAGGCCCACAAAGACGATAAAAACGGCAACCGCAAAAGTTCTCAAGAAATGCAATTTCGAAGACAAGTCTCCCTCACTTCATCTCGATGCTTAGTTTGTTGTCCACTTACTGGGCTACGTCCGGAGCGCCCGAGCTCAAACTCCAGTTGAGCAAATTCTGACTCGCTGCCGGAGCTTCCAACAATGGTTCGACGCCCGCCAACAAAGTGATCGCTGTCGTGCCCGACCCATCTTCTGTCGCAACCACCATCACCGCCTCGCCCTTCTTCAGGTCGGCAAGCTTGATTACGGGCGCGCGGCTGAATAACATTTGCGCATCGAATCCCCCGCCAAATCCTGCACGTTGACCTCCGCCTTGGCCGCCTCCTCCGCCTCGTCCGGCGGGGCCGTTTCCGGTTCCGTTCAACACCGCTGCCAGCCTCGTCGCCATTTGCTCATCCAACCGGCGCAACTGCGTGTCCGGCACGATGTGAACCGTCACCTGCTTCTTGGTGGCCAGGTCTTTCACCACCAATGAAGAATTGGCCGCGTCAACCGACGGAATCAGTCCGGATAAATTGCGGAAAGAGCCCGATACAACCTCTTCGGCCGTCATCTCCGTCCCGGTCGCGTTCTTGGCGCCTCGTGCCCGCAACTGGTCGCCTTCATGAATGGCATCGATCGGCGCCACCTTTGCCTCGTCGAAGCGTACCGATGCCGGCGCATACCGCCGCAGTATTGTGTCTTTGTTGGTGTGAATGGTGATCGTTTTTGCAGTTGCGCCGGCTCCGCTNNGCCATGCTGCTGCCAGTCTTCCCGCTCCTGCTGCTGTTTCTTCGCCAGGTCTGCCTGCTTCACGGCAATGATCTGGAGCGCTGTTGCGGCGCCGGCCGGCGCATTCGGATCCAGCCGAACCAATACGCGGTCTCCCGTCGCCAGACTGCCGAATTCGATGGTCTGCGCGGTGCTCAGGTCCTTTGCTCCGGGCTCGACCTGCTTCAGCGAGGCCGTGGACGGCACGTCAACCTGGTGCACCTCTCCTGCGTCTGTCTTCACTGTCAGCGTGGTTCCATTCACGGCGGTGACCGTGCCCAGAAACCGCGCTGGCGTCTGTGCCTCAACCATGGCTGCGGTAACCAGCAACACTCCCAGAAGCACAAACAATGCCGAACCAATCTTCGTCTTGCTTTTCATTCGCCGTCTCTCCACCATCCGGTTCCAGTTTACCGATGTTGGGTGTTTCGTCTCTGTTCCGGTAGACGAGTCAGTGGGCGAAAAGGTTGAGAGTTCCGTTCCGCACTGTGCGCGGAGACGCTCCAAAGTGGCACTGGGCCGTAAGAAGTTGTTTATCTAGAAGATTTAAGGCGGGAAATTTCAACAAAATTCCAGCCTTGCAGTGTGCATTTATCTCCATTGCGGCGCATTGAGAGGCTCTCTATCCAAACCCATCGGCTGCTTGGGTTTATCGCGCCATTTGAGCTGTCTCAAGAAACGCGTAGCTGCCCGAGGGAGCGGGAACCACGTCGGTCAGCCGCCGGTTGTGAACCACAATCGTATCCAGGTACCAGAGATTGAACGCCGGCAGATCGCGTGCCAGAATCTGCTGCGCCTCAATGTAGTCGGCGCGCCGTTTCGCTGTATCCTCGTTCGCAGTTGCATCGTCAAGCAATGCATCGAGCCTTGCATTTGAGTAGTGACCGCGATTGGCGCCCTTGGGCGTAAAATTCGCGGTCAGGAATGCGTAGCCGAAGATATCCGGCTGCTCGTTGCCCCCGATCCAGCGCAGGGAGTACATCTGAAAGGCGCCCCGCGTCACGTCGGAATAAAAGGTCGCAAACTCATAGCTGCGCAGGTCGAGCGCAATTCCAACTTTGGCCAGTTGCTGTTGTAACACCGCCGCCAGCAGCCGCGTTCCCTCGTCGTTGCTGGTCTTCATCGCCAGGTGGAAGCGCACGCCTTTGCTGTCCGGCTTGTATCCAGCGGCGTCAAGCAGTTGCTCCGCGCGTGCCGGATCGTAATCGTAACGCGGCCCATCGCCCGACCACGCCCAGTGGTTCGCGGGCAGCAGGCTCACTGCGGGTTGCGCATGGCCGCGCAGCAACGTTCGGATAATCAGTTCGCGGTCGATCGAACAGGCAATCGCCTGCCGCACCCGCGCGTCCGCCAGCAGCGGGTCGCGGAGATTGAATGCCAGGTATTGAATCTCTGTGCCCCCCGTCTCTTCAATGCGCAAATCGGGCCGCGCAGCCAGCACCGGCAGCGAATCGATGGGCAGGGAATTGACGGCCACATCGCCGGAACCTTTTTCAAGCTCCAACGACTCCGTGATGGCATCGGGCACCACCGCAAAGCGCACCCGGTTCAGCTTTGGCATTTCGGACCAGCTCAAGGGATTGCGCTCGATGACCACGTCCTGATCGATCTGCTGACTCGCGAATCGGAATGGACCCGTGCCCACTGGATGCTTCCAGAAGTCGCGTCCGCTGCCCTCGGGAACAATCCCCATAGCGCCGGTCGAGACATTCCGCAGCAGGAAATTGTCCGCGTGCTTCAAATGAAAAACGACCGTGAGCGCGTCGCGAGCTTCCACCGATTCCACTGAAGCATAAGCCGCGGCCCGGGGCGAAATCACCGCGCCCGTCAGGATCGAGTTGAAAGTCCAGACCACATCCCGCGCTGTCAGCGCGCGTCCATCCTGAAAACGAACCCCGCTGCGCAAGTGAAAAACATACGTCAGCGGATTGGGCTGTTCCCAGCTTGCAGCCAGCGCCGGAATAAATTCAAAGCTAGCATTGTGATTCACCAGCCCATCGAACAGAAGCGCATCGATCCGCTGCGACTGCGCATCTGTACCGATGCGCGGATCGAGATTCGCCGGGCTGCTCTCGATCAGAAAAACCACCGTGCCCGGATCCCGCTGCGCCGAATGGCAACCGGCAACCGCCACCAGACAAACCAGGGCGAAGCATCGCCGTAACCCACAAAAACAGTCTGGGTGCCCCATCCTCGCCACGTCTTTGTTTTTGTGGCTAGGGTGGGAGACCACAAATCTTAACCGGTACATCCACCTACGCATACGTCACCTGGCCCAGAATCACAGCCTTCTTTGCGCCGGTCGCCGTAGGCACGTTCCCTGGAAGCCGATGCCATGTCTGCCAGGCAAGCAGCGCAAACGCCGCCGCCTCTTTCGCCTCCGCAGGCAACCCGAACTCCTCACTTGCCGCCAACTCGCATCCCAGCGGTTCCAGCCGCTGTGCCAGCATCGCCATCAGAGTCGCATTGCGCGCCCCGCCGCCGGAAACGATGTAATCAACCGCGCTCCCCCGCATCTTCGCGAATACGAATCGCCTGAAGCTCGCAGCAATCGTCTCCGCCGTCAGAGCCGTCGCCGTTGCCAGCGCATCTTCGGGCCGTTTGCTCTGCCGGCGACACTCAACCAAAAAGTCAGCGGCGTAAGCCCGGCCAAACTGTTCCCGCCCAGCCGTGCGCGGCGGTTTGAGACGGTAGTACGGATTCCGCAGCTCCGCGGCCAGTACAGGCTCAAGCACCGAGCCCTCGGCGGCAAGCGCTCCGTTGCGGTCGAAGGGCTTTCCAAAGAGTTGCTGCGTTAGTGCGTCGATCACCATATTCCCCGGCCCCGTATCGAACGCGACCACTCGATTGGCCTTCGCGCCCGCCGGAATCGCCGTCAGGTTGGCGATGCCGCCGATATTCTGCAACACCCGTCCGCGCTTGGCATCCGCGAACAATACGTAATCCAGCAGCGGAACCAGCGGCGCGCCCTGCCCGCCCGCAGCCATGTCCGCCGGGCGAAAGTTCGAAACCACGGGAACCCCAACCGCCGCCGCAATCGCAGCCGTCTCGCCCGCCTGCCACGTACACGCGAACTTGCGTCCCGCATACGCCGCCGTCTTCGCCTGGTGAAACAGCGTCTGCCCGTGGCAGCCAATCAAATCCAGCTTTATCTTGTGCCGCTTCGCCGTCGCCTCCACGGCTTCCGCGTAAGCCAGCCCCAGCCGCCAGTTCAGCCGCGCCAACTCCGCCGTCGAGATCGACTCTGCATTCATCGCCGCCAGGACCGCCCGCCGCAATCCCGCCGGAAACCGAAACCCCTCATGCGCCAGCAACGTCAGCTTCGGCTGCGCCGGGTGCCCACCGGGGAACCCTCTGGGTCCCGCGTCTTTGTTTTTGCGGCTAGGGTGGGATTGATCGACAATCCGCACCACCGCTACATCGATCCCGTCCGCCGACGTGCCGCTCATGATGCCCGCCACCGTCATCGCCTTCGCGTTCATAATGTCTGCACCTCTGCGTTTGCCTGCACCTTGGCCACCGTCTCGCCGAAATGCAAAACTCGCTTTCGCAGCGACTCAAATTGCTTCGCCGTAAGCGCCCTCGAAGTGCCTCCAGAAAACAGTCTCGCCCTTTGCCGCTCCGCCCTCTTCGCTCGCGCGAGCAGTGTCGTGCGAAACGCCGCCGACCGCTCGCCCTCCGCAATCAGCCCTTCATACGCCCGCAGAATCAGCTCCGGACTGTGGCAAATCTCCAACAAATCCATCCCCGCGCGCACCGCCGACACTACGGCCTCTTCCATTGGCATATACTTCAGAATCCCGCCCATCTCCAGATCGTCCGAGAACACAANNCAGATCCTCCCGCCAAATCTCTCCGCTGCCGCGTCGAATCGCAGGCGTTTCCAGATGCGAATCCAGCGTCCCGCCGCCCAGCCCCGGAAAATGCTTCCCGCATCCCGCCACACCCTCGGCCGCTAGCCCGCTCAAAAACGCCCGCGCGTACTCCACCACGCCCTTCGCCGTCGCCGCGGCCGCACGCGCCCCCATCACCGCGGCCGACTCCGGCAGCCCCAAATCCAGTACCGGGGCCAGCGTCGTATTGAACCCGAACGCCTTCACCGCCTGCGCAACCAACACTCCATGCTCCGTTGCAAGCCCCGTCCTTCGTCCCTTAAAATTCGGGTGGCCGGGTGCCCCATCCATTCGCGCTTTTTGCGAATGGGTGGGATTCGAACCAGCCTGCGCCGGGTGCCCCACGTCTCGCTTCTGAGACATGGGAGACGAAGCCCGCGCCACAGCTTGCGCCGAAGGCATCGGCGCAAGCGCATCCCGCAGCCGGTCCACCGTTCCGCCTTCCACATCCACGCACCGCAACCCATGCTCCGAGCCCAGCGCCGCCGCCTCATCCAACAGTGTGCGCGTCTGCCGCGCATCCAGGATATTTCGCTTGAACAGAATGATCCCTGCGGGCCGCACCAGCTTGAGCCACGCGCGTTCCAGGCCGGTCAGCTCCGTGCCGCCCAGACCCACCACCAGCAAACTCCCCGCCGCGCGCCGCAAATTCGCCGTCATCTCCGCCCCTCAGTCGCTAGTCCCTTAGTCCCTGCGCTCTTTCATCTCCTGCTGCAACTCCTCGAGCAGATTCAGCGCTTGCAGAGGCGTCAGCGAGTTCACATCCGTCGCCTCAATGCGATCCACAATACGCTGCGACAGCGGCGTAAAGATCGTCAGTTGCAGCGGTTCCGCGGTCGTCTCCACCTGCACGCTCTGCCTCTCCTGTTTCTCGTGCTGCTTTAAAACATGTTTCGCCCGCTCAATCACCACGGAAGGCAATCCCGCCAGCCGCGCCACTTCAATCCCGTAACTCTTGCTCGCCGCGCCCGGCTCAATGTTATGCAGAAACACAATCCCGCCCGCCGCTTCTTTCACGCCCACGCGCAGATTCCGCACCCGCGGCAGTTTCTCGGCCAGCATAGTCAGTTCGTGGTAGTGCGTGGCAAAAAGCGTTCGCGCCCCGGTCTCCGCGTGCAGAAATTCCACCGTCGCCCAAGCCAGGCTCAGCCCATCGAAGGTCGCCGTCCCGCGCCCCATCTCGTCCAGCAGAATCAGCGACCGCCGCGTCGCCGTATTCAAAATCGTCGCCGTCTCCGTCATCTCCACCATGAACGTCGAGCGGCCGCGCGCCACGTTGTCACTGGCCCCGATGCGCGTATAGATGCGGTCCACCAACCCGAAGCGCAAGCTCTCCGCCGGAACAAAGCTGCCCATCTGCGCCATCAGCACCAGCATCGCGGCCTGGCGCAGATACGTGCTCTTGCCGCCCATGTTCGGTCCGGTTATCAGCAGCAGGCTCGGCCCCGCATCCGTCGCGTCCAGATAAATATCGTTGGCAATGAACCTTCCCTCGCGCGTCTCTTCCATCCACTGCTCGATCACCGGATGCCGCCCGGCCACGGCCTCGATCACCGGCTCCTCGGCGATCCGCGGCCGCACATATCTGCGCCCCGCCGCCAGATGCGCAAAATTTACCAGCAGGTCCGCCTCCGCAACCGCCGCCGACGAGCGCCGAATCCTTCCCGCCGCTCCAAGCACCGAAGTCCTTAGCTCCGCAAGAATCCGTTTCTCAATCTCGATCGACCGGTCGTGCGCCGTCAAAATCTTGCGCTCGTACTCCTTCAACTCCGGCGTCGTAAACCGCTCCGCATTCACCAGCGTCTGCTTGCGTTCGTAGTCCGCCGGAGCCATCGCCAGGTTGGCCTTCGTAATCTCGATGTAGTACCCGAACACCGAGTTATAACGCACCTTCAGCGAACCGATCCCCGTCCTCTGCCGCTCCCTCTCTTCGATGGCCGCAATCGCCTGCCGCCCGGTGGTCGAAATCGTGCGCAGCTCGTCCAGTTCCGCATCCACGCCGGTCGCAATCGCGCCGCCATCGGCCAGCGTCAGCGGAGGTTCTTCCACAAGCGTCGTCACAATCTGCGCCGTCACATCTTCGAGCGCATCGAGCCGCCCGGTCACATTCCGCCATTGTGCCGCCGTCATCGCTTCGAGCGCCGTCTTCAACCCCGGCAGCCTGCTGAGACTCGCGGCCAGCGCGCGTACATCGCGTGGTCCCGCTGAGTCCAGGCTCAACCGCGCCAGCAGTCTTTCCAGATCCAGAATCCCGCCAAACGCCCGCCGAATCTCCTCGCGCCGCAGCAGGTCTCTATGCGCCTCGCCCACCGCTTCGTAGCGAGCCTCCAGCGCCGCCGCATCCACCAGCGGTCTCAGAATCGTCGCCCGCAGCAGCCGCTTGCCCATCGGCGTCTGGCACTCATCAAGCGTATGGAACAGCGTCGCCCGCGAGTCCTGCCCCACAAACAACGGCTCAACAAGTTCGAGATTGCGCACCGTTACCTGGTCCAGTTCCAGAGCGGTCGAGTGCTCCTCAAAGTGCAGCGAATCCACATGCAGTGCATCGTTCTTCTGCGTCGTCCGCACGTAGTGCAACACCGCCCCGGCCGCAATCGCGGCGGCTTCGTGGCCCACCAGACCGTATCCTTCCAGTGACCGCACGCCGAGTTGCCGCTCCACCAGCGGAACCGCAAAGTCGCGCGTCCACACCCAGTCCTCGACCCGCGTCCGCGCCGAAATCCGCTCTAGCGCCGCCGGCAACTCCGCGCTTTGAGCCACCAGAACCTCGCTCGCTCCCGCCATCAGAATCGCGTCCGCCGCCAATTGCCGTGCGTTCGCCCCCTGAAACTCCGCCGTCCTGAACTCGCCTGTCGAAACATCGAGCAGCGCCACTGCGCAGATTTCCGGGTGCCCCACCCTCGCCACGTTTTTGTCTTTGTGGCTAGGGTGGGTGCCTACAACCCCGTCATCCACTGCCCCGCCGGTTCTTTTGAAGGGTACGGGCTTCAGTCCGTACATCGTCTCAGCCGAATCGGAACGGGCTTTAGCCCCCGAGGGAATCTTTTCAGCGCCTCCCCCCGCCTCAAAAAGCGCCGCCAGAAAATTGTTTTGCTCCTGCCCCAGCGCATTATCCAGAGCCGTTCCCGGCGTAAGAACCCGCGTCACCTCCCGCCGCACAATTTTCTTGGTGAGCTTCGGGTCTTCCATCTGGTCGCAGATGGCGATGCGGTATCCCTTGCGCAGCAGCCGCGTCAGGTAGCCCTCGACGGCGTGGTAGGGAACGCCGCACATGGGCTGATTGCGCTCCCGGTCGCGCGCCGTCAGCGTCAACTGCAGCTCCCGGCTCACCACCACCGCGTCGTCGTAGAACAGCTCGTAGAAATCCCCCATCCTGAAAAACAGCAGCGCGTCCGGATTCTCTCGCTTCGCCGCCGTCCACTGCCGCATGAACGGAGTCAACTCGGCAGAGCTCTTATCTAAAGGAGGAAACGGCGGGGCCGCAACGGGACTCTCGTCCAAAGAGGTAAGGCGCGGAGCATCGGATTGAGGGGTTTCTCGAATCACGCTGGTTCTAAGATTATCGCGGCTGCAAGCCGGTGCGGTAATCCGTTTGCGGAATGCGGTCGAATAGACAGTATCTCCGCGGACTCGAGGAGTGCTCGGTGTTTCAGTTTCCTGTTTGCCGCTAGGAGAAGAGTCCAAAGGCGTGGATGATCGTTAAGTCGGTAATGGCCACCTGCAGAAGAATCATGGCGGCGAGCCCAGCCAATGCCAACCATTCGCCGCCCTTTGGACTCCAGCCCCGCGCCCATCGCAAGAGCGCGATTCCGGCCAGCGCGAAGACCGGAATGAAATATCTTCCCTGAACTCCCTCGATCGTGCCTTGGCCCACTCGGCACCAGGTCACATACAGCGCCGTCATCACCAGCAGACCGCTGAGGAAAACGAGAAGGAGGTACCACAGCGACTGGAAAATCGTGATTCGAGCTTTCAGCTTCGGTCCGAAGAGCCAGACCAGGAAAAAGCTGACCCACGGCAGTAAATAAGCAAGGTGCGGCTGGAGTTTGAGATCGGCCCAGCCCAACAGGCCTATACAGCCGACATAATAGAAGGCCAAGTTGCCAATGGTCAGCGAATGCACGATGGTATGAGCGAACGTCACCGGGTGATTCAAAATGAAATGTATCTGCAGTGGAGGATTGGCTCCGCTGATGGGCAGCGTCATGGCGGACCTGGTAATGGCAACCCAGCCTGCGGTGAGGCCAAGGGCAGTCAGGAGGATGGTGACATGCGCGCGGAGAGTGTTTGCCACTTGGGAACGGTGAAACAATCCTGGGATCAGACCCGCAATAAGAAGGGGAGCATAGACAGGCTTCACTGAGCAGAAGATGGCGCCGGCGATGGACGCGACGACGATATCCGGGCGATTCCATTTTCCGCGGCTCTCAGCGGAAATCATGATGGCCGTGAAAAGCAACGCGCAGGAAATAACGCTTGCATCGGCCGAAAGGGACGCGAAGAGATAAAACGACATCGGCAGCAAGCCGACGAGCATCACGATTTCTTTCCCGAAGGGTATTCGATACACGGCCCAGGCCAGAAGCATGAGTGCGCAAAGGCAATTGAAGAGGCGGCCGAAGTAGAGAAGATAAAGCGGGCCTAGACCCATCGATCGTGCCACAACGATGCCAAGAGCCTGAGGCAAATAGGCCAGCGGAGAGTAATACGCAGCGCCGGGAAATCTGGCGAATGCTCTGTCGCCGGCCTGTAACGGCGTGGACAGGTAACTGAGGCTCTTGCTCAAGGGGGTCGGTGAGACGGGGTAGCTGATGCCGCCATCCGGCGAGTAAATGAGCGAGGAGCTCAGGTGAATCATCGAGTTCGGTATGGCGTCACCGGCGACCCCATTCTGAACCTGCGCGCGGATGCGGAACTCGCTGATCTCGTAAGCCCGATAGAAATGCTGAATCTCGTCCGGAACCTGAAATGGAGGCGTAAGGAAGACGAGCGGAATGGCGCCGATTGCGCCCAGGAGGATCGTAACGAACAAGTGCACAAGACTGGAGTTCGTGTCCGGCTCCGAGGCGCTTTCAGACTTTGCAGGGCCAACAGCAATGAGCTTGCTCATTCCCTTGTACGCTCCACCGATTCCACGCCATCGACCTTCCTCTCCGGTCGCGCATCCTGCAGTAGCCGATGGATTGCCATGCTCGGTGTAGCTCCGATATCGAAACTCATGAACGAGACGAGGAACTGCAAAACCAAAGCCGGGAACGACCACGGAATGTATTCCCCAGGATTCTTGGAGTATACCCCGGAAAGATGCGACCACCTTGATCGACGCTTCCGGGCAGAGGATTTACTCTGGAGTTAACATCTTGCACGGGACTCTGCCGGTGTGCTGGATGTCGCGACTGACCCCAATCTCTGACCCCTCGCCCCTGTTTTAGGTGATTTGGATCACAGTCTGCAGCCCCTAAACGCTTTAAGGTGAAGATCGAAATGTACCTTCTCTGGCTACGAGTTGCGGCTGTCCTCTATGCGGCTGCCAGTGTTGCCGTTTTCCCGGCCGTCCTCTATGGCATTGTTCGCTGGAAGAAAACCTGCGTTCACCTGGGCGGAATGGCGCTTTTCTTCCACTTCGTCTCGGTGGTCGAGATGCTGGTGCAGGCACATCACTGGATGCCGGTCACCGTCCGCGAGATCGAATCGCTCCTGGGGCTTGCGGTGGCCTGTCTCTTCTTCTTGGTCTGGTGGCTCTACGACGCTATCTCCCTTGGTATCTTTGCCTTGCCTGCAACATTCTTCCTGGTTTTTGTCCCCGCGCTGGGCCAGGACCGCTACACATTTCCGTCGGAGGGAGTGCGGACGAGCTGGCTAGTTGCGCACATTGTGGCGCTTCTCATGGCCTATGCAGCGCTCTGTTTCAGCCTGTTAGCCTCCATGCTCTACCTGGTCCAGGAACGCCGCATCAAGAGCAAGCCCAAAGCCGGACAGGATTCCTGGTGGGCGCCTTTCGAATGGCTGCCACCCCTCGACACGCTTGAGCGCATCTCGCACGCAACGCTGGAGTTTGGCTTTCCCTGCATGACAGTGGGCCTGGTCATCGGCTCCGTGCTGGCCCAGGAGACAGCCCTCGGCGCAGCCTACTTTGCCGACCCTAAAGTGATTGCTTCCTTCATCAGTTGGGGGGTGTACGTCTTTCTGCTCTTCGTTCGCCGCTCTGCCGGACTGCGCGGCCGCAAAGCTGCTTACCTCTCCGGCGCCGTCCTGATTGTGATGATGGCCGTCTGGGCCGCAAACCTCTTCAGCCACGTGCATAGGTTCGGTCCGCAATGATACTGGCGCTCACTGGAGTGAATCACAAGACCGCGCCCATCGCGTTGCGCGAGCGGATTGCCATCTCTCGCGAGGATCTGCCGGAAACCACGCGCGCGCTAGCTGACATGCCGGGAGTGAGCGAATGCATGATTGTCTCGACCTGCAATCGCGTGGAGTTGCTGGCTGCCGTCGATTCTCCGAACACCGATCTAACCAACTTTCTGCACAGCCACTTTGGGATCGATCCGGCAGAGCTGGCCCCGCACATTTACGACCACCGCGATCGGGAGGCGGTGCGGCATCTCTTCCGCATGGCGGCCAGCCTTGACTCCATGGTTGTGGGGGAACCGCAAATCCTGGGCCAGGTGAAAGAGGCCTTTGCGGTGGCCAAGGCCGCCGGCACGGTCGGCGGCCAACTGGAACATCTGCTTCAGGGCGCATTTGCCGCCGCCAAGAAGGCCCGTTCCGAGACCGGAATCGGTTCGAATTCGGTCTCTATTGCGTCCGTCGCCGTCGATATGGCGCGCAAGATTTTTGGTTCGCTGCAAGGACGCACGGTGTTTCTGGTAGGCGCGGGCAAGATGAGCGAGCTGGCGGCGCGGCATCTGGTGCAGCAGGGAGCTGGGGCCATCCTGGTGACAAACCGTACTTACGAGCGCGCACGCCGCATGGCTGAGGAGTTTGAGGGCAGCCTGGTCCCGAGGGTAGTTCCGTTTGAAAGCGTTTATGAGGCGGCAAGCGAGGCTGACATTGTCATCAGCTCCACCGGCGCGCCGCACCACATCTTCCGTCCCGAACATGGACAGGCCTTCATGCAGCGCCGCCGCAACCGACCCATGTTCTTCATAGACATCGCCGTGCCCCGCGACGTCGATCCGGCGATGAACAAGCTGGACGGCATCTTTGTTTACGACATCGACGACTTGCAGCAGGTGGCCGCGGCCCACATGGAAGAGCGAAACCGCGAAGCCAGCGACGCTGAAACGCTGATCGCAGGCGAAGTGGAGCGCTTCCATCAGCGGCAGCGCACGGTCAATCTGGCCCCGGCAATTGTGGCGCTGCAACGCAAAGCCGAGGAGATTCGTCAGGGTGAACTGCATCGCATCCAGGCGCGGCTGGGGACACTGACCCCGGAGCAGGCAGCGGCGGTTGAGGCGCTCACGCGCGGCTTGGTGAACAAGTTCCTCCATCCGCCCATGCAGGCCATCAAGCAGGCCGCGCGCGAGGGCGATTCTGCCCGCCTCGATGCGCTGTGTGAAGCTTGGTCCGTGTCGACTGACTTACCAGCGGAAACGGAGAATCAGGGACAAGCGCCGGCGAGCGCCGCGGCGAGCACCGAGCAATCGACAGCCGAGCGCGCGAAGGCGAACGAGCCGGGCGTGGAGGTTCGCCAATGAATTTACGCATCGGGAGCAGAGGCTCTCAACTGGCTCTCTGGCAGGCAAACCACATCGCTGCGCTTCTCCGCGGCCAGGGTCATTTGGTCGAGATAGAGATCATCAAGACGACAGGCGATCGCCTGCAAGAGGTCACCTTCGCCCAGGTTGGTTCCAAGGGGATGTTCACCAAGGAGATTGAGGAAGCTCTTGCGGATGGGCGCGTGGATCTTGCCGTTCATTCGCTCAAAGATCTGCCCACCGAGCTGCCTGAGCCGTTCGCTCTGGCGGCGACGCCTCCTCGTGTCGATCCAAGAGACGCCTTTGTTTCGGTGAACCACGCGAATCTGGCTTCTCTGCCGCAGGGCGCAAAGGTCGGAACCAGTAGCCAGCGGCGGCGCGCACAGTTGAAAGCGCTGCGGCCCGACATCGAGGCCATCGAGTTTCGCGGCAATGTGGATACGCGGCTACGCAAGCTCGCCGAAGGACAGGTCGAGGCGATCCTGCTTGCAGCCGCCGGCCTTGAGCGGCTGGGCAAGACCGATTGGGTGCGCGAAAAACTTGATCTCAAGAATTTCTGTCCTGCAGCAGGGCAGGGAGCGTTAGGCATCGAGACGCGCAAGGACGATTCGGCAACCATTGAAGCGGTTGCATTCCTCGATCATGCGGCAACGCGGTTTGCGGTGACGGTTGAGCGAGCGGCCCTGGCTGCGCTGGGCGGCGGTTGCCAGGTGCCTATCGGCATTCATTGCCGGGAAGGTCTGCCTGGCATTGGAGGAGAACTTTTCGATGAGATTTTTGCTGTGGTCGCTGCACCGGAGACGGGAGCGGCCGTGCGCGTGCATCACGCCGCGCCGCGCGCCGGCAGCGACCCGGTCTCACTTGGGCGGCTGATTGCGAAGATGCTGCTCGATGCCGGAGCTGGGCCGTTGCTTCAGGCTCAAAGCGGAGCGGTGCAATGAGCTCGCTGCCATTATCTGGCCGGCGCATCCTGGTTACCCGAGCCGTGCACCAGGCAGGCAAGCTCAGTGAGGGGCTTCGTGCATTGGGAGCGGAGCCGGTGGAAGTTCCGGTTCTCGAGATTCGCCCGCCGGTCAGCCTTGAGCCGCTCAATAAGGCTCTGCGCCAACTCGACAAATACCATTGGCTGATTCTGACCAGCGCGAATACTGTGCTGGCGCTGAGCGAACGAGCAGCGGCGTTGGGAATTCGGCTTGCGCCGCTGCCTTCACTCAAGGTGGCTGCGGTTGGAGATGCGACAGCGGCGGCGGCGCGCAAGGCGGGCCTTGCGGTCACGCTGGTTCCGGAGTCCTATGTCGCGGAGAGCTTGCTCAAGGGGTTGACCAGCCTTGTCTCCGGGCGGCGAGTGTTGTTGGCCCGCGCTGAAATAGCGCGAGACGTGATTCCCCAAGTGCTTCGGCAGGCAGGCGCCGAGGTTACTGTGGCGGATGCGTACAGAAATGTTGTGCCGGCGGATACGCCGGAGCGGCTTGGCCGCGCTCTCGCCGCGGGAATCGATGCTGCCACTTTCACCAGCTCGTCCAGCGCAGCGCACCTCGCCGAGGCGGCGCGGGCGGCGGGAATCAAGTTTCCATTTGCGGGCGTTGCGGCCGTTTCGATCGGACCGGTTACCAGCCGGACGCTGCGCGAACTCGGCTGGGAACCTGCGGCTGAGGCCAATCCTTCAGACATTCAGGGCCTGATTACGGCTGTCTGCTCGGTATTGCATCGCTGAGGCGCAAATAGGGCCGAGTGTCTTCTATGCTTGTTGCACCTGCCAACTGCGCTGCTACGACTGCCAGGTCTTGTCTTTGGAGTGGCAGAGCTGCTCGAGGTTGCAGCGGTCGCACTTGGGCTTGCGGGCGTCGCAGACCTGGCGGCCATGGTGGATGAGTTGGTGGGAGAAGGCGATCCAGCGATCTTGCGGGAGAATCTGCATCAGTTCCTGCTCGACTTTTTCGGCTGTATCGCTCTTGGCGAGGCCCAGGCGACGGGCGATGCGGAAGACGTGCGTATCGACGACTACGCCTTCAGCCTTGCCAAAGCAGACGCCTAGAACCACATTGGCGGTTTTGCGGGCCGCACCGGGGATGGTGATGAGCTGGGCGAGGGTCTGCGGGACCTGGCCTCCGAATTCCTCGACAATCTTGCGGGATGCGCCCTGGATGGATTTTGCCTTGTTGCGGAAGAAGCCGGTGGAGCGAATGAGGTCTTCGAGTTGAGGCAGGGTTGCCTTGGCCATGGCGGCCGGGATAGGGAAGCGGCGGAAGAGTTCCGGGGTGACCATGTTGACGCGGACGTCGGTGCATTGGGCGGAGAGGATGGTGGCGACGAGAAGCTCCCAGGGGGACGAGTGGGTCAGGGCGCAAACCGCTTCGGGGTAGGCTTCGTCGAGAGCTTTGAGGATGGCGGCGATGCGGTCGAGGGCGAGAGGGCCGCACAGAGATGGCGTTCTCAGCGGCGCTTTGGTCCGTTTCGTCGGGGTGGTGTTTTTGGATGTCTTGCTTATCGGCATGGTTGTTGAATTCCGTCCTTATATTGCATAGACTGGCGGTTTCCCATCCTTGCAGCAAAAACAAGGAAACTAGAGGGGCATGCAGGCCTGTTCAGACTCGTCCGCGCCAGTAACCGGGGCGGCGCTTCGCATGGGCTACGGCTATGATCTGAATCTTGCGTGGCAACTCACGGAAAACGACGAAATAGGGGAATCGCTTGAGCATCAAGCGACGCGAACCTTGTAGGTAGGGTGCGCACATCCGGGGTGATTTTCGCAGAACGCTGAATGCCTCTCTCAATTCGGCATAAAAGGCCAACGCGGATGACTCACTCCGTGACCAGTACCATTCAAAGGCACCATTCGCCTCTGCTTCGGCCTCGGGGTGGACCTGCGCCGGTTTCATTCCCGATGCCGCGCCAGAATCCTTGCGTCCATGCGGGCAAGAACATCCTCGAGCGGGAGCATCTCCACGGCCCCGGAATCGATCTCGACTACGCGCTGCTCGACCTCCGCTTTCCAGGAAGCCTCAATCTCCGCATCGCTGGAGCCGTCACCGCCCTGGAGCAACTCCCCGATAAGCCAATCGACATCGCCGGGAGGGAGGCGACGGACATCTTCGAGGACTTCGGCGGCGGAGCGCTTCATGTGGAGATTGTAGCGCGGAATCGAGAGCAACGCATGACCACGCAGCTCCCAGGTCTCAAAGTCGAGACCTGGAGACCCCGGCGCATTGACTGTGGAGTAGACTGTGGAATAGAATCCACATATGGAAACGATCCAGGTGGTGCTCGACAAGGAGCTTTTGCGCGCTGCCGACCGGGCCGCACGCAAGATGAAGGCGAATCGCTCGGCTCTGGTGCGCGAAGCGCTGCGCGAGCATTTGCGGCGACTGGAGATACGAACCAAGGAAGATCGCGACCGGGAAGGGTACGCGCGAGGGCCGCAGACAGGCGACGATATTGGCGCGTGGGAGGCGGAGGCAGCGTGGCCGGAAAAATAGCGCGCGGGGAGATTCGCCTCTACCGGTTCGCCCCGCCGGACAAGGAGCGGCCGGTGGTTGTGCTTACGCGCGACAGCGCCATCGCCTACCTTGCCGCGGTCACGGTAGCGCCTATCACGTCAACGATTCGCGGGGTGCCGTCGGAGGTCGTCCTGGGCAGCGAGGACGGCATGAAGGGCCCCTGCGCCGTGAATCTGCACAATGCGGTCACCGTGTCAAAGGAACGGCTGGGAAGGCGCGTGGCGCAATTACACCCCGGCCGCATGAGCGAGATTTGCTCCGCGCTGAGCTTTTCGCTCGGCTGCGATCGCGGGTGATGAGAGTTGCAGCTTAAGAGGGGAGACGGGCTTTATAGGAATTCAAGCGAAATAGACAAGGAAGTGTCCCTCCGCGGCTAAAGCCGTGCTCGTTACATGCCCGGTCTTCAGGGGCCTGAGGGCCCCTGCTCCCTCCGTAAAATCATTTGGCTGGACTGGGCGCACTTTATCGCTTGCCTGCCCAGGCGTCTTCGGTGATCTTCTTGATTTGTGCGATCGTGAACTTCGGCCCACCCTCCTGGGCCAAGGAACCACAGAAATCTTCAATCGACCCGGTCTTGCGCCGATAAGTGCCTGACTGGATCAGCGGCCATGCCACTCGATAAGGCATCAGAGATTCGTGCTTTGCGCGCCAATGCGCGTCGATGCCATCAAATCCGTTGCCACGAAATTGGTGATCGCATTCAGGGCATACATTTGCCGGACTGGGTGTCTTTTTCATCGCGCTGCCTCGTGTTCCGTGGTGGATTCTACAGCTTTCCATGCAGCCAGTTGCCCAGGTTTTCGATGGGCAGGCGCACGCCGATGTAGAACTGGCCGAAGAGGGCGTAGACGGCGCTGACTTCGTCGAAGCGCATTTCGTAGATCAGCTTCTTGAAGACGACTGGATCCTCGGCGAAGAGGTCGACGCCCCACTCCCAGTCGTCCATGCCGATGGAGCCGGAGATGATCTGCTTGACGCGGTCGCCGTAGCGGCGGCCGATGAGGCCATGCTCGTGCATCATTCGCTGGCGCTCGGCGAAGGGGACCGTGTACCAGTTGACTTGCTCGCCGCGCTTGCGGTCCATGGGGTAGAAGCAGAGGTATTTTGCCTCGGGCACGGCGGGGAAGAGGCGCGGGGCCATGGCGGCCGATCCGCGCTCGAGCGAGGCCGCGATCTCGGCGTTCCATTCCGGGGAGTGCGGCTCGAAGTTGCCGGCGGCTTCGTAGGTCTTGCGGCTGGACTCGTAGAGGCCGAGTTCGACGACTGAGACGTAGGAGTGGGTGGGGGTGAGGTAATCGTAGAGTTCGGTCTGCGCAAGATCGAGCTCGACCTGGTTGAGGGCTTCGAGCGAGTCGCGGAAGTGAACCAGAATCAGATCACCTTTGTGGCCGAGCTGGGAGAAGAGGGCCGTTTGAATGGGGGCGCCGGGTTTGGGGCGCTCGAGATTCTTGAGAGCATCGGTGGCGTTGGCGGCGATTTTCTTGCGTTCGCCGTCCGCGCAGGACCGCCAGGCTTTCCAGTCGAAGCGGAAAAACTGATGGAGGAGGCTGGAACCTTCAAGGGTGAGCGGGACTGGGGGAAATTCAGACAACGGAGACACCTCGGGCATTGGTTCGATTCATCTTCATGTTAACAAAGGGCCATTGCATACGTGTGCAATTATCATTTGTGTTCGCGGGGCCGAAAGGGCGGGAAGCGGTGCAGCGCAGACCTATATACTGGGAACGCTCATGAGCGAAAGAATCATTACCCTCCTGGTTCAGTTCATCACGCATGTCATCGATGCAGGCGGGTATGCGGGCATTGTCGCGCTGATGGGGCTGAACTCGTCAGGCATTCCAATCCCTTCCGAGCTCATCATGCCGTTCTCCGGGTATCTGGTTTACCTGGGACGCTTCAATCTTTTGCTGGTGACGCTGGCCGGAGCGGTGGGCTGCAATGTTGGGTCGGGCGTAGCCTATTGGATCGGCGCAAAGGGCGGCCGTCCGCTGGTGGAGCGGTACGGCAAATGGGTTCTGATGAGCCACCGCGATCTGGAGCGCATGACGCGGTTTTTTGAGAAGTACGGATCGATCGCGATTTTGCTAGGGAGGATGTTGCCGATCGTGCAGACATTTGTAGCCTTCCCGGCTGGAATTGCACGGATGGGGCGGGTGCGCTTTCACATCTACACTTCGCTGGGCTCGTGCGTGTGGTACTACTGCCTGGCCTATGTGGGCATGAAGCTGGGCGAGAGGTGGCACACGGACCCCAGGCTCTACGAGGTGTTCCATCGCTTCCACCTGGTGGTAGAGATTGCGCTGCTGGCGGGGATTGTGTGGTTTCTCTGGTCGCACATCAATCGTGGAAGAGAGGCGAAGGCAGCTTGAGGCCGCGGGCCGGCGCGATGCTTTTTTAACGTACGCTGTTCCGTTTTACGGAACTTAATTCAGAACCGATGGGCAGCCAAAGGTTATGCAAAGGATGATTAGGAGAGACGATGTCAATAAACGGAGAAGGTGGTAAGGGAGAGGGCGGCCACGAGACCGCATCAAGCAAAATAGCCCCAGCAAAGGGAAAACTCGGAGTGATGGTTGTGGGCCTGGGCGCCGTGGCCACCACGATGATTGCCGGCGTGGAAGCGGTGCGCCGCGGACTGGCCAAGCCGATCGGGTCGCTCACGCAGATGGGAACCATTCGGCTGGGCAAGCGCACGGAAAACAAGTTTCCATTGGTCAAGGACTTTGTGCCGCTGGCCGACTTGAACGATCTGGTTTTCACGGGCTGGGACATCTTTGAGGACAACGTCTACGAGTCAGCCGCGCACGCCAAGGTGCTGGAAAAGGAGACGCTGGAGCAACTGCGGCCTTATCTGGAGCAGATCAAGCCGATGCCCGCGGTCTTCGATCAGTACTATGTGAAGCGGCTGCACGGCACGCATGTGAAGAAGGGCAAGAACAAGCGCGACCTGGCCGACCAGGTGATTGAAGACATCAGGGCCTTCAAGAAGACGGTGGATCGGGTGGTGATGATCTGGACCGGTTCGACGGAGATTTTCCTGGAGCCGACGGCGGTTCATCAATCGATCGAGACCTTCGAGAAGGGGCTGGAAGCGAGCGACATCGGGATTGCGCCGTCGCAAATTTATGCTTACGCGGCGCTGAAGGAGGGCGTGCCGTTTGCCAATGGCGCGCCGAACCTGACGGTGGATACGAAGGCGCTGATCGAGCTGTCAAAACAGAATGCCGCGCCCATTTGCGGCAAGGACTTCAAGACGGGACAGACGTTTATGAAGACGGTGCTGGCGCCGGCGTTCAAGGCGCGGCAACTGGGTGTCCGGGGCTGGTTCTCGACCAATATTCTGGGCAACCGGGATGGCGAGGTTCTGGACGATCCGCAATCGTTCAAGACCAAGGAAGAGTCGAAGCTGGGGTCGCTGGAATACATTTTTCAGCCCGAACTTTATCCCGACCTCTACAAGGATCTTTACCACAAGATTCGCATCAACTATTACCCTCCGCGTGGGGACGACAAAGAGGCCTGGGACAACATCGACATCTTCGGCTGGCTGGGCTATCCGATGCAGATCAAGGTGAATTTCCTTTGCCGCGATTCGATTCTGGCTGCTCCGATTGCGCTGGACCTGATTCTGTTTCTCGACCTGGCCAAGCGGACGCCTTCGTTGCGCTCGATTGGGATTCAGGAGTGGCTGAGCTTCTATCTGAAGTCGCCGCAGACGGCCGCGGGACTTTACCCGGAGCATGACCTGTTTATCCAGTCGATGAAGCTGAAGAACACGCTGCGCCACATTATGGGCGAGACGCTGATTACGCACCTTGGGCTCGAGTACTACGACTAAGCGCATGGCCAGACGCCTTGCGCCGGCGGAAGACAGCAAAAAGCAAAGCCCCATCCGCAAGGATGGGGCTTTGCTTTTGGGTCCTTCTGAATGCACTACGCCAGTGCGGGCGCGGGATCGAGAATTGGAATTACGGAGGCTGCCGCCTGCGTGGCTGGCTGGGCTGCCGGGGGCTGCGCGGGCGCATGAACCGAGCGGGTGAGGCGGTGGACGAAGTGATATGGCGGCCACGGTCCCGATAGCTGCAGCAGGCACTCACGCATCATGGCGCTGGTGGAGGCGAACTTGTTCTGGTAGCGCTCGACGTACTTGCGGTCGATCAGGTGGGAAATATCCAGGACCATTTTGCTGTTATCTGTGAGGCGGCAGGAGACTTCTTCGTCCAGGGGCATAAATAATCTGTGCATCTGGAAGGCCACCGCGCGGGCGCGGGTTTGGCGCTCCCTGGTGCGAGCGGCATTCTCGCGTAGATTGGAGAGATACTCTCGGCCGACGCCTTCGGCGGGCGAGTGCTTGTCGAGTTCCTTGGGGCAACAGTCGTCGACGAAGATCTTGAGGTGCATCTCGCTCTTGCCGCGCAGCTTTTCGATGTTGCCCTGGAACTGGCGCTGATTGGAACGAATGGACTTACGGAGGATGTCATCGTCGTTGAAGACGGTTCCAAACCGGAAGGGAAGGACGGTAGAGTGCTGGAAGCAGTCCGCGATGACGCGGGCGTGGTCCACGCCGGCCTTCTGGTTCAAGTTTTCCAGGGGGTTGTGCTCACTGACGACAATGGCCAGGTCGCTGGCTGGATAAAGAAAGACCTGATTGCCACTGACTCCAAGTACGGTTTCCAGCGGAACAGGTTTGCGATGACGGGCTAATTCCGGAAAGGCTTGTTTTTCAGCGATGCAGTAGGCATACCATGCCATGACGAAACACTCCGTTCGCGTGCGCCGGAAAGCGCCGCCAGTTGGTAAAGCTCATTGAACTAGGGAAAAACTGCATAGCGGGTCAAATCTCCGGGTTCAGGGTTTAACGAAACCCGGCTCAACTATGCGGAATACTAGCCCTGTGAAAATACGGCTGGCAACAGCGGAGATCAAAAAGTTGCCTATAGTTAGCAATAAAGCGAAATTAGTATTGATATAGGGAAAACATTGTTGATGATCTTAAAATATTTCCATTTCAGGAATTGAGGCCGTTCGTGGAGAGTTTTGAGAGCATGGGCGCAGGTGTCCTGAAGCCGACCGGTTGGATCGGCCTGCGCTGCTGGCGAGATTGCGGCCAGGGCTGGAAGCTGGGGTGAGGGCTCAGGGGAGAACGCGCTGTATATGCATGAAGAGCAGCAGATTCAGCACTACGGAGATGGCCAGCAGCCCGATGGCGACGATGGCAACAATATTGACCTTATTGCCGACGGATTTGAGATCTTCGAGTAGTTCCTGCTGTTCGAGGGTGTTGCGGTCGGTGGCTTCGCGGACCAACTCCAACTGGTCTTCAACGCGCTTGAGGGAGGAATTCTGCTCGACGAACTGCTCGCGCAACTCAAGGTGCTGAACCCGAATCTCGGTAAGTCCCTTCTCAATGGGCGCCAGGTCAACTGTTGGCGGCGGAGGGGTTGGCGGAGGCTGCGGGATAAGGATGTTGGAGACGGTCGTGCCGAAATTTCCGTCAAGAAGGGGCAACATCTTCTGAGCGAAGGGGATGGCGATACGGATGAGATTGATGGCGCGCTGCAGGCCGGAAGGTCCCGCGGGCGCCGGCTGGGGCACGTTTGGGAGCGCACGCCGAGGCGGGGGCACGGACGCGAGGCGCTTAGGCTCAGCCGCATTGTGCGGCGCAGGCGCGCTGCCGCCGACTGGAAGCGGGGATCCGACGATGCGCTGCTGGTATGCGTCCGGGAACTCGGCTATCTCCGCACCCCCACTGAAGCGCCCCTGAGGATCCAAACTTTCTTCTAGTTGCTGTTCCATGCAGCTCCTTCTTTCCTGGCAGTAGATGGCAATCCCATATATAGCGGATTTTGTCCCCAAATGGAACTTCAAACGTGGTCTGCCGATCCAAATCGAATAAAAAGGATCGGCTGGCGACCGGGAAGCGGGGCCCTTTTCCGGTACGGGATTCGCGTATCCTCTTAGCAAGAGCGCGAGAGGGAACCCTGTGAAGCCAGTTCTTGCCCGTACAATTCGCAGCCTGCAAAGTAACATTCTAGCTGGAATCCTGACGATTGGGCCATTATTTGTCACTTATCTGATCTTCAGCTTTGTTCTGAGCGAGTTGGCCAAGGCTGGAATGCCGGTAATCCAGCTATTTGCGGCATATTTCCCAGCCGCGTGGCTCAGCCAGCCATGGCTGCGGTCGCTGCTGGCGGTCTTGCTTACGCTGGTTTTGCTTTATGTGGCGGGCCGGGTTACGTCGCTGGTGATTGGCCGGCAGGCGTTCAATCTCTTCGAGGCTTTACTGGAGCGGCTGCCTTTTGTGGCCAAGGTCTACACCTCGGTGCGCCAGCTTCTGGATACCATGATGTCGAAGAAGGAAAGCAGCCAGCGGGTGGTGCTGGTGGACTTTCCGATTGCGGGGCAGAAGAGCATCGGATTTCTGACCAAGACGCTGACGGATTCGACCAGCGGGAGGCCGCTCGGGGCGGTGCTGCTGCCCAATGCGATCAACCCGACGTCGGCGTTTCTGCAGATTCTGCCCATGGAGCGGGTGATCGAGACCAGCCTGACCATGGAGCAGGCGATGAGCATGCTGATGACTGGCGGAGCCGTGGGGCCGGAGACGATCCGGTACTCGCAAGCGGAGATTCCGGCGAAGACGGATGAACCGCCGGCGACGCGAGAACGGTGGACCATTGAGTAAAGTTCCTGCCCCAGGGGCAAGTTGCAGATGTGCATGCGGACACACACATAATTTTGACCGTATTGGACAAAATGCCTGTTTGACAATGTGGCACATGTTGTGTCACATTAGACCCATGCCGAGCGTAAATCTCCGCCAACTCCGCGACACCCGCCAGCTCTTGACCTGGCTCGAAGCCGGAGAGGTCGTCGAACTCCGCAAACGTAACGCCATTGTCGCCCGAATCGTCCCCGAATCTCCCAAAGCCCAGCCCGTCGAATGGCCGGATTTCGAAGCCCGTCTAAAAAAGATGTACGGAGATCGAGTCTTAACGCCCGTCGCCGATCTCATCGCGGATAGGGAGAACGAACGATATTGACTCCGTACGTCGATTCGAGTTTTCTCGTAGCGTTCTACGTACTGGACGCTCATTCGCAAGAAGCGATTCGGCGCATGGCGAGCAAGCCTGAGATATCACTAACCCCGTTCAATCGCGGCGAACTGGCCAATGCCATCTACCGACAGCAATTCCATGGCCGACCCGCCGCATCTTCAGACCAGGCTTGGCATGCCTTCGAATCCGACTGCAGTTTGGGAGTCTGGAAATCCATTCCTTTCCCTGAACATGCCTGGACAACCTGCGTCGCCCTCGCCCGGCGCTACGGCCCCACCCTAGGCGTTCGCACCCTCGATACGCTTCACGTGGCCTGCGCCCTCGAACTCAAAGCCCAACGATTCTGGACCTTCGATGAGCGCCAGGCCAGGCTGGCCAAGGCCGTCGGATTCGACACCGAGCCCTGATTCTCTGTCCGAAACCCTTCACCGCGGCGTAATAATCCCGCCCAGCGCATAGCGTCGCGGCAGCACGATGCCTCGACGATCGACCTCGGCCACTGGCGCCCCTGCCTGCACGGCTTCAACCAGAGGCGCGCGCTCAAGCAACGCTCCGCCGCACGCCGGACACCAATCCCCCATAGTCTCTTCCGCAAGCAAAGCGTGACACTGGCTGCAAATCCGTTCCATGCCTCCAAGCTTACCGGATCGACCCCTGCCAAAATTCGCCCGCTACACTGGAGATATGCACCCTCCCGTTCGCCTGGTAGCCATCGACATGGACGGAACCCTGCTCCCGAGCACCCTGCTTCCGAACTACGAGCAGGCCGTGAGCCGGCGTAACCGCCAGGCGCTCCGAGTGGCGCAGCAGGCCGGCATTACCGTCGCCATCGCCACTGGCCGCCGCATGGCCTACACGCTGCCCCTTCTTGAAGGCCTCGGCCTGCGAGCGGATACACCCCTGCTTACGTCCAATGGTGCAGTGATAAGAACTCTCGACGGCCAGCTCATCGACCGTTGCCACATGGAGGCGCGCGTCGCACGGGGACTTTTGGGCCTCCTCAGGCCCTTTGGCGCCGTCGTTTTCACCTTTGACCGGCCGGGACGCGCTGAATTGGTTCTGGAAGACCTTGAACAAGCGCACGGCCGCATCGCGCTCTGGGTTGAAAGCAACCGCAATGCCATGGAGGTCATCAAGCCCTTGGAGTTGGCGTTAATCGACGGCGAAGACCCTATCCAGGGCATGGTTGCAGGTTATGTCAGCCGGATGAAGGAAGCCGAACGGACGCTCAAAGCGAGCGAGTGGAGCAGCAGTTGCGAATGTGTCCGAACCGAATATCCGGCGCGCGACGTATCGATACTCGATCTGCTGCCGCACGGCGTCTCCAAGGGCTGGGCACTCAAAGACCTGGCCGGACGCCTCGGCGTCGGCAGCAGCGAGACCATGGCCATCGGCGACAATTGGAACGATGTAGATATGCTGGAGTGGGCCGGACAAGCTGTAATTATGGGCAACGCCACCAGAGAGCTGCGGACCATGGCCAGAAAGCGGGGCTGGAAGCAGGCCCCATCGAACGATGAAGACGGTGTAGCAGTTGTGCTGGAAGCGGCCATGAAGAAACACCCGGTTGCCAAGGAGACAATCTCTTGAACGGAGGGAGCAGGGGCCTTCAGGCCCATGAATAGAACGCATGGACCAGCCGGGCTTCAGCCCCGGGCCCGCTCAAAAATTTGCGGGAGGGTAGATTTAAAGTACAAGGTCCGGGTGCCCCACTTGGGCGCCCTCTGGGCACCACGTTCTTGTTTTTGTGGCTAGGGTGGGAAAGTTAGAAATTCAATGTTCCACCGAACCGAATACTCGATAAGGTGTAATTAATGCCAAGGAAACATCTGATCATCGCCGCGATCCTCGCCGCCCTGGCCCCCTCCGCCCGAGCCGCGGAACACGTCACCCTCGGCAACGGCTTCGATCTGCGCTGCGATCATCACTCCCAAATCGAGGGCCGCGTCCGTCTCTACCTCAGCGCCGGAGAAGACAACTACATCGAATTCCCGTCGCAGGAGATCGCCCGCGTCGAACCGCTTCCCGATCTGCCCCGGCCCCCGGAAATCTCCGCCAAGCCCGCGGCCTCCGCAAGCCCCGAAGCCAAACTCAGCCAGGCCGACCTCGCCGAAATTCTCGCCCGCGCCGGCCAAGCGCACAACCTCGACGCCGACTTACTCGCCAGCGTCGTCAAAGCGGAAAGCGGCGGCAACACCCGCGCCGTAAGCCGCGCGGGAGCCCGCGGCCTGATGCAATTAATGCCTGGAACCGCCAACGATCTTGGCGTCCAGGACAGCTACGAGCCCAACCAGAATGTGCGCGCCGGCTCAACCTATCTTGACGCTCTGCTCACCCAATATCGCGACAACCTGGCTCTCGCGCTGGCCGCCTACAATGCTGGCCCCGAGGCTGTCGCCAGGTACCACGGAGTTCCCCCCTACCACGAGACGCAAGCCTACATCGCGCGCGTCATCCACGAGTTCAACCGCCGCGTTCTGGCGCGCCAAGCCCAGGCCCGCCTCGCCGCCGCACGAAATTGAACGCGCAATTCCCGCCACTTCAAATCCCGCCGGTAGAATAGGTAGAGATCGCCGCAACAGGGAGAACGCTTGAAGAAAAGCCAATTGATTCTAGGCCTGATGGCGCTTGTCGCCCTCGCCGCACTCTTGATCTGGGGCCGCGACCGTATCCACTTCGACTTCGGCGTCTTTCGTGCCCAGCTTTCCCATGCTAACTGGATCAAAATTGCCCTCAGCGCCGGCTGCATCTATTTTGCCTATACCTTCCGCTGCGTGCGCTGGGCCCAGCTGCTCAAGCACAACAAAGTCGTAGCGCCGTTCTCTCTTCTCGGCACCCAGGTCATCGGCTTCACCGCGGTAGCTCTGATCGGCCGCGTTGCAGACCCGGTTCGTCCTTATCTCGTAGCAAGAAAGACGGGCCTTGCGCTCAGTTCGCAGATTGCCGTTTATATCGTCGAACGCCTGTTCGATGCCGGTTCCATGGCGCTTATCTTCTCCGTCGCCATGCTCTCCGTGCCCTACGCGGACATCGTCCGGGTCACCAGCCACTCGCACATGGTCTCCCTTCTGGGAGCCCACTCTCCATTCCTGGCTGCATTCGCCGCGCGCTACGGAGGCTTGGTTCTCACGCTGCTCGGCGCTCTCTTTCTTGTGACCGTACGGCTGGCGGGGAATACCGTCGCGTCGATCGCGGAACACAGCTTCGGCCTGTTTTCAAAAAAGCTGGGAATCGCGGCCGGCGAAAAGATTCGCGCCTTCCATGCCGGTCTTGACACTATGCGCACTTTCTCGGAATTCAGCGTCACCGCAGGGCTCTCCATTTGCATGTGGCTGGTCATTGCCACCGCCTATTTCGAGGGCTGCCAGGCATTCGCGGCAAGCTCGGGTTGGGCCGCTGTTACGCCCTCCAGATGCGTTCTCCTCATGGTCGCCAGTGGCGGAGCGAGCATTTTTCAGCTTCCAATTCTGGGCTGGTTCACCCAAATCGGAATCGTCGCAGCCGCGCTCGCCGGCCTGTTCGGCGCCAATGCCGAGTCAGCCACGGCGTGCGGCGCGGTTTTGCTGCTCACCACATTCCTCGGCATCATCCCCGTAGGCCTCATCTGGGCTCAAGTCGAGCACGTAAGCCTGCGCAAGGTGACCGTCGAAAGCGAGCACGCGGAAGAATCCCTGGCCGAACAGGAAACCGGTTAGGGCTCTCGAATCTGTCGTTGTTTCGAAGGGTGCGCGCATCAATTGAAAGGCGCCAGCTTGAGTGAAGGGTATGGGCTTTAGCTCCTGAAGGACGCTCTTCTGAATCCCGCAGTTTCTCTCGCTTGACTGCCCCAAACCTAGGCCTCCACTTCGTATAATCGTCATCATGAAAGCGATTGCGACGGTCATTATTTTGTGCGCGAGCCTTCTGGTCCACGCCCAGACTCCCAAAAGCTCTACAGCCAAGCCCAGCGCCAACCACGCCGTTCCCGGTCCGCGTCCCTCCCTGCTCAACCCGGCATCGCTCAGGGCCAAGGCGCCTGCCGTCTTCAAGGCAAAGTTCTCGACCACAGCGGGCGACTTCGTCGTCGAAGTCCATCGCGACTGGGCGCCGCTTGGCGCAGACCGCTTTTACAAGCTGGTGCGCTACGGCTACTTCACCAACGCGGCCTTTTTCCGCGTCGTTCCCGGCTTCGTCGTGCAGTTCGGCCTCAGCGCCAACCCAGCCGTCAACAAGGTTTGGGAAACCACCAATATCCACGACGATCCTGTTGTGCAGAGCAACAAGCGCGGAAGCCTCGTCTTCGCCACCGCCGGACCCAACACGCGCACCACCCAGCTCTTCGTCAACTATGCTGACAACTCTCGCCTCGACGCCATGGGTTTCGCCCCCTTCGGCACTGTCGTCGAAGGCATGGATGTAGTCGACAAAATCTTTCCTGGCTACGGCGAATCCCCTCACCAGGACCTGATCACGGACCGCGGCGACGCATATCTAAAAGCCAATTTCCCTCGCATCGACAAGATCAAGCTGGCTCAGATTCTTCCCGCCGTCCCCTCTGCAGCGCAAGCCCCAGCGGGCGCCAAATCAGCGGCGAATCCATCCCCCAAGTCCGCCCAGCACTAGCCCCTGAGAAGGCATCTCATTGGCTGGCCGATCTGTCCGTGATCGAGATTCGCGGAAAGTCACTTCGGAGTTGCACCCAGCGTCTACCGTTTCTTCGCCGGCGAGCCATTAAGCGCCACTGCGGCCTTCACCAGCGCCTTGAACGCGCCCGCGTCCACCGTCTCCCCTTCGTGAATGTCGATCACCCTGCGCGTGTTGCCTTCCAAGCTGGAGTTGAATAGTCCTGAAGGGTCTTCAAGCGAAGCACCCTTGGCAAACGTCAGCTTCACGACGCTCTTGTACGTCTCGCCGGTGCAGATTATTCCATCGTGAGACCAAGCCGGAACGCCTCTCCACTTCCACTCCTCCACGACCTCAGGATCAGCCTGTTCGATGAGAGCGCGGACATGGGAGAGCGTCTTGCCCCTCCAGTCGTCCAGTTCCTCGATCCGCGCGTCGATCAGCCGGGAAGGGGATTCGGCCTTGGCCGTTGCGCTCTTTTTCATGGCTTGTGTTTTCATGGTCAATCCAACTCCCGATGAGCAATCAACGTAGCTTCAGTGAGGGCTCGCCATATCTTCTCCGGGGGATGCGGCATCTTCCGTTCAATGACGATAGTACGAGTCAGGGCGCGGTGTCGAGCCCTGCTGCTTCGGCGAGGCGGGCCTGGCGGTCGTCGAAGGTCCAGAATTTTTGCGCGTGGAGTTCAAGGGCGCAGGCTACGTGAAGAGAGTCCAGCGTACGGACGCCGAGGGTGGGGCCGTAGCGCTGGGCGAGGCCGATGCTGGTATCCCAGACCTTTTCGGGCAAGTTGATCGGAATCCAGATTCCTTGCGCGCAATCCTTTTGGAAATCCGTCCAAACTCTTTCGGCTTCGATAGGCGTTATCTTCCCTCGAAAGACATACTGACTGATCGCATGGGCCACTTCGGTCCGGTTGAATTGGGTGAGCCATACGGCAGGCCGTCGATTCATGCGCCGCAGTGCCTCGGGCTGATGCGCGTCAATCACATAAAGAGAGGTAATGAGACTGCTATCCGCATAGGCGTTCAATAGCGGCTATTCCTCTCTTCAATCAATATTTCCACGGCGGGGATCATGCGGTCTCCAAAGATCGCCTTCGCACGAGCGGCGAAATCCGGCCAGTCGGCGGGCGGGACTTTGGGCGACTCGGGGACGATTCGGGCGACAACCGAGTTGCGTTTGCGGAGTTCGACGACTTCGCCGGCTTCAAGCCAGGTGAGAAGTTGCTTGGTGTTTCGGAGTTGGCGGAGATTTACGCTGGGCATGGGTATAATGTGGCACACAATGTGTCACATTGTCAAAGAAAGCGGGCCAGCCGGTGTTATCCAACCTTCTTATTCGTACCTGAGGGCTTCGGCGGGGAGGACGCTCGCGGCGGCTGAGGAGGGGTAGAGGGTGGCTAGCATCGACATGCCGATGGAGACGGCGGAGACGATGACTGCATCGATGGGGCGGGGGGCGAAGGGCAGGGTGTCGATGGAGTAGACCTCGGCGGAGAGGTGGATGAAGTGATAATGGCCACCGGCCCAGGCGGCGGCGTAGCCGAGGGCCAGGCCCAGGGCGGTTCCGACAAGACTGATGAGCAGGCCCTGCATCAGGAAGATGCGGCGGACCTGGCCGGGGTCGACGCCAAAGCTCATCATGACGGCGATGTCGCGGGTCTTCTCCATGACCATCATAGTGAGGGCGATGAGGATGTTGAGGGCGGCGACGATGACGATGAGCGCAATGACGATGAAGGTGACTTCCTGCTCGAGTTTGAGGGCGCGGAAGAGCTCGCGGTTCTGCTCGATCCAGTTGGTGGTCATGAAGCCCTTGCCGGCGGCCTGCTCGATTTCAGCGCCGATCTCGGGGGCGCGATTCAGGTTGTCGACTTTGAAGCTGATGACGGAGAGCAGGTCGGGTTCGTCGAAGAGGCGCTGCGCATCGGCAAGGCGCGTGAAGGCCCAGCTTGCGTCGTAGGAGTAGAAGCCGGAATGGAAGATGCCGGTGACGCGAAAGGACTGGAACTTGGGAACCAGTCCGAAGACGGGGTTTAGTTCGCCCTGCGGGCTGGTGACAACGACCTGATCGCCGACCTGGACGCCGATCTGCTCGGCGAGATCGCCGCCCAGCACCAGGGCGGGGACGGTATTGCTGGCGGCTGTGTTGGGATCAGAGCTTGGATTCAGGTTGGCGGTTGAGCCGGAGGTTAGCGTATCGAGGAGATTGCTGACGGTGCGCTCCTGGCTGGGGATGATGCCCTTGACGAGCGCAAAGCCGGCGCGCGGGCCATGGGAGACCATGACTTCTTCATAGATGCCGGGAGCCGCTGCCGTGACGTGGGGGAGCTGGCGCAGGCGGTCGAGAAGAGGGCGCCAATCGCGGATGCCGTCGGCCTCGATGCGCATCAGTTCGACGTGCGCGGATGAGCCGAGGAGCCGGTCCTGGAGGTCGCGCCTCANNCCGTTGGTGATGGCCAGGGCGATGATCAGTGCGGCTACGCCGGCAGCGACGCCGGCGACGGAGATGGCGGTGACCACGCCGACTACGGCTTGCCGCCGCTTGGCTCTGAGGTAGCGCGCCGCCAAAAATAATTCAAATCGCATGGTGCTTTGGATTCCTGGACTACTTTTCCGGGGCGGGGATTACGGTTTTGGCCACGCCGACGTTGTCGTAGCGGTCGTAGGCGCGGACGGTGATGAGATGTTCGCTGGTTTTGCCGGGGGCTTCATCTACGGCGATGTTGAAGTCGTAATGCTCGGTACGGGAGTCGGAGATTTTGCCGACGGGCTCCAGATACTGCCATGGGCCGGCATCGAGCGAGTATTCGGCGTGGGCGATGGGCGAGAAGGAGTCGACGGCGTCGAAGGAAACGAGGATCTTGTTGGAGCAAGGGGCTGGGGCGCAGGTGGTTCCTCGGGCAGCTTTGAGCCCTGCGATCGCGGGAGGCGTGGTGTCTACTTCGAAGCGATCGCTGACCTTCTCGCCGGTAAGGGCGTCGCCGGGAGAGTGAGATGGAGCATCGGAGGCGACGACTTTGACCTGATAGCCGCCGTCGGGAATGAGGGTCGAGTCGAAACTGTAGGCCTTTTCAGTGATCTTTTTCTTGAGCGGACGCCAGACGGTTTCACCATCGCCGCGGAGAAAGAGGGAGTAGACGAGGGTGTCGCCGTTGTCGTCGTGGGCGGACCAGCGCACGGTGATTGCGGTTTTGTCCTTTGCGGCGGACAGGGGCTGGCTGGCGCTGGGGTCGGTAGTGACGCCGTCGGAGGAGGATGCTGAGGAACCGAAGGCAATATTGACGGTTTGCGGCTGGCCGGCAAGTTGCGTCTGGGGATTTACGCGGGCGCCGGTGGCGACAACGAGGTCGTCGACGACCGGGGCTGCGTTGACGGGAAGGTAATTGACGGCGACGCTGCCGATGACTCCGTTGGCGTTGAGGACGGCTTTCCACTGGAGGAAACGGCCGGCAGGGGAAGCTACGGTGTCGTTTTTCAGAGGCGCCCAGTCGGACCATCCGCGCACCGGTTGATCGACGTTGCCGGAGCGGGTCCAGATTTCATAGCCTGAGGAGTCGGGCTCGATCTCGATGCGGCCGAAACGGGCGAGCGCGCCGGCGTCGAGAATGTCGCTGGCATATTCGTGCTGTTCCGCGGCGCCGAGCAGGNNCCTTGCTGCGCCTGAAGATGGGCGATGTCGGCGTAGCTGCCGTCGTTTTGAATGCGGAAGATGCGGCCGCGATTGCCGGTGAGGGCGAGCAGGCCGTCAGGGCGGGCAGCCAGCGCGTAGACGATGTCGTCCTTGCTCGACCAGAGCTTGCGCGGGGCCTGCCCTTCGTCGAGGGCATAGATTTCCGATCCCTCGGGCAGGGAAGCGCTGGCATTGACGGCCTGGACAGAGCCGGGCTGAACGATGGTGATGGTAGCAGTGCCGACGCCCTGCACAGGCAGCGGTGGGAGCGGATTGCGGGTTTTGTCTCCGACGCTGGCAGCATAGATGGTTCCGTAGGGGCCGACGGCTACGGACGTGATTTCGCGCCTGGGTGCATCGAAGAGCACATAGCCTTTGCCCTCGGGACTGATCCGGTAGACAAGGCCAGAGCCGTCGGAGCCGGCAATCAGGTTGCCTTTGGCATCCCACGCCAGGGAGCGGATGTGGGCTTCGTCGGACTTGAAAAACTGCTCGGGCTTGGAGCCGGGCGTGGCGGGATCGACGCGGTAAACCGCACCAGGGCCGCCCGTCGCGATGTAGAGCTTTCCGGCTGCGTCGAAGGTCAGGTTCCAGATGTAGTGCGACTTGCCGGGGTTCTCCTTGTCCGCGGAGGAGTCCGGGTTCGCGGAGGAAGTCGGGCCTCCCAACTTGGCGGCGTCAAAGACGACTGCGGCGGATGCATCGTCCTGCTTGGATGCTGCATCCGGTTTGAGCCGGTAAACTTTGCCGCTGGGGATTGTGGCTGCGTAGAGGTATCCGTCCGGTCCCAACTTCACGGCCTGGACGCTCACGTCTTTGGTCTCGAAGAGCGTGAAGGACTTGCCGTCCCGATCGACGCGGAGCACGGTGGCGGGTGAGCCGGTTGCGAGGTAGGCGACGCCGTTCTTGTCCAGGGCTACGGACCAGACGAAGGTTGAGGGCGTGGTGAGGATGTCGGAGAGGCCTGGACCCTGGCGCAGGTGGCCGTCGCTCTGAAGGGCGACGCCTTCCGGAGTGCCTTTTTCAAATTCTTCCAGCTTTGATTGGGTCCAGAGGTGGGTGCCTTGCGCTGGGGCCAGTATCGGGGCGAGAAGAAGGGCGGCCAGGACGGCAGCGAGGGTGGTCACATTAGAGGCGCGAATCATCTGTGAGGAAGCGGACATGCTGCGGTTAAGTCTACTAAAGTTTTCGGGGTATGAGGTTTTTGCGTGGTGGGTCAAATTGAAGGAGCGTTCCCTCAGGGGCTAAANNTAAAGCCCAAGCTCATTTTGATTGGTTTTATGTACGGGCTGAAGCCCGTACCCTTCAGCTACAGTTCGAGGACGTTGTCTTCGATGGCGAGGCGGACGTTGCCATCGGATTTGGCGAGGCGGCGAACGGCTTCGGGCTTGTCGACTCCGGCCTTGAGCATGACCAGGGCGACCGGTACGCTGCGGCCGGCGCTCTTGATGGTGTTGACCGCGGTGAGGCGGTCGATCTTACAAGCTCCCATGAGGATGCGGATTCCACGCTCGACCAGCTTGGAGTTCTGCATATGCACGTTGACCATGAGGTTCTCGTACACATAGCCGAGGCGTGTCATGGCGCCTGTAGTGATCATGTTCAGGATCGTTTTTTGGGCGGTTCCGGCCTTCATGCGGGTGGAACCGGAGATGACTTCGGGGCCTACGTCGGCAATGATGGCGATGTCGGCGGCATCGGCCAGGGGAGTTTCCAGATTGCAGGTGACGGCGGCGGTATAGGCTCCGCGTGCGCGTGCATAGGCGACAGCGGCCACAACATAAGGAGTGCGGCCAGAGGCGGAGATTCCAACGACGACATCTTTGCGGGTGGGGCGGCGGCGGGCGATATCCCGCTGGCCGAGCTCCTCGGAGTCCTCATTGACCTCGACGGCCGAGGCCAGGGCCTTGGGTCCGCCAGCCATGATGTACTGCACCTGGCCGGGAGCGGTGGAGTAGGTGGGTGGACACTCGGAGGAGTCGAGGGCCGCAATGCGGCCGCTTGATCCTGCGCCAATGTAGATGAGCCGGCCGCCATCGCGGAGGCTGCGCGCCACCTGATCGATGACCTGGGCTATCTCGGGAATGGCCTTCTTGACCGCCGCGGCAACCTTGGAATCCTCGTGGTTGATGATGCGCGCGATCTCGAGTGCGGATTTGGTGTCAAAGCCTTGAGAAGCCTCGTTTTGGCTCTCAGTCGTAAGATGTTGAAGCAAGGAGGCCTGGTCGTGGTTGGTATCTTTTTGCTGGGCGCCGGCCGTCTCCTGCATCATAGAGCTGGTTAGCATCGCGTCTGTCCCCAATTTTTGATTCTATTCGCAAAATGAGCAAGTGACGAGAGAATTCGTGAATAGACTGTGCGCTTTAGAGGATAGTAGGAATCCATTCGCGCAAGAGCCTCTCGAACGGCATTGTGAAACGCAGGGCGCACCTTGCGATGCAATTGATTCTTGCGGTCGGGCCAGGTGCGATTGGTGAGCAGCACGGCGGCAATTCCGGCCTCAAGGTCGATCCATAAGGAGCAGCCGCTGTAGCCCAGATGTCCAATGGAATGAGGGGAAAAGTGGCGTCCCGAGGACGACTTCTTCGAGGGTGTATCCCAGCCAAGCGCATGTGAGTTATCCATGGGGCCCTGCCTCTCGGCAAAGAGTTGGACTGTATACGGATGAAAAAGGTTGGCGGTGTTTGCGGCAGGGATTTTCCTGGATACGGAGTTGAGGATTTGGTTCGCAAAGCGAAGCAGGTCCGGGACATTTGAAAAGAGGCCGGCATGTCCGGCAGCGCCTTCGAGGAGCCAGGCATTTTCATCCTGGACTTCGCCTTGGATGCGCCGCTTGCGGTAGCTTTTGTCCTCTTCCGTGGGTGGAATTTGGGCGCGCGCCTCGGGGAGCGGGGAGAAGCCGGTGGAGATCATTCCGAGAGGCTCAAAGATCTCGCGCTGGACAAAGGCCGGCAGAGAATCGCCCAGATCCGCTTCAGATATGAGCACTTCGAGCGCCTTGCCGAGCAGAATGAAACCGGGGTCGGAGTATTCGGCGCGGGCGCCTGGTTCGGCTTCGAGGGACAGGTGCAGGCAGGCGCTGAGAAGTTCGGATGGCGTGGTGGCGGTGCGAAAGAACTCGACATAGCCGGGCAGGCCTGAGTTGTGTGCCAGCAGATGGCGCAGTTTTATGGGACGGGCGCTGTCTGAGTGGGAGCGGCCGGAGACAAATTCGGGCAGCACGTCGCCGAGCAGCGCATCGGGATTGAAGAGGCCGCGCTGATAGAGCAACATGGCCGCGGCGGTTGTCGCCACTACTTTTGTGACGCTGGCGAGGTCGTAGACGGTTTCGGGAGTGACGGGGGGCGAGCCGGCTTCATAGGTGAATTGGCCCATTGCGTCCTGAAGTACGACCTTGCCGCCGGCCAGAACGCCGAAGGCGCAGCCAGGAAAGGCGCGAGCGGCAATTGCGTTGCTGAGAACCTTGTATACGGCGGCGAACTTGCTGGTGCTCTGTGGAACCGGAGGGGCGATTTCGGCGTTCATTGCTGACTTGCATCCTATCGCGAATTCGGCATTGCTTGGGGACAGGCGCCAATTTTTCTTTCTTTGTGGCGAGAGCTATCCTTGTGTGGGACGGGGCAGTCTATCAAAATGGCGCGTGCGGGGTTGGTGTGCGCGGGGCAGTGCGGAGGAAGGGATGCGTTGGTTGCGCGGGAATTTGGCCTGGTCATTGGCTTTGAGTCTTGGGGCAGGTTTTGGCGTGGCGCAGAACGATCCTTCGCAACCGCCCAGCCAGCCAGACACGACTGCGAGCACTCCGCCAGCGACTGCCGCTTCTGCTGCAGAAACGGGTGCAAACGATCCCGCGAAAAAGACCTACACGGTTCCCTCGGGGACCAAGGTGCTGCTTCAATTGCGCAGCTCCGTGAACACCAAGAGCGCGAAGCCGGGGGATGGGGTTTACCTGGCATCCACATTCCCGGTGGTGGTTGGCAGCCGGGTGATGATCCCCTCGGGCGTGTACGTGCAGGGGGTGGTTGACCGCGTGGTGCACCCCGGACGCGTCAAGGGCAAAGCGCAGCTCGACATGCACTTTACGTCGATCATCTTTCCCAACGGCTCGGTGGTGGAGATTCCGGGCGTGGTGGATAGCCTGCCGGGCGCGAAGAAGCAGACCGTGAAAGACGACGGCGAGGGAACGATCCAGCAGGATGGCGACAAGGGCCGGAATGCCGGCGAGACGGCCAAGATTGCGATTCCGACCGGCGCGGGGGTGGGCACCATCGGAGGGGCCGCGTCAGGGCACCCGATTTCAGGCGGTCTTACCGGACTGGGCGCGGGGCTGGCCACGGTGGGGCTGGTAACGCTGTTTACGCGCAACGCCGATGTCGATATTCCATCGGGAACGCAGTTGGAGATGGTTCTGCAACGGCCACTGATTCTTGTAGAGGAGAACCTGGGGGCAGCGGGTTCGGCGGGCACCGCTCTGGTTCCCGCGGCCAACCAGCCCAAACCGGTCGAGAAGCCCAGACGCGTACAGGTTCTTTGTCCGGCGGGAGGGTTGGGCTGCGAATAATATGGAATTAATAGTAATCTGGAATTGAGATGCAAATAGGTTTCCACGAAAACCCTGTCTCCGACTCGACGAATGAACTAGAGAGCGGCGCGTCTGAACCCCAGAGCGGCGCTACGCAGCCTGCTGCCAACGCGGCTCCCTCACAGCAGAAGAAAGCGTCGGGCCTTGGGCTCTGGCTGCGCGATCTGTTCGTGTCCGTAGCCGCTTCGGTGCTGATTATTACGTTTCTCTACCAGCCGGTGCGGGTTGAGGGAACGAGCATGCTGCCGCGGCTGGAAGACAGCGACCGGCTGTTCATCAACAAGTTTGTCTATCATATTTCGGCAATCGAGCGGGGAGATGTGGTGGTCTTCCACTACCCGCGCGACCCGGAGAAGAGCTACATCAAGCGGGTGATCGGGCTGCCGGGGGACCGGCTGTGGATCGCCGAGGGCCAGGTGTGGCTCAACGGCCAACCCCTGAGGGAGAGTTATGTTCCTGGGGTGTATCGCGACACGCGGTCGATGGCGGAGATGGTGGTGCCTCCGGACACCTATTTCATGATGGGGGACCACCGGTCGATCTCGTCGGACAGCCGTGAGTTTGGGCCGGTGGAGCGGCCGCTGATCTACGGCAAGGCCGTGTTTATCTACTGGCCAGCGAAGGACGCTGGGGCGGTGCGCTGAGCGGGATTGCGGGCTGAGGCATGATGAGCATAGCTTTTTTGCGTAGCCTTAAATTATTTATAAACATCGCGATGACCATACTTTATGAAACCGTTGGATGAGTGGTTGGATGGCGGTAATTTGATTTATCTAATCTCGGAGTTAATTTTTTCTTGATATTCAATTATTTTTAGGATTACATGTATTTGTGAGGGCGCGATGGCGCTTGATAAGCAACATACGGGAACGACGAATCCAATGGCGGCCACGTGGACTGAGGCTGCGAAGGTGCGCCGGGCCTTCAAGGCGGGACGCCGTTTAAAGAAAGACAGGGAACTGACGCCCACGGTGGCGATTCACGAAGCCTGCATCTTGCTGGAGAAGCTGAGAAACGCGATGCATGAGGCGGCGCTGCCGGTAGAGGACGTGCGGGCATCGGTTGTGTTGATGGTGCCCAACTACGTTCCCGAACGTGACGCTGTGCATGTTCTCCGCATCAGTGAATCGGCCCAGTTGCCGGGGCTGTTTCGGCGCGCGGAAGAGATCGATGCGGCGGACAGAGTTCTGACCCTGGGGCTTGGGGTGTGGCAGAACGACCGCGAGACGGGGAGTGCGGTTGGGTGGATACAACCGTATCTGATAGGACAGCGGGCGGCGAACGCGATGCGCAAAGCGCAAAAGGTTCTGATGGAGAGCGAAGGGGGCGAAGTAATCCGATTTGAGCAGGCTAGAGGAGTCGCAGGCCGGGACTGACTGGCGACACTTCCGGGCACGATATTTTTGGGAGTTGCGGTGGACCAGGCAGTGCGGGACAATCCACAGGGCGCGGCAGGAAGACTGTTATAGTGAATGAGGCGATTGTTCCGGCGTCCGTCCCTGGGTGTGTTTGCCCCCTTTTCAAGTCAGTTTCAGCAAGGCGGGTTCAGATTGAAGCCGGAAGCTGAGGGTGCAGGGGAAAACGGACTCCGGCATGAAGCGGTTGAATCCACTCCTCGGAGAGGCGATGCAGGCAATCTTAGCGCTCGAAGACGGGCGCATCTTCCGTGGCCTTGGGCTTGGGTACCCCGGCGAATGCCAGGGCGAGGTCGTTTTTAACACTTCTCTTACCGGTTACCAGGAAATCGCCACCGATCCTTCCTATGCCGGGCAAATCGTAGTTCTTACAAATCCCCAAATTGGCAATTACGGCACGAATCTGGCCGATAATGAGTCGGCCAAGCCCTATATTGAGGGTTTGATCGTGCGGGAGTTCTCGGCTGTGAGCTCCAATTGGCGGTCGGAGCAGGTGACCGACGAGTATATGGAGCGGTATGCGGTGCCGGTGCTGGCGGAGATCGACACGCGGGCGCTGGTTCGGCACCTGCGGACCTACGGCGTCATGCGTGGCGTGATTTCGACCCAGACCGACGACGTGGCGGCGCTGGTCAAAAGGGCGCGGAACATTCGCAAGATGGATGGAACGGACCTGGCCAAGGTGGTGTCGACAAAGGCCGCTTACTCGTTCGATTCTTCCGATGGGCGGAATCAGTCGGGGGATGCCCTACTGCCAATTGCACTCGTCCAAGACGCAAAAGAGCGCAAGCTTCATGTGGTGGCTTATGATTTTGGGATCAAACTCAACATTCTAAGGATGTTGGCGCGAGAGGGCTGCCGGGTGACGGTGGTGCCTGCGGAGACGAGCGCCGAGACAGTGCTGGAACTGAAGCCGGACGGGATTTTTCTGTCGAACGGGCCGGGCGATCCGGAGCCGGTGGATTATGCGGTGAAGGCGATTCGCAAGTTTCTGGGGCGCGTGCCGGTGTTCGGGATTTGCCTGGGTCATCAACTTACGGGGTTGGCGCTGGGCGGGCGGACGTACAAGCT
>PLOG01000063.1:77118-88622 GCA_003142935.1 Acidobacteriaceae bacterium
CATGACTCGCATTATCTGTTCCGAGATTTCCGGTTGATGATGGAGGAGTGGAAGGGATGAGCGGACTCGCGGCCAGAACGGAAAGGCCTGAACCAAAGGCTCTGGGTGCGTTCTACACAGAAGAGGCCGCGGCAAACCGTCTCGTGGAGTGGGCGATTCGCGATGACAATGTCTCTGTGCTTGATCCGAGCTGCGGAGACGGCGCTTTCTTGGTTGCTGCCGCAACCCGGCTTGAGAAGCTTGGTTCGTTCTCGCCTAGGCTGCATGGCGTCGATGTATCCGCGGATGCGTTAAGGGAATCACGTCAACATGTGCGCAATGCTCGATTAGTCGAGAGTGATTTTTTTGACCTTACGCCAAAGTCTCTTCCGCAATTCGACTGCGTTGTAGGGAACCCTCCTTTTATTCGCTATCAAACTTTCAATAGCGACTTGGCCTCAAAAGGGCACTTGAGGGCTATGGAAGCTGGGTGTCAGTTGCCCCGCCTAGCCTCGTCATGGGCGCCGTTCGTTGTGCATTCCGTCCGTTTTTTGCGCTACGGTGGCCGTCTTGCGATGGTGATGCCTTCTGAACTGGGCCACGCGATGTATGCCCGCGAGGTATTGAAGTACCTGGTTCGGCATTTCAAGAATGTAGCAATAGAGATGTTCAGGGACAAGCTCTTCGGGGGGCTCGGCCAAAGCACAGTGTTGCTGTTTTGCGACGGGTACGGAGAGGCCTGCCGCGAGTTCACTGTAACTGCAGCCGAGAATTTGCACAGCTCCGTAAAAACGACACGTGCGGTAGATCTGAAGGAGATCGCGAGCGGCAGGTTTCGACTGAGCCACTACCTCCTGCCAGACGCGATGATTTCGCTCTACGAAGCCCTTGCGGCGCACCCCCGGGTGCGCCGACTGGGAGACGTAGCTGACGTTGGCATTGGGTATGTCACCGGCGCGAACAACTTCTTTCATTTGTCGGATGACGAGCGTAGACAATGGAAGATTGGCGAGAAGTTCCTTCGGCCCGCGGCATTGAATCTTCGCGATGTTGAGGGCGCCTCATTTCACACGCAGCAATGGGCTGCCAGGCGGGAGGCGGGCGAGAAGATTTTTCTCCTCTCGCTTCCGGCCATCGCAAAGGAATTGCTTCCTGTTCCGATCCAGCGATACTTGGACCAAGGTGAAAATGATGGCATTGCGGATCGCTACAAGTGCAGAAAGAGAAAATTCTGGTACGTTGTGCCGCATGTCCGCGTGGCTGACGCATTTTTGTCTTATATGTCGGGAGATATGCCTCGCCTGGTCACGAATGCGGCGGCCCTTGTTGCGCCAAACACGATCCATCTCCTGCGGTTTCTGAATGGCCACGATGCAAATTCTTATGCAGTAGCGTGGCGCAATTCACTGACCCGGCTGAGTTGTGAAATGGAGGGTCATGCGTTGGGCGGCGGCCTTTTCAAAATCGAGCCTTCGGAAGCAGAGCGTATTCTCGTGGTGGCCCCGAGTGCATCTCACGCACAGATGCTGCTCAATCACTCTAGCCGTAGCCTGACCAACTCAAGGGATCAAAGTCTCGACCTGTTTGATCGTCATCTTCTAAAAAACGAGATTGGCCTGTCCGAATCCGAATGTCTCTCTTTGAGCGAAGCCGCAGAGAGGATGGAACAATGGCGAAAACACCAGTGACCGAGATTTCTGTAGCCACGTTAGGGCAGGGGCTGGGGGCTTTGTGTGGGGATGCGAAGACCCAGTCGAGCCAGCATATCAAGCTGATGCACGCTCATTGCTCGAATCGATTGGTGGTTGAGGGTGGGTTTCCCCCTGGGTGGCTACATCCACGCCCGGCGATGACATGCAAACCAGGTCCCGGTAATAGCTATGGACTGGCATACTCTGCCGAGGCAGAAGACCGTTCCGAGCAGAGTGTGCTCGGGGGGATGAAATACAAGAATCTCGATGTCACGGTGTTTCCCCCCGGAATCGGACCTGCGCTCGGAATTTCGGTCAAGAGTACTGGAAACGCATTTCGGAACCTGACCAATCGAATGGAAGAGGCGCCGGGCGACTGTGTGAACATCCACATGATGTATCCAGGTTTCGTCTTTGGCTTCCTTCACTTGATCAAATTCGCAAAGGCCGGTGAGGGTCTCAACGCTAACGATGCCTCCTTTGACGCGCTGGACCGGCCACTCGACAGCATTGTTCGTTACCACAACGCGTTGTGCGCGCTGAATGGCCGCGGCACTATCACCGACCCGCCAATGCGATATGAATCCATCGGCCTCCTAGTCTACCGATGCCTGGAAGGAAGGGTCGAAATATGGCCGAATTATCCTTCCTCAGATAGCCCGATACACTATTCGAGGTTCTTTCAGCGACTTTACGACGCTTACGATTTGCGCTATGCGTACCCCGATGCGAGGGGCCAGAATCACCGTAAGTCGTGGGCTGTCGGCTCGGGAATACTAGCCGACACTTTTGATGCCGAAACGGGGCATTCCTGGCACAGCCGCACAACCCCAGAGGAAGAGCAGTCTACCCAAAAATATGCCACGTAGAAACGACATTCAGAAGATCCTGGTGATTGGCTCGGGGCCGATCGTGATTGGGCAGTCGGCGGAGTTCGACTACTCGGGGACGCAGGCTTGCAAGGCTCTGAAGCAAGAGGGCTACGAGGTGGTGCTGGTGAACTCGAATCCGGCGACCATCATGACCGATCCGGAGCTGGCTGACCGCACCTATATTGAGCCGCTGACGCGCGAGTACGTGGAAGAGATTATCCGGATTGAATCGGAGATGCTCTCGAATCAGCCTGTTGCGGGGAAGTTTGCGCTGCTGCCGACGGTGGGCGGGCAGACGGCGCTGAACCTGGCTGTCGATCTGGCGGATGCGGGGGTTCTGGATCACTACAACGTGGAGCTGATCGGGGCCAAGCTCGAGGCCATCAAGAAGGCTGAGGACCGGCTGCTCTTCAAGGATGCGATGGTGCGGATCGGGCTGGAGGTTTCGAAGTCGGCGCTGGTGAATAACCTGCGCGACGGGTTGGATTTTGCTTCCAAGCTCGGCTTTCCGGTGCTGATTCGGCCGAGCTTTACGCTGGGCGGGACGGGCGGCGGCATTGCCTACAACCGCGAAGAGTTGATGGAGATTCTGGCGCGGGGCCTCGATCTCTCGCCGGTGCATGAGTGCCTGATTGAAGAGAGCGTGCTGGGGTGGAAAGAGTACGAACTCGAAGTAATGCGGGACCTGGCCGACAACGTCATCATCATTTGCTCGATCGAGAATTTCGATCCGATGGGCGTGCACACGGGCGACTCGATTACGGTGGCGCCGGCGCAGACGCTGACCGATCGCGAGTACCAGAAGATGCGGGATGCGGCGATTGCGGTGATGCGCGAGATTGGCGTCGAGACGGGCGGATCGAATGTGCAGTTTGCCGTGAATCCGGTGGACGGGCGGATGACGGTGATCGAGATGAATCCGCGTGTGTCGAGGTCGTCGGCGCTGGCGTCGAAGGCTACCGGGTTTCCGATTGCAAAGATTGCGGCCAAGCTGGCGGTGGGCTATACGCTGGACGAAATTCCCAACGACATTACCCGCAAGACGCCGGCGTGTTTTGAGCCGACGATCGATTATGTGGTGGTGAAGATTCCCAAGTGGCAGTTCGAGAAGTTTCCCGGAGCGGACGACACGCTGGGGCCGCAGATGAAGTCGGTGGGCGAAGTGATGGCCATGGGGCGCACCTTCAAGGAAGCGCTGATGAAGGCGTGGCGGGCGCTTGAGACCGGGAAGAAGACGGGCGCCGAGGTGCTGGAGCCGCGCCGGTTGACGCAGATGCTGGTGACGCCGCGGCCGGAGAGGCTGGGCTACATCCGCTACGCCTTCGAGCGCGGCATGAGCGTGCGGGAGGTGGCTCGCTTCACGAAGATGGACCCGTGGTTCCTGCACCAGGTGCGCGAGGTGACGCTGGCGCAGATGGCGATCTCCGAGACGACTCCGGAAGAGATAAGTACGGAGCAGTTGCGGCAACTGAAGCGGTTGGGGCTGAGCGACGAGCGGATTGCGAAGGAATGGAAGCTGGAGGGGCACGAGGGCATCAAGCAGGTGAGGCAACTGCGCGAAGGGAAGGGAATCAAGCCGGTCTTCAAGCTGGTGGATACTTGCGCGGCGGAGTTTGAATCGATGACGCCCTACCTCTACTCGACGTACGACGAGGAGGATGAAGCGCCACCGACGGACAAGCCGAAAGTGATCATTCTGGGGTCGGGGCCGAACCGGATCGGGCAGGGAATCGAGTTCGATTACTGCTGCTGCCACGCGGCCTTTGCGCTGAAGGAAGATGGCTACGAGACCATCATGGTGAACTGCAATCCGGAGACGGTTTCGACCGACTACGACACCAGCGACCGGCTCTACTTTGAACCGCTGGTGCTGGAGGATGTGCTGGCGGTTTATAACCACGAAGCGCAATCGGGGGCGAAGATCGGAATGATTGTGCAGTTTGGCGGGCAGACGCCGCTGAACCTGTCGCAGAGGCTGCTGGCGGCGGGAGTGCCGATTATAGGGACCTCGCCGGCGTCGATCGATCTGGCCGAGGATAGGAAACAATTTGGAAAGTTGCTTGAAGAACTCAGCATTCCGCAGCCTGCCGGAGGAACGGCAACGAGTGTAGAAGAAGCGCTGGCGGTGGGTGAGCGCATCGGTTATCCCGTGCTGGTGCGGCCGAGTTATGTGCTGGGCGGAAGAGCAATGGTGATTGCTTACGATGCCGAGGCGGTGACTCGCTATATGAAAGAAGCGGTGGAGTACTCGCAGGAGCGGCCGGTGCTGGTGGATCACTTCCTGGAGAATGCCGTTGAGGTGGACGTGGACGCGCTGTGCGATTCGAAGGACGTGATCATCGCGGGAATCATGCAGCATATAGAGGAGGCCGGCATTCACTCCGGCGACTCGTCGTGCGTGCTTCCGGCGGTTGGGATTCGCAAAGAGACGCTTGAAACTCTGCGCGTCTACACGCGGAAGCTTGCTCTTGCTTTGAAGGTGGTGGGGCTGGTGAATCTGCAGTTTGCGATCCAGCGCGATGCCGAGGGCATGGACCACGTTTACGTGATCGAGGTGAATCCGCGGGCTTCGCGGACGGTGCCGTATGTATCGAAGGCGACCGGGATTCCGCTGGCCAAGATCGCGGCGCGGTTGATGACGGGGCGCACGCTGCGCGAGTTACTGCCGACGCAGCTTGATTCGGGCAAGGATCTGGAAACCGGCTCACATTACTACGTGAAATCTCCGGTGTTTCCGTGGGCCAAGTTTGCGGGAGTGGATACGGTTCTGGGTCCGGAGATGAAGTCGACGGGCGAGGTGATGGGCGTGGCGTCGACATTTGGCGAGGCCTTTGCGAAGGCGCAGCTTTCGGCGGGGCATTTGCTTCCAACCAAGGGGACGGTGTTCTTTACGGTCAACGACCACGACAAGCCTGCGGCTGTTGAACTGGCGCGGCGCTATGCGGACCTGGGCTTCCAGATTGTGGCCACCGAGGGAACAGCGAATGTGCTGGAGGGAGCGGGGCTGATTGTGGAACGGGTCTTCAAGGTGAAGGAGGGCCGGCCGAATATTGTGGACCTGATCAAGGGCGACCGCATTCAGCTGATTGTGAACACGCCGCGGGGGCAGGATACGTTTTTCGACGAGAAGGCGATTCGCCGGGCGGCGGTGCTGGCGCGGATTCCGACGATTACGACGATTGCGGCGGCGCAGGCGGCGGCGGAGGGGATTGCGGCCATGCAGCGGCGGCGGACTACGGTGTATGCCTTGCAGGAATTGCATACGGCGATTGGCGTGTGATGGGACGTTCCCTCGGGGGCTAAAGCCCTTGATTTTATTGGCTGACTTGATGTACGGGCTGAAGCCCGTACCCTTCAGGGCGCTTCGTCGCTGGCGGGTTGCTTGCGGCGCAGTGCTAAGGCGGCGCCGATGGAGTAGCCGATGAGAGCCGCCGCGGGCCAGGTCCCGATGAAAGGGCCGTCGTCGTCGATGAGGCCGCTGGGCTGGGGCAGGCTGAAGAGCGTGCGCGACAGCTTCTCTCCAATGCCGCAATGGAAGCACTGGTTGGGCCTGGTCGGCATATCCACAATCCACAAGGCGACAATCATCAGCCAGATGAGGCCGAGCAACCAGACGACGGTGGCCATTTCGTCCTGACGGATGCGGGTGACGATGAAGCCGACGACGAGAGGAACGGCGAGGGAAAGCAGGAGGATCAGGAGCTGGGGAACGTTGGATGGGTTCATGGCGTAGCCAACGAGCATCAGGGCTACCCACGAGCCGAGAGCCAAAAGCGTGTGGACGATAAAGGAGACCGCCTGGCCGACAAGCCGGGAGGCGCTCCGATCCTCATCTTCATCCGTACGCAATAGAGAATCCATCCGGACCGCTCCTGAGACGGGGCTTTCTTCCCGGCTATTATCCGCTTAAGGAGTGGGGCTCGGCAAATACAAGAGAGACGCTGAGCCTTGCGGGCAGACGGGAGGGGTGGACTGGCCGGTCCCGGTTCTACAATAAGGCCATGCTGATCGAAGGGGTTTTTGCCGCGACAACCACGCCGTTCTACGGGGATGAGCGGGTCTATTTTCGCAAACTGGAAGCAAACATGAGCCGGTACTCGCGCAGCCTGCTGGCGGGAATGGTGGTTCTGGGCTCGACCGGCGAAGCGCCAATGCTGGACGACGCTGAGACGCGCGAGGTGCTGCGAGTTGCCGCTGAAGCTTGTGCTCCGGAAAAGGTGCTGATTGCGGGCGTGGGGCGCGAGAGCGTGAAGGGTACGGTGGAGCTGGCGGAGGCCGCGGCGAAGTTCAACTACGATGCGGTGCTGGTGCGGACATCGAGCTACTACGCCGGACAGATGTCTACGGCGGCGGCGCTGCACTACTTTCGCAGCGTGGCCGACCGCTCGCCGCTGCCAGTGCTGCTTTACAACATTCCGAAGTGCGTTCCTTACCAGATTCCGATTGAGATTGTTGCGGAGTTGGCGGCTCACCCGAATGTGATTGGCATCAAGGACTCGAGCGGCAGCGTTGACAGGATTCGCGACACTGTGGCTGCGACGAAGAACGCAGCGAAACGGACCGTGACGGTGACGCCGATNNGGCGGCGCGGCGGTGGCGACTGCTGCCCCGGCTCCGGCAATCAAGACGCGGAGCAGGGAAGTTGGGTTCCAGGTGATCTGCGGTTCGGCTTCCGCGCTGTTCGCTTCGCTCAAAGAGGGCGCGAGCGGGGGCATCCTGGCTTTTGGGGCGTGTGCGCCTCAGGCTTGCCAGGAGATTTATCTGGCCTGGAAAGACCATGATTTGAAGCTTGCCGAGGAAAAACAAACGAGGATTGCCGCAGCCAACAAACGCATTGTCGGCGACCTCGGAATCAGCGGCGTCAAGTACGCTTGCGATTTCAACGGCTATTACGGTGGGCGCTCACGGGCCCCGCTGCTGCCGCTGACGGCAGAGGAGCGAGCCGAAGTGGAAGGTTTGCTGGCAGAGATTCGCAATTAGAAAGGGAACGGTCGTGCGCTTCCGCGGAGGCGCGGACAGAGGGGGAGCTTCTGCTCTTTGAGAGGATGTCTGCAGACATCGAAGTTCCGGGAACCTTTTAGCGAGTTCGCCCCGCTTCGCGGGATCGCGAGTTGGCAGCTTGGCGGATGATTAGCGGGGCAGGGGGGCTTGTTTCCGGAGGAGTGTCCAACTGAGGTTGCGGGGACTAAGTTCGTTTCGTTCGATCAGGGATTCCAGGACAAGCGATGTAGACGTGGTGCCGAAGGGCGTCAGCCGGTCGATTACGTCCTTCATGTGCTCGACGGAGACAACGTTCACCTTGAGGATGAAGGAGTCTTCGCCGGTGCCGCGGTGACACTCGACAATCTCGGGCATGGAGTGGACGCGCTCGGTGAGTTTGGCAAGCACGTTGCCAACGATGCTGATGCGAATGAAGGCCGTGATGGGGAGACCGACGATGGAGGGGTCGATTTCAGCGCGGTAGGCGCGGATGATTCCTTCATCCTCCATGCGGCGTACGCGTTCGGCAACCGCGGGGGTGGAGAGGCCGACGCGGCGGCCTAGCTCGGCGAAGGAGATGCGCGCGTCCGCCTGCAACTCGGCCAGGAGCTTCCAGCCCAGCGAGTCGAGCAGCTTTTCCCGGTCGGATTGGGACAATGGCTTCTCCTCCATGATTTGACTTAACGATCATAAAGTAGATCGGGCTCAAGTGTTATAAATCGCTCAATATTTGCTTGAATACCATCGAAGAGCTCTTCAGAATCGGCAGTTTATCGCCTATTCTCGTGCCAGACCAATTTAAGACCGAATAGGGGTGGATGCGATGGCGATAGAGAAGCGGACATGGGCGGAACCGTTCAAGATCAAGGTTGTCGAGGCGGTGAGAATCCCGACTCCTGCTGAACGGGAGAAGGCGATTCTGGAGGCTGGGTACAACACATTTTTGCTCAGGTCGGATGACGTTTATATCGATCTGCTGACCGACTCCGGGACCTCGGCGATGAGCGACCGGCAATGGGCGGCCATGATGGTGGGGGACGAGGCCTACGCCGGCAGCCGGAGTTTTTACCGGCTGGAAAGCGCTGTGCAGCAGTGGTTTGGTTACAAGTATGTGGTGCCGGCGCACCAGGGGCGCGGGGCGGAGAACCTGCTGTCGAAGGCGCTGATCAAGGCTGGGGATATTGTTCCGGGGAATATGTATTTCACCACGACGCGGCTGCACCAGGAGCTGGCGGGCGGAACGTTTGTGGACGTGATTATCCCCGAGGCGCACGATCCCAAGAGTCTTCACCCCTTCAAGGGCGACGTGGACCTGGGCAAGCTTGAAGAGGTGATCAAGACTTATGGGGCCAGCCGGATACCTTATATCAGCGTGGCTGCTACGGTGAACCTGGCCGGGGGACAGCCGATCTCGCTGGGCAACATGAAGGCGGTAGGCGAGCTGGCCAAACGGTACGGAATCCGGGTGATTCTGGACGCGGCGCGGGTGGTCGAGAATGCGTATTTCATTCAAAAGAGGGAACCGGGGTGCCAGGAGCGCTCGATTGCTTCGATCGTCAAGGAGCTTTGTTCTTATACGGATGGGTGCACGATGAGCGCCAAAAAGGACCCCATGGTGAATATTGGCGGGTTCCTGGCGGTGAACGATCATGCGGTCTATGAGGATGCGGCGAATCTGGCGGTGATTTACGAAGGGCTGCATACGTATGGCGGGATGGCGGGGCGGGATATGGAGGCGCTGGCCACGGGGATTGAGGAGTCGCTGCACGAGGATCATATTCGCGCCAGGGTGGGGCAGGTGCTCTACCTGGGGCAGAAGCTGATCGATGCGGGGATACCGATTGTGCAGCCGATTGGCGGGCATGGGGTGTTTCTGGACGCGAAGGGGTTTCTGCCGCACGTTCCGCAGGAGCAGTATCCGGCCCAGGCTCTGGCGGCGGCGCTTTATCTGGATTCGGGAATCAGGTCGATGGAGCGGGGGATTGTTTCGGCGGGCCGGAACAAGGAGACGGGCGAGAACAACAAGCCAAAGCTGGAACTGGTGCGGTTGACGATTCCGCGGCGGGTGTATACGCAGGCGCACATGGACGTGGTGGCGGAATCTGTGGAGGCGGTGTTCTCGGAGAGGGCGGGCATCGGCGGGTTGCGGATGACCTACGAGCCGAAATATTTGCGGTTCTTCCAGGCCAGGTTTGAGCCTCTGGGGGCTTGAGGGCGGGTTTAACTAACTGCAGGGAGTGACTGATTTCATGTACTTTAAGGCGCTGTTGCGTACGCTGCCTCCGCTGCTCAGTAGACAAATCCAGCACGGTGCAAAACTCTGAACGGGCTGCGTTGCAAATTCGGATGATGTTAGCTAATATATTCTTAGCATTATGGAGGGCGCGCATGATTGAAGCCACGATGTTCAGGGCCAAAACCCAGCTTTCCGATCTGGTTAAGCGGGCACAGCGCGGTGAGAAGATCATTCTGACCCAGGGGAGGAAAAAGACGCCGGTGGCGGAGATTGTCGCCCTGAAGCCGGTGAAAGAAAGGGCTCTCGGCATGTTTTATCATCCTGATTTCGACATACCGGCCGACTTCGACGAACTGCCCGAAGACGAACTCAAGGCGTGGCGCGGGGAGTGCGAGTGAGATTTTTGATCGACACCCACTATGTGCTCTGGGCGGCCATTCAGCCGGATCGAATGGAGCCTTGGGCCAGGGAGTTGATCGTTGGTCTCAACAACGAGATTCTGGTATCCGCGGCGTCCATCTACGAGATCAGCCAGAAGGTACGGAACGGCAAACTCCCCGAGGCTGCTGAGTTCGAGAGCGACCTGATCGACAATATCGAATATCTGCTTGGATACACGATTCTGCCGCTGGAACCTGAGTCTATGATGCGGGCTGCGCGCTTCGAGGATGCGCATGGCGATCCATTCGATCGCATGATTGCCGCGCAGGCGATCCAGAACAATCTGCCGATTCTCAGTACAGATGCAAAGCTTGATGCCTTTGGTGTCCGGCGGTTGAAGAGGCCAAAGCAGTGAAGGTCTTGGAAAGAAATAGCGCGCAAAGCGATTCCTGAATGTCTCCGTTGGACTTTAAAGACCGATCCGTCAACTGAAGTCCGCCTACAGTGTTACAATGCTTACATGAGTGACACTTGGAAGGAATCGCAATGACAGCAGGCCGTTCGATGGTCATTAGCATGCGGCTTCCAACGGAGAGCGGAATGCGCCTCAAACGGATGGCCAACCGGCATGGCTGGACGCCAAGCGACGCCAGCGCGAAGCTTGTCGAGGAGGGTTTGCGCAGGTCGGAGTTCGCGTTCATTGACTTTCGCGATTCACCGGCAGGTCGACAGGCGTGCATCCAGGGGAGCTCACTTGCAGTATGGGAGATCATGCTGCTCGCTCGCAACCACAAGGGCGATGTTGCCGCCGTGGCCAAGCACCTTGGATGGCCGCTCGGAAAGGTTCAGGCTGCGGTTCACTACGCCGAGGCTTTTCCAGAAGAGATCGACGTGGCGCTATCGGAGAACGACTCGACCGATTTTGACTCTTTGAAGCGGATGTTGCCCCTGGCCGCCGAATTCACGCCCGGGAAAACCGCTGGATGCTGAAATGCTCAAGCTTCTCCTCGACGAACACATCTCGCCGGATGTAGCCAAAGGTCTGCGCCGAAGAGATCGGACAATCGCTGTTCATGCCATGACGGAGTGGGAAGACGGGAACTTCCTAGGCCAGGAGGACGCCGCCTGCCTGAAGGGAGCAAGCGCCCAAGGATTGACGCTCGTAACCTATGATCGGCGGACGATTCCACCGCTCCTCAAGGCCTGGGCCGAAGAAGTACGCCACCACGCAGGCGTGATCTTTGTGGATGACAAGACGATTGCTCCATCAGACACCGGCGGCCTCGTTTTGGCCTTGGCCGGTCTGTTAAAGGAAGCGCGAGACTGGGATTGGAGCGACAGGATTTGTTTCCTGCGTCGTTAATG
>PLOG01000147.1 GCA_003142935.1 Acidobacteriaceae bacterium
ACCAAAAACAAGGTCACCGGCGAGACCCGCCACTACACCGTCGCCCACTGGTGCACCACCGAAGCCCGCTTCCGCAACCATCTCAAAAAGATCAAGCCCGAAGCGGCAGCCAAGCTCGTCCCGCTCGATAACATGCTGGTCCGCATAACTCAGCAAGACGTGGTTTACCGCCGCTATCTCAACCCCGGCCACCGCGCCTTCATTCCCGACTTCGGTGTCTACATCCAATTGGAAGATGCCGGCAAGACCATCTACTACGCACTCAGTCGCCAGTTAGTCATGTTCTGCGTAGAGCGCCGCAAAGCCTGGCGCATGTTGCAATCCAAAGCGGGCATCGTCAACAAGGAGTACGCCGCCCAGCGCGACCTCCTCGCCGAAGTAGATTCCGGCAAGCTCCCGCTGGAAGAACTCTTCGCCCACGGCCACGAACTCATCAGGGAACGCCTAACCGGCGGCGTCTTAGCTAGAGCGTGAAAAGGACTAATCCGGTGACCATGAAAAGTCAAGATGGTATCATAGGCTCGGAGCAAAGAGCTTATGGCCGACGAAGAGGGCATAGTAATCGTAGATAGGCCCGCACCTGATCAAACCCAAAGAGCGGGCGCTGTTCCAACTCCCCCACAAACGGTATCCGTTTCGGGCAAAGCTGCATTCTCAGCGGATTCTTCCAGCCAAACCCCAGAACCTGGAGAGGCAGTTAACCCCGATGATCAGCTACACATGAGCGGATGGCAGAAGACGCGCCTGCTCGAAATTGCGCGCGCGCTGAAGGCCTCAGAGCCGGTTGCCCCGGTTACCGTTCGGATGTTCCTGAGTTGGTTTTGGTCCTCGCAGAGGCGGGGCAGATGGATTACATCGTGGATCAGAGAACGGCTGGAGGAGGCCGGCCTAACGACCACTCCGGATTTCGAATCGACGTACCTTGACGCCGAAATCGCATTCGAACTGGCGACAGGCGAGGCCAATCCAATCACGGAGGCTCAGGGCGAGCCGGCGCAGACTGTCAAGGCTGCGGATAATAATGAAACAAGAGTGCCGCCCCCTGCGTTCGCCGACCCAACTTACCGAATCAGCAAACTGGCTGCCGCGAACAGAGTCCCAGTTTCTGTTAAAGCTGACGCGAAAATTGCTGAAGCGATTACCCTAATGATGACGAACGATTTTTCCCAATTACCGGTGATGGGAAACGAACGAGATGTGAAGGGAATGGTGAGCTGGCAATCCATCGGGACACGGCTGGCACTCGGGCAGGCACCGACGTCTGCACGCGGAGCAATGGACCCCCACGCAGAGGTCAGTTCAGACGCCTCGCTATTCACCGCCATTCCGGTCATCGTCGAGCAAGGATACGCTCTCGTTCGTTCAGCATCCGACAAGAGGATTGTGGGAATCATCACAACAAGCGATCTGAGCTTGCAGTTCCAGCAACTCTCTGAGCCGTTTCTCCTATTAGGAGAAATCGAAAACCATATTCGCCGTATCATCAACGCAAGATTCACACCTGATGAGTTGGCTGCTGCGAAAGACGAGGCCGACGGCACGAGATCGGTCGCATCGGCGGCGGATTTGACGTTCGGCGAGTACAAGCGCCTTTTGGAAGAGCCTTCTCGATGGGCAGCACTGCACCTTGATCTTGATCGAGGAGTTTTTATCCAGATCCTCGAAAGGGTGCGAGTGATCCGCAATGACGTGATGCACTTTGATCCAGACGGAATTGAAGACGCTTCTTTAGCTACTCTAAGGGAATTCGTGAAATTTCTCCGCACACTTCAGACTATTAACGCAACGTAATCCACACATCTTGGCGGGTGGTGCCGGGCGCCCAGTTCCGGATCCTCTGGCTTGGGAGACCACGAACCTGCACGCCGGGGCCTTGATTCGATCACGGCCGGGTCTCCCATCCACATCTCGCTCTGCCGAAGGCGTCTGGCCCCACCGCAGGTGGTTGCAGAGAATTACGATCATTCGGCGCACCCTGTTTATAGGGAGAATCCACCGTGCCCCCAAAATCCAAATCGGAATTCAGCTCGGCCGAGGCCATTCCACTCCCCGCCCTCGACCCCAACCCCAAACAAGCCTGGCCGGCAATCGGCGGCACAGCTCGCCCTCGGCTCCATGAATTACGAGCCGAACCCGCGAAAATCCGCATGACCCCACCCCCTACCCACGCGGAGGCCATCTTTCGACCCTTCCCCTACTTGTAACTTACATGTCATCAATAGTTTGCAATTTTCACCTGTTAACTGATCGGTAACAGCAAATCTCCGATTTTGCCCATTTTTCGACACTAAGAGCCTGTTTTTCGACCCAAAAGGTCACTATTTCGAGCTTTTTGAACCGGGATCGGCGGGTTCGTCTGTCCTGTAAAATGTCATTCAAATGAATTACAATAATTGTGAGGAGTCTTCGTCATGCCTGCAAACGCATTGGTGCAAACACGGATAGATCCCGCTGTTAAGGAACGCGCGGCAGCCGTTCTGGGCGAGCTGGGGATTACGGTT
>PLOG01000052.1 GCA_003142935.1 Acidobacteriaceae bacterium
GATGGCCTTGGAAGACACTCATACGCTGGGCCGCCTCTGGGATCTTGACGTGATTGACGGGTCGATGCGCCCCCTCACGCGTCCTTCGTTCAATTGCAAGCCCCGCCGTTGCCTGGTGTGTGAACATCCCGGCCGGGCCTGTGCACGCAATCGGAGCCATTCACTCGAGGCACTATTAGCAGTTATCGAAAAGAAAGTTCATGCATTTGATCGACAGGCAGAGAGTGAGCCGCTGTCAACGTCCTGCGCTATCAGAGCCTGCCAGCTATCGGCTGAGCAGATTGGGCAGTTGGCTTACCAAGCCCTGTTGATGGAAGTTAGGCTGACCCCCAAGCCCGGTCTGGTTGACAGGCGCAACACTGGTGCCCACCGCGACATGGACCTCTGCATGTTTGAGCGCAGCGCCGATGCCATTGCCCCTTGGCTGCCACGGTTCGTGACCGAGGGACGTCAACATGCCTGGGCGCCAGCGCATACTTTCGTTTCGCTCATCCGTCCGGTTGGGCTTCTTTGCGAGCGGGACATGTTCCGGGCAACCGGGGGAATCAATACACACAAGGGAAGCATTTTTGCCCTGGGACTGCTGTGCGCGGTCATTGGCCGTTTGCTAACCAAGGGGGAGCCAGTATGCACTGAGTGGATTTGCCGGGAAGTTGCGGCGGTCTGTCAGAACCTTGTGGGGCAGGAATTAGGATGCAAACACAGTCTTCAAACAGCGGGTGAGCGATTGTTCCGCGAACTAGGGTTGACGGGAGCACGCGGAGAAGCCGCGTCAGGCTACGCCACCGTGCGTAGTCATGCGCTCCCGGTACTGCGGTTGCTGCGCCAGGCAGGTGAAGATGAGGATACGGCACTGTTACAAGCCACACTGCACCTGCTTGCGTCTAACAATGATACCAACCTGGTGTCACGCGGGGGAATGGAAGGGCTTACCTATGTTCGCGATCGCGCCCAACATCTGCTACAACAAGGGGGTGTCTTGCGGCCGGCGTGGAGACAACGCCTGGAGTCGTTCGATGATGATCTGATTGCTCGCAATCTCAGCCCAGGAGGAACAGCTGATTTGATTTCCGTTGCCTGGCTTCTGGGTTGTTTCCCGGAAGGCCCGGAGGATTTAAACTCGATTGCCACTCATTTCGATCAACAACAACCGGCAAGACTCCGGGAGCTGTGCTCCTAAGAGCCGGTTGCGGCCTCCGGTGGAATCCACGGAGGCCTTCCAAAGTCTTATAAAGGCTGGCGAACCACACGATTCAAATCAATTCAAGCCGGATATAAGTGCGATTCCCCAAGAAACTCGCTTACATACATGGATATTCAACAAACTCTTAGGTCCGGTGTGAGCGCGTCTAGGCAGGACCGAATAGTCGTTTTGCATCGGGTAACTGGGTCTTCATCTCATCGCGAATTTCCTGCGCGATCTTTTGCAGCGCCAGCTTGTCGTCTCCGGCCTTGTAACGGAAGACCACTCCAATAGCGCCGATGATCTTGCCTGCCTGATCGCGCAACGGAATCTGATCTTCAAAGTGGATACCCTCTGGATTAACCTCAAGATTATCCTTGCCGGTGCGAATGCAGCGCAGGTCGTCTTCATCTCCGAGCTTACCGATGCGTCCAAAGTTCGATGCGATAATATCGTACTTCGGCGCCCCAGCATGAATCGCGAGCAGCAGAACCTCTGGATGCTCGGCGAGCGCTTGATCTACAAGCTTCTGGGCAAAGGGAGCGGCCTTGGTGTAGGTAGGGTCCATCTCCTTGGGATTGGGCTTGCGAAGGTGGGCGGCGGCTTGTTCGCGGGTCTCCTGCGCCTGCACGGCGGAGACGCTCATGGCGATGCACATGGTGGTCATCGCGAAAAGGCTCAGTACGACGTTAAGCTTCTTCATGGGAACTCTTCCTCAACCTTTCGTGGTTCAATCTCTTTGATCTTGCCTTGACGATGCACACAGCGTTCGCGCAACTGTATAACGCTGACGAAGCATCGCGTCCATATTATGCCTGACACTCGAGCTGCATAACCCTCGACTATATCGAGCTAAATAGAACCGCTGCGTATGCCGACTCCATTTATTCCGTAAGGAATGAAATATCCATGAAATGCGAATGAAAAATGCTTCACCACCATGCCCGCTTCACAAAAGAAAGATTTTTCATGCGGCCTTCAATCTTTCTTCATCCCGGCAGTCGAAATTGTATGTCGGGTTCAAATACAATCTAGACAACGCAGGCGCCAAGCCGTGCAAAAGGGTAACCCGTGAAGACAGAAGCCGTCAAAATATCGAATCCGACAGTACCCGTGCAGAAGCAAGGACTATTGGGCCGCTGCACAGCCGTCTCTGTCTATATCTTTCAGAATATAATGCCGGATCCCTTCGTCTTCGCGGTTCTGCTCACTTTTGTTGGCGCTCTGCTGGCTTGGTGGCTCGCTCCCAATGGATCCCCTATGGCAATCGCCTCGGCGTGGTACGGAGGCGTTTTCGCCATTTTCACGTTTGCCTTCCAGATGGTCATCATGTTGGTTGCCGGCTACGCTCTGGCAACTGCGCCTCAGGTTCATAGGGCACTCGTCAGGCTGGCTTCCTTGGCCTCAACTCCGGCAAGAGCCATCTCTCTCACCATCTTTGTCGCCCTGGTTGCCTCTTGGCTGAACTGGGGACTCGGACTTGTCACCGCCGCGCTGCTCGCACGCGAGATTGCCAAGCGCGTCCGCATCGATTTTGGATGGCTTGTTGCCGCAGCCTATAGCGGATTTGTTATTTCCACGGAAGGCCTCTCCGGTTCCATCGCCCTCTCACAGGCCACGCATGGATCTGCGTTGAATATCGTCGAGAAGATTACCGGACATGGCCTGCCGCTCTCTCAGACTGTATTCACGCGATTCAATCTTATTCCTATCGCAGTACTGTTTATCGTTCTGCCGATCGTCTTCCGATACCTCGGTCCGTCCGAAGCTGCCTCGGTCTATGCCGACCCCGAAAGGCTGCGCGCAGAAGATCAGCAGAGACCAATTCGTGAAATCGCCGACACGATCGGATCGAAGCTCGACCACGCCTGGATACTGAACCTGCTCATGGTCATTTTCGGAATCTCCGCGCTCATTATGCAGTTCAAACACACCAACGGGTCGGTGGATCTCAACTCGGTCATCATCACACTTTTTATGCTTGGAATGCTCTTACATTGGCGTCCCGCAGCTTACATTGCTGCGGTAAAGAACGCAGCCCGTATCACTGGTTCTCTTATCCTGCAATACCCGCTTTATGGCGGTATCATGGGCATCATTACAACAACCGGACTTGCCATGGTAATTTCCAACGTCTTTATCAAGTACTCAACCGCTCATACGTTGCCCTTCTTTACTTGTCTCACAGCGCTCGTTATTACGCTCTTTGTGCCCAGCGGCGGCGGCCTCTGGGCCGTTGTGGGTCCGCTTGTGATTCCTGCAGCCATCAATCTGCATGCATCGCTACCTGGCACGACAATGGCAGTATCGATGGGCGAGTCCGTGGCAAACATGTTACAGCCATTTTGGGCACTTCCTATCCTGGCGATTGCGGGAATTAATATGAGGCGGATGATGGGCTTCATGGTTGTAACATTCTTGATCTCACTAATTGCGTTTGGTACTTCGCTGCTGCTTCTTGTGCCACCTGGTCAATAAAATCTACGAACGACCCTCACGCCAAAATTGACCTACGACAAAGAGCGTGATGGTTTGTTATGGCATACTTCCCTCTAATCTGGTATTCCTGACAGAACCAATGGCCCCCGCGTTTGTCTTTCCTATGTGCTTCGTAAAAGTCTTTAGTAACTTCTGGGCGATTATCATCGGTGCGAACTCTGGTCTATTGCTCACTCACGCAATGCCAGATCTCTCTTCGGACACGCTTATTGGCCAGGCAAGAAAAATGAACTCGTGAAAGGTGTTGTTTGCTTAATGTGCCATTCAGTAAAAATTCAGAGAGCTGAGATATTACTCTTCAAATGAACCTTGTTACTCCTGCATTCGAATGCCCCGTGCAGAAGAAGGAATGGAAGCTCCGTTACTTCCGCGCAATCTGCGCAACCGTCTTCGCCCTTCCCATTCTCTTCGCCGTTGCAGCTTACGCCCAAGGCGGTCCGCCATTTCGCGCCGACGACCCCGAAACTCCAGGCAATAAACATTGGGAGATCAACTTCGGCTGGATCGGTGATCGCAATCCCTCTGCCGGTGCCTATCAAGTTCCCGACTTCGACTTCAATTATGGACTCGGTGACCGCATCCAGCTTAAGTACGAGATCCCNNTGGTCGAACCATCGGAGGCATCGGCGATAGTCTGCTCGGCATCAAGTGGCGCTTCTACGAGCACCACCCCGGCGACTCCGCTTTCCGTTCTCGCTTCGGCACCGGACTGCTCGGGGCCTTTGGCCATTCCCGGTCTGTCCAACCGCAGCCCGCCGGGGCTGCAGGCGACTCCCCGGGAGCAGCGGATAGCCTTGAACGGATCGTGGACCTCAGCGTCTCCACCTATCCGCAGCTCTTCCTCGATAACCCTACGCGTTCCGTTGTTCGCGGCCTGGTCGATCCCGGTCCCAGTTTCTTTCTCCCGCTAGAGATCAATGGCCGCATCGGCCCCATCCGCCTGGACGGCGAAGTCGGCTACAACTTCGGGAACCGCTCTGTGCCACAGAGTTGGGGCCGCGGTCTGCTGATTGGTCATGAGTTCAACGACCGCACTGAGGCCTACATCGAGCTATATGACCAACAGGAGACAAACCGACTTCCAATCGGCCATGGCGCCGGCCAGTTCGCAACTGGGGTTCCCAAGCAACGGGAGACCACGCTTGGTCTGGGCGGTCGTCAAGCGCTCAATAAGGGCCATACCGTGAATCTTCTCCTGATGGGCGGCCGAAGCTTTCAGACCATCTCCGCCGACAACAGTCAGCCCAGCTGGATCGCCTATGTAGGTCTGCAGGTACTGCTCGGCCCCAAGAAGCACAATTGATCCTGCCCACAACTTTAGGATTTAGGAGGACTGTCTGACGTTGTTCTGCTGGAATTAGCTCCGCACACATTGGGGATGCTTCTGAATGTTACGCAAGGATCTGGGTTCGGCTTGGGTGAGCGCTTGTTTGGTTTGTGTCAGTGCGCAGTGGTGAGACAATGCTTGAGATTGGCGTTGAGCAATTCGTTCAGTTTCAACTCCGGCAAATAACTGGAAGAGCAAGAGGCTACGATCTTGTCGGCATTATTCGCCAGCTAGTGCTTGCCCAGCAACGCTTAGCCACAGCACCAGCTTCGTCGGCGTGGTTGGCTACTATCGTTGGTAGCCTGGCGACACCACTTGCTCAAACATTTTACCCACAGTTCTGTAGACACACCAATCCATCGGGCCAGCGCAGGCCTGCAAAGTACACGGCGCTGGCATCATAGCTGTCAAAACTTCGCTCCAATTTCAACCATGTCCACGGAAAATCTTCGCTTATTTTCCCAGATTGCACATCTAGCGTTTGGTGGCACAAATAGATTCCGCTAAGATTGATCCATCCCTTAACGATTGAAACGAAACTGGATGCCACACTCTCGCCGCGTCTTCGTTTTGCGGCTAGCAGCCCGTGGT
>PLOG01000129.1 GCA_003142935.1 Acidobacteriaceae bacterium
GGACTTGCCCGAAGGGATACAGTCTTTCGACGGAAATCGTGGGCCGTTCGTCAGCCAAAACGAATAATGGCCTGCCCGATTTTTTGTGCCAGTGAAGAGTTAGTGCAGCGCGACGGGTATGAACTCCGGGCCGTTGACGGAACGGATGTGTTCCGGGATTCCGTTTGCCACTATCACGTCGGCCAGTGCTTCGATCACCTTGGCGGAACTCCAACGCCGCTCTGCGCCGATCAGCAGGCATTCCCGTGTGTGCTCGTCGATCAGGTTCAGCAGCCGAACACTTCTGCCATCATGTGTCCGTGTGCTCACAAAATCATAACTCCACACATGGTTCTTGCGCTCCGGCCGCAGCCGAACGCACGAGCCATCGTCGAGCCACAATCGCCCTCTTGGCTTCTGTTTCTGTGGAACCTTCAGCCCCTCACGACGTCAGATTCTCTCTACCCGGTCTTTGCCTCTGCCAGCCTGCATGTTGCAGCAGCGCCGTGATGCGGCGATAGCCATAACGACCATACTGACTGGCCAACTCGATGATGGCCTGGGATAGAATATCTTCGTCTTCGCGCTGTGTGTCGGCCGATAGCGCTGCGTGCCACGTGGCTGGTTCCTTCCGCAAATTGAGCAAAGCGCTGGCTCGCGCGCTCCATCAGTTCTGTGGTGATGGTCAGGTAAACGGCGGTGGAAGATGGGCTCACGTGGCCGAGAAACGTGGAAAGATCGAGCAGACGCGTCATCGCTTTCGCAGGACGCGAACGATGACATGGTATTGGAGGTTGCCATCAATGGTGGCGCGGATGCGATCGTTACCAACAATACCAAGCATTTTCGTGACGTAGCAAGACGCTTTCAACTGCAGGTGCTGTCACCGGCGGAATTGTTGAACGAATTCAGAATGAGGAGATGATGGGTATGCCCGCAAGCCAGAAGAAAGTTGCCGTGAACAAGTTTCCGCTCCGGCTCATGCCCTCTGTGCGCAGGGTAGCGGAGGATTTCTTGCAAAAGGAAGGCGTCTCGCTCAACCAGTTCATCAATGTCGCCGTAGCGGAGAAACTCGCTCATCTTCAGCATGAAGAGTGGCTGGCGCGTCGTCCAAAGGCAACCAGCAACTTAGTCTCTAAGGCTTTGCGGATTCTTGACCGGCCAACGCGCCATGCGGCAGAGGAAGAGGACAAGCTTCCGAAGGGCTATGTCTCAATCCGCCGCAAATACGCCGGCAAGCAATGATTGCTGAGGGTCACCGGCTCATTCCCGAATCCCGCCGATAACCGGTTTTCTCGCGCAGCACCGACGGTTCAATTGTCTGCATTGGTGACTGCTCCGGGCCAAGCATTGGCGCGGGATGAAACGGCGTCTGCTCTCTTGCCAGTTCAATTGCCGATGGCCGAGCCGTGGAGATGCCGAGCAGCTCGCGTAGCTGCTCGCGGTCACTGGTCACCACAACGATTTCCTGGCGGCCACGCGAGGCTCCGACGTAGAATAACTCCTGCTTCATTGCATCGGCGGAAAGAATCACTGCATCAACCGTCTTTCCCTGGCTGCGATGCGCGGTGACCGCATAGCCGTGATCGAACTCGTGATAATTGGCAGGCAGCGTTCGGCCATCCTCAAGATGGATGCGGCCGCCATCGACATCGCGCACTTTTACCAGTTCGCCATTGGTGGCCCGGAAGCCTGCATCGCGGCGATTGCCGGTCAGGAGCAGCCTGTCGCCGTGAGCCGCCTCGATCTGTCGGCATTCATGAACAGAAAAAGATCGTGCCTGTGTGAGACTCACCGTGCGCTCCATGCCATGCTGGTCCCTGGCAACTATGCCCAATTTACCTGTTCGCTCGACGGTAAGCGCCTCATGCTTTTCGATCCCATGCGAAGAGCGATGGAAGAGCAGGACTTGTCCGGACTTGTAGTTCACCAGATCTTTCTTTTGCGCCTCGGTCCATTGCAGCGGCACGTAGTGTTCAAAGACAATGCCGCGATCCAGTTCGCCGAGTTGCTTCATATCACCACGGATTGCGTCGGTAATCTTGCCGATCTCCTCATGTGTGCCGGCAACAACAAGAACAGTGCGGTTTGACTCCGTCGTGAGCGCCCGATAGGCAGATGCCACCGTCTGCGCACGCTCCAGGTAGGGAACCTCACGAACGGCGCCAAGCTGCTCCAACTTTTCAAGCCCCTGCTCCGGCGAATGCCGCAGCGTCTGTATGGCATCCCGATATACAGCCTGCGTCTGACGTTGCACAGCCATCAGTGAAACGCTCTTCATCTTCGATTCCTGCTCCAAAACGCGCAGGGCATCCGATGCCTCGACGCTCTGAAGTTGCCGCGTGTCCCCGCAGAACAGAATCCGCGCGTCTTTGCGCTCCGCCAGCTTGAGCAAGCCTCCCATCTGACGGCCTGAGACCATGCCCGCTTCATCCACGATCAGGACTCTGCCGTGCAGCGCGGCCTGCGCCTTTGGGTCCTCCAGCAATCGCGAGATCGTCATCGCATCGCGAAAGCCGACCTTCTGCAGTTCCTCAACCGCGCCACGCGATGGCGCAACTGCCAACACTTCACAGCCGGCTTCGCGTAGTCCGCGGGCGATTTCGGTGAGCGCAGCCGTCTTGCCGGTTCCAGCGGCGCCCCGCAGATTGACGGCGAAATCATTCGAGTCCAGTATCTGATGAACGGCCCGTAGCTGTTCCTCTCGCAGCCTTTTTGAAGGGCTGAATTCTCGCTTCCCGCCCAGGCGTTCGTAGCGCCCTATGCCACCGTCTACCGTTGCAACCATGCGCTGTTCGCGTTCAAGGCTTTCGCGCGTGGCGAGATTGTTCCCGGCCCCGATAAGAGAACCCTCCAACTTTTCCAGTTCCAGAGCACTGCGCAGTTGACGACGATCAATCTTTCCGCGCCCGTGCCGCAGGGCCTCGGTCATCAACTCGTGCTCACGCACAACAGAACTGCGTTCAAAGAGATGCTCTTTCGCATGTTGAAGCGACTCCGCCTCCTGAAAAGGTTCAGGCGGAGTGTGCCGGGTGCGCTTTAAGGACTTCTTATGCAGCTTCTTCAGCGCGCGGCCCTCTTCGGGGAACAATCTGGCCTGCTGCAGTTTCCTTAATCTCTCCGTAGAGATCTCCGTCAGTTTGTCCGCGCGGGATTCACGTACGAGCACGGCGACTTCGTTATTGGTTGGCTTACGTCCATGATCCACAGTGAATCGTTCGATGGCAGCGTCCCGCAGCGCGCTACGAACGCTATACTTTTCGAGCAATTCATCCGAAACGCCGCGAATCTCGAATCCATGATCTCTGCCTTTGGAATCGCGGCGCGTCTCGATCTCATACCCCAGGCCGTATACTTCACGCGCCAGAGCGTTCCGGTAAACTTCCGTCAGATACGCACGGCGCTCATACAGCCCCGATGCCTGCAATGCCTTCCAGCGCCCTTCGACTCCGTCGTAAGTCAAGTTGGCCGTAACAGCATGGGTGTGCAGTTGCGGGTCGAGTTCACGGCTTGTGTCGTGCCGATATGCAGCCACAATCCAGTTGGCGGTTGCTCGATCCTCGTTCGTGCCATTCAGCCGGACGCGCGCGGCGGCATAGTTTTCTGCCTCAGCCAGTGCCTCCCGGACGGCTCTGTCGTGAGCAGCAATCAAGCGCTCATCACCGCCAACGAGTGCCTGAATCGAAATCGACTTCGGCGCGGAGAAGGTCAGATCGTACAGTGACCTCCCTTTGCTCTGTCCGCCTCCATTTGCATCCGTGCGGTCAGCACTGTGACGAGGGCGGAGGAATTCTCCAGTCTCTGGATGCAACCCCTCTCGAACTGCTTCAAATTGCTCCCGCGTTACCTCTCCACGCAGNNCACAACCCAACGCTAACCCTGTTCGAAATCCGAATGCAACAGCCTATACCACGACACCTTGCTTTAGAACATTCAGATGAAGGAGCCAGTAGAGCGCCTCATGCAGTTCCTCATGGCACCCGGACTGAACTTGGAGATGCGGTAAAGGCCACTCCAACATCGCGATCTTCTCCCAGTTCAGTCAAAGCCGCCTGATTCTGTGAGCATCAATTGAAGAATGTACCGACAAATTCATTCTCACTACGCTGGTTTTGAAGGAAGACACCATCCCTAAGCCTGATGGCTTAGCGATGGTGACGCGACCTGATGACATCGAACGGAGTTCGAACAACGTCGAACAGTGTTCGAAAATGATCGAAGACTGTTCGCAGTTCGTTCGAGGATTACTGTAGCCCGCTTGGAACGTGCGGAAGAGTCTCGACCTTCTAAAACCGCGATGTTTGCCATGAACCAGCGGCACGGGCCACACGAGTGGCCTCGGGTAGGAATACTGCTAGAAAATCCCCGCACGATCTCGTCAGGTAGATGCGCTGAAGAGGCTATGCGAGCGCTGTTGGTGTCGGATTCTTTAGCTTATGGACAAAGGCAAAATAGGCCACCATCACTCGAAAAGCCTTGGACCGATTGACCCCGCAGAGAACCTCTCCTCCGATCCTCTCAAGTTCGTCGGCAATCTCGAACGTCAATGGGAACACGAATGCGGTGTCGATAGTCTGAAATGGAATGTTCAGCCACTGGTTGTTGTAAAACGCAACGAGTTGAGTCTGAGCAGCCTTACTTTTAAAGCTCATAATAATGTGCTCAGCGAGGGCGTTCTTTTTCCGGATCTTCATCACAGCGAAGAGTTGATTGAAATGGCTCGTGGTGAATCTGGAATCTACTGTGAGTCGGAGTTGAGTGCGCGTCTCTGCGGGAGCAACGATTCTGCGTTTCGGTCGTGTTGTGGCCTTCTTCGAAGCGGGCATGCAACTTCCCCATCGTGATGACTCTTACAGCATACATATAGTATATGCGAGAACCAGAACTAACCGCCAGTAATCAAAGAAGTTCACTTCAAGAAACCCTATCCCCGTAGTAGTGGATTCATTGCATGTAAGTACGAGGGGGACAAGCTGAAGAAATCACAACAAGTTTAACCGTGGGGGGAGGGAGAAAAGGAAATGGCAGGAGCCGCGTGCGCATTCGATAGACAAACCCGTCATGGCAGTCAAGAAGGTTTCTCAATCATCGGTGCGGAGGCGGCGGAGCTCAAGAAAACCAGCGGGCTTTTGCGCGGCGCTGGATTGTCGGTCGCCGCGCTTCGTTAACGACAGCTTTGCAATTGACCACTTAGACTTCCGATCCAGCACCACCTCGTCCGCCACTGCCTCGCTGAACTTGTAGGTGTGAATGTATCCGCCGAAGACCTCCATGCTGGTCGCTTTGTCTTTTTTGAGCAGCGGCGTGCCGGTGAAGCCGATAAACACGCGTTCGGCATCATCGCCTTCATGACCCGGTGTAGCTTGCCACTCTGTGTACGGTGACATTCATCCACAAAGACGAAGACCTCGCCTACGGTCTAGCGGAGCGATGATTTTCTTGTTGATCTGGTCGCCGATATCGCTGGTGCCCTTGAGCGCGACCATGTTCTTGAAGCTGGCGCCGGGCGGGATGGTGATGGGCGCGAAGGGTTGGCCCGCATATTTATCGCTGATGTACTTGATGAAGAGCAGGACCAGAACGTAGTCCTTGTACTGGCTGGCGTCCATACCGCCGCGCAGCGCGTCACAACTTGACCACAGGGATGAATAGAGTTCAGATTTCTTGAGGGCCACTTTCAGCTTTTCCTGTTTGCTTTCCGTATGAGTACATTTGTACAGCTTCCAGCGCCTTAAGCCGCAGGAACTTCTGCGGCGCAGTTCCCCCCAGCGGCAGAGTCATACTATGGGTAAGCCAATGACTACGGGCTAGTTTCGGCCAATCCAGCCGAATGTGCAAGGATTCGTGGATTGTGTGGCCACCACCACCAAAAATCGCTGGATGGGAATGGCGAGGCGTCAGGCCTGCACGTAGAGCCTGGGGAAGAACGTCTCCAGTGAATCAGTCGGGAAGCGGAGCGAGACCGGCCCTTTTTCCGTTGTTGAGGCAAGAAGTCCCTCGGCCACAACATCGTTCAGAACTCGCCGGGCCGAGCGTTCTGGCATTCCTGTAATGCGTGCTGCTTCGCCGCGGTCGAACTCCCCTCGAATCAGCGCCTCTTCGAGGAGCCGCGAGGATTCGGGCTTGAGAGTATCGCTCTGCGCTACATACTTCTTGAATCGCTGCGCCAAGGCATCGATCTCGAACAAGCCGGACATGAAGGTGACCTGGTCAAGCGACACTTTGAGGAACCATAAAGTGAAATCCTTTAACGCATTTAAAGAAAGATTCCCCCGCCCGTCCAAATCATTCTGGCGCGGCGTGTCCGCATAGTCCATCATTCGCTTGTACTCACCACGACTCTCAAGTCCGCGCGCCAATCCGCGGGAAACGGACCATAGGCCATGTGCGCCAATCCCGGCCGTGTGCGCCATCGCATGGCTCATGAGCCGGCTCACCCGGCCATTGCCATCCGCGAATGGATGAATGTAGTTCAGCCGGTGATGCGCTGCCGGAAGAGCCAGAATGCGGGAGCCCATGCCACGTCCCTGCTGATGATAGCGTCGCTCGAAGTAACTCATGAAATCCGGAACTCGGTTGCTCGATGGCGGAATATGCTGGCCCACGGCAACATCGTGTTCGGGCCGTGACCTCCATTTCCCTGGCTCCATCACGAACTCGCGCCCGGCTCCTTTGATCCGCAACATGGATTCCGGCGCATCGCGATAAAACTCCCGATGGAGGTAGAGGATGAAATCCGAGGACGTCGGGTCAGGCAGGCGACCGTCCGCGAAGAGTCTGTCCACCTCGGCCTGAACCCGTACATGAGCTGTGGCCTCGAGCTCAAGATCGCGGCGCTTCTGGTCTTGATGGAGTTCTCCTGTTAGCGCTCGTTCAATATCGCGAGGGCGGGTGTGATGGCCTTCGATCAGGTTGCTGTAATAGGTGTTCATGATGCGCACCAGGCCGGCGAGATTGGACGCGGTCCGGGGATGTAGTGCGGTGCCAAGGGTGGCTGCTTTGGCGGAGAGTTCCGCGACGATATCCGTGATTTCCGTCGGGGCCTCTTCGAGCAATGCGGGCTCGATGCGATCGCCGGTTTCAAGAGGTGCTTTGCGCTTATCCATGTTTTGGCCGAAGCTTTTCTCTTTCATATTACTCATTCTTAAATAGATTTATCAGACTCCTCGAGAATTTTGGCCGATCTTTTGGCCTATCTTGGATACTGCACGCCGGTTGGATTCCGGGGATGCCTCTCGGCCCATGATAATTCCAATTTTGGCCGATTATTTTCTAAAATAAGTATAATTTATGCAATAAGTTACTTACATATACCTACACGATTGGCCGATTTTTTGGCCGATCTTTCGGCCAATCGCCGACCCCTTGGCCAAACTTGGATCGAGCGGAGCCAATCGAACAGTTCCGCGCGTTCGTTTGCAGGCATCCGGGCGATGCTGTTCAAGCTGTCTTCTCCGAGACGCTCAATTCTGGCAACTATCTGATTCCGCATGGCTTGAATGATATATACCGCCCTATGGATTAAGAAAAACTGTACTATCTTTTCTTAACTATGACAAACCTCATTGGGTTCGCACACACCGCCCGTGGCCCGCAAGGCCAACCGCCGGATATACGACGGCCCTCCTCCCCACTGATTTCGCAATGTTCTTGGTGTCTATTCGCTGACTAGCGTTGAGTATGAGCGATAGAGGCCTTTTCTATCGCTCATGCTCAGCTCCGGCTCCTGCCTCAGCCTGGTTATGGCGTTTCTGCTTTGGACTGCCAACCGGCCCGCCACCCTCTTGTAAATTGGACGTTGGAACAACTTGAACCACTGTTGGCATCGGCCTTGCGGCCGCTGCAGGGCCCGAATCCAAGCAGGCTCGAATCGCAATTCCAGCAATCAGTCCGATCATCAGGGCTGCGGTGGAGATCACCGGAATCCCGACATACAGCACATAAGTGTTCAGTTGATGCAAGAGCGCATCAAGAGCATTTTCCCGCTTCTCCAGAGACTGTGTGAGCCGGTTGTTCGCGGACTCAACTTGAGCGACCACTCCGCCCTTTGGATCGCTCAAATTGACGAGCGCAGCAGTGAGTTCCTTCTGGGCGCGCGTCATCGCCGCCGTGGTCCCTTGCAGAGATATGGCCGCGGCGGGCAGGCCAGATTGGAAAATACACTGGCGCAGGCTTTCACTCAGCAGTCTTGCAATCTTTAGTGAATCAAGCCCGGCTTCGATCTTCTCGGGAAGTTGAGCGATCCGCGACTCCAGCTTGTAGACATAGCCGAGCATCTTCTGTTGCGCTTCGTCTGTAAACTCCTGATGAAGATCGAGCATCTCCTGAATGCGCTCGCGCTCTTCGGCAATTTCCTTCGGTGTCTGGCGGGTGAGCAGGGCCAGGATNNTCGAGAATGCGCAGCATCTCGTCGTCAGGGCTTAGTTTACGAGTATGTGCAAGAACGCGATAATACGCGGCCTGCAGTTCCTCGGGGACGAGCCGGGCGAGAGAGTCGAACAGGGTCGGCTCTCCCGCCGCAATAATTGCAAGGTTGGGAGTTTCCGGCTCCGTACTCATGGCAGGAACACCTGCCTTGCCCGGTCGAATTCAGAGAAGAGCCGACGCCGGTAGCTCTGCGCGCGCATGACGAGAGACGCTCGCTTCAGCTCATCAACGCCGGTCTTTCGGTTAGCAACTTGCCCCAGTTGGACTCCATGCTGCCTGACAGGGTTCTCAAGTTCTGCAAGGCGAAACTCCATCTGCAGGATCTCCGGAGAGAAGGCTTCGCGGAAGCGATTTGCCTGCTCCGTAGACTTCCAGTAGGTGAAGTCGGCCAGGGCACTGGTTGCGTTCTCGACGATGACATACTCGACTCGTTCCTGAAGGTGGCTTGCCCAGGCAAGAACGCTCTCGACGCTGGCAGGGTCCGGAGTAACTACGCCAACTGCAGTAAAGCGGACACCGGTTGCAGCAACGTCTTCGTACATCGACTCGAACCAGTCGGCCGCAACCTGCCCGGCGCCGGCTCCCATGTCGGCAAGAATGATGGGCGTATCGCCATCGAGGTTATCGACGAAGGCGTCGAGTCCGGCAGGCGTGTGGATGTTGACTTTGGTGACCCGCCCATTGAAAAAGTGTTGCAGGGAGCCACGCGCCTTATTCTCTGTGTCTAGATCGAGCAGCGTGACGGGAATTTGATTCTCCTTGAACCACTCGGCCAGAGCGACCATCACGCCAGTCTTGCCAACACCGCCTTTGCCGCCCATCGTAAAGACAACACGTTTCGTATTGGCTGTCATAGCTCACCTCCATTGTTTGTCAGGGTTAGGGGTTCGTTCTCACGGAAGACGAAGCGGGCACGCTTCGCCTCCCGCACCACAGGCTTTGCCTTGAGGGCGGCAACATGTTCGAGCACTGGCGACTCTGTCGAAGCCAGGCCCGTTGGCGGCAGTTCAAATTGCAATCGCTTGCGATGCTTCGCGCGGACTTTTACGAAGGAGTGGAGGGTGCTGAGTGCGACATGCAGCCCTAGCTGCTCGTGGAAAAGGCAGGCGACTTCGCGATACGTGCGCCCTTTGCGGCGCAGTTCGCGGATCAGTTCGCGGTGGGGCTCCAGTTTGGAGCGCGGAGGCTTTTCAGAAGAATATTCGAGAACGGTTCGAAGTTCTGGTTCCATTGTCATGGCTCCAGAGCGCTTCGCAAATCATGGTCCATTAACAGTCCGATACCCGCTCCAACCATGCCTGAAGTTACCTTTGGGCGCTATCCGTGTCGTCTAGTTTCAACAACTTACGAGAAAGGTAACCACTTTCACGGCGATAACACGGGTTCAAATCCCGTCGGGGACGCCAATTAAATCAATAACTTATCAAATTCAAGCAAGCTGAATACGTCAAGCGCACGTCATAGAGCTTTTCCTGAGTCAGGAAGCCAGCGACTCTACCAGCTGCTCCATCTTCTCTTCCTGCTGCTCGATGGACTCGATCAGTTTGAACTGGGTCCGGCAACGATCGAGGTTGTGGCCTTCGCGATGGATTTTGAAATAAGTGTCGCCCGCCAGATAGTCCGTCATGAAACGAATGCCGAGTTCGAAGGTAATCAGCTTTCCCGAGAAGGCGAGGAGATCTTTTTCCGCTTTGGTCAGGAATCCGCCGGCCGTGCTCAGATAGCCGCGTACCAGCGCCTCGAACATGGGAAACTGCATGGTCACTTTGGAGAGGTCCTGCTCGTCTTCCATTGCGGGACTTGTGGTGGTGCGCACCATGTCGCCAAAATCGTACGGCGCCAGTCCCGGCATTACGGTGTCCAGGTCAATCACGCAGATGCCTTCGCCGGTAGCATCGTCCAGCAACACGTTGTTGAACTTGGTGTCGTTGTGGGTCACGCGCTCCGGCAGGTTTGCCTCCAGCAGGACCCCGGTGATCGACCGGCGCGCAAGAACAAAGTCAATCTCCGGCTTTACCAGGATCGCGCGGCCTGCCACATCCGCTGCAATTGCATCCTCAAGCGCCTTGAAGCGTTTCGGCGCGTGGTGAAAGTCCGGTATGGTATCGTGCAAACGCGGCGCGGGCAAGGTGGCCAGCAGTTGCTGGAACCTGCCAAACGCCCTGGCAGCCTGGAACGCCTGCTCTGTGGATTCGACCGCATCGTACGTGCGCGCATTCTCAATGAAGCGATAAGTGCGCCAATAGTTGCCTTCCTCATCCACATGCCAGGCGAGCCCGTCCCGCGCCGGAATGAGCCTGAGCACCCGCCGGATTGAGTCCGGCTCGTTCGCCACCTGTGCGGCAAGGTGTGTAGTCACCCGCTGAATATTCTCCATCAGGGCGACCGGTCTCTTGAAGATGTTGCGATTAATCCGCTGCAGAATATAGCGGTGCGGCGCGCCTCCCTCACGGAAGTGGACTTTGTAAGTGTCGTTGATGTGGCCGCTGCCGTAAGGCTGGACCTCAGTGAATTCGCCGTCGATTTCAAACTGGCGCGCCGCGGCGGCGACGCTACTCTCTTTGCTCATGCCCAAAGTCTTTCAGGGTATTTGCCATCCTGGATCAGGCGCCGGATGCTCTCGACAACATGTGCGTGGTCTTCCCGGTAGGTGACGCCAAACCAGGAATCATTGCTGTGCAGAACCTTCACCTTCGCCTGCCCGGCCACAAGCATATCGTTGACCGTGTTGGGAACGTAGCACTCCTTCTTGAGATCTGTGCCGTTTGCTTCAAGAAACTTCCTGAAGTGCTCATCCAGTCTCCCAAACACCTGCGGAGTGAATCCGAACATGTTCATGGAGACAGGTTCGTCGCCGGTCAGCATGGTCACCTTGCCGTCGCTTGCCGTGTCCCTGGCATGATCGCCCTCGCGGGCAATGGCTGTTAGCTCGACAACTTGTTCAAGGTACCCGTCGCTTTCCACGCGGCACACCCCCCGTGCTACCGTTCCAAACTCCGAGAGCGTATTGCGCAATACAAACCCAACCATTGCGTAGTCGCCGCTGCCCGACTGCAACTGCCGCGCCATTACCTGGTAGCTCTCCGCGCCGTAGAAATCGTCCGCATTGATCACGGCAAACGGCTCGTGAATGGCATCGGCGGCCATCATGATGGCCTGCGTGGTGCCCCACGGCTTGGTGCGTCCGGCCGGCACGCTGAACCCCGCGGGAATCTTGTCCAGTTCCTGAAACACGTATTCCACCGCGATCCGCTTTTCAAAACGCGCGCCCACCACCTCTTTGAACGGCTGCTCAATATCCTTGCGGATGATGAAAACCAGCTTGCCGAATCCGGCGCGCATGGCGTCGAAAATCGAATAGTCGATGATGGTTTCGCCGCAGGGGCCAACTGCTTCAATTTGCTTTAGACCACCATAACGGCTGCCCATACCGGCAGCCAGTACAAGTAGAGTCGGGGGTGCTGTCGTTGACATGAACTGTAATCCTCTCTCGGCAATGTTTCTTTTGAATGGTAAAGCCTGCGGGGGTGGTCTTGCATAACCCGAAAGGCCTACTCGACCGGAAAATAGAATGCCCCGGATGTTCTCGGATCAGCCTGGGGATCGGATCTTCCTGGAATCAGGGTTTCAACGCGGCTGATTACGGAATTCGTGCCGCGAGCTTGGCAGCGCAAATCGCGGCATTCTGGGGTTCAGGCAGGTTCGCGTAGCCTCCAATGGTCTTCCCTTTTCGAAAGATGCAGATGCCGTCCAGGTACTTCGCCGTTGCCGTGAAGCCTTCGTCGCCGACNNCCGCGTTTCAGTTCCCGCAATCCCAGCACGCTCTCCGGAACCAGCCGGGTCGACGTCAAGTCCTCCTGCGCAAACCAGCCCAGCGCCTCCGGCGGAGTCTCCCTGCCCTCCAGATGTTCAAGCATTTTGGCCGCAATAGCCCTCAGCGTCGCCGAGTCATCGCTGTCCGGGTTAGCCGCCACCTCCACAAGCTCCACGTAATAGCTGCCCTTGGCAAAGCTGGCGCTCTGTTTCAGGATCTGTCCTCCCATCCCGATCTTGGCGATTGGCAGGCTGGAGTCGAGATTCGCAGCGAACATGCCGTAAGCCGAGTCGGCATCGCGCATTTCCGATACGTCAATATCCAAAGTGTTCGCGCCCGACGCGCAGGTAATCCCCTGCATGTGCACAAACCCGAAGCTCAGATAGCCTTCCGCGCCTCCGTCCTTGTACTCGAAGAGGTTATCGGCGGCGTACTGGCGCGGGGCGCCGGAGGGCTCCCAGCCCGGCACGAAGTGGCAATTCAGGTAGTCCTGCGCTCCCAACGTTCCCGCGGCCAGCAGGACGGTCGGCAGCAATCCGGCAGCCCTCATGCAAACAACTCCTGGGCCCGCGCTAGCCGCTCGGCGACCTGCACGCNNGCCAGTTCCTTAAATCTCTCCCGCCCCAGTGCGAACTGCCCATATCCGTCTGCATACGTAAGAAAACGCAGCACATCGGCCACTGGAAGCCCCTTTTGGCAGGTTCCGCCGCACTGCCCGCACATCCGGCAATACACCGGCCGAATCATCTCCAGATGCGCCGCCAGTACCTTTTCGTCGCTTGGGGAAAGCCGGCTCCCCATCGCCTTCAGGTTCTCTTCCAACTGGTCGTTGTCCGTCATGCTGGGGACTGTGGTCGCCACATAAGGCTTATTCACCACCCACTTCAGCGCCGCCAGCAGGGTACCCGGCGTGGTTAATTTCTGATAAAGAGGGTCGCTGGGCTTCACGCTGCGGATTCCGCCTGCCATCACCTTCATAGCCACCACGCCCAGGCCAGCCTTGGCGGCCATGGCGATCGCCTGGTCCATGCCGGCGTCCCCACCGGCGCTCATCGTAAAGTTGTAGCCCGCCAGCACCACGTCGAAGACGCCCTTTTGAATCATCCAGGGAATCACTTCTTTCTGGCCGCTGTGCGCACTGACGCCCATAAACCGGATCTTGCCTGCCTTCTTGGCTGCCTGCTGCACCTCGATCATGTCGTCCGTGATCTCGGCGCCGCTGCTCTTGCCATGCAGATACCAGATATCGATGTAGTCCGTATTCAGCTCGCGCAGGCTCTGTTCCAAGTGCTGCTGCATCCCTGCTTTGTCCGGCGCGCCGGTCTTGGTCGAAAGCACAACCTGCTTGCGTTTCGCCCCTAGTGCCGCGCCCACCATGCGCTCATTGTTACCGTGAGAATAGCTGCGCGCGGTATCGAAGTAGTTGATCCCGATATCGGCAGCCCGCTCAATCACGCTGCCATCCGACGTAATCATGCAGCCGAACCCCACCGTGGTTACCTTCAGCCCAGTCCGGCCCAGCACCTTGTAGTCCAGTTTCACCGGGGAATCGGGGGCTTCCGCCACGGCCATTGAAGCCGGCTTCCAGAAACCCATCTTCGAGCTCGCGCTCGCAACCGGCACCATCAGCCCGGCAGATAAGAACTTGCGACGAGACGTATTCGACGACATGCCCACACCCCCATTTATCTGAAGACGGATAATCATAATCCGTTCTCGCCTTCCGTCAATAGGGTGTAGATCACAGTGCGCATGTCCCGGGACGCGAGCGCAATTCCGGCGCGATATCCGCTCCCCGCGGCGACGCAATAGCCGTTT
>PLOG01000025.1 GCA_003142935.1 Acidobacteriaceae bacterium
ATGTCAGCCTGGGCGAGTGCGGGCGCATCGTTCACTCCATCTCCGGCCATCGCGACCACAGAGCCTTTTTGTTGACGATCCTTGACCACTTCCGCCTTCTTTTCAGGCAGCACATCGGCCTCAAACTCGATGCCAAGCTTATCCGCAACTGCCCTGGCTGTCGTCGCGTTGTCTCCCGTTANNCATCACCGTCTGGCCTTCATTGCGCAGAGCTTCAGCTGGATCAAGCAATGGGCCGGGATCGACTGACAAGTCGCGGAATAACTCCGCATTCCCGACTGCGACCTGTTTCCCTGTGACGGTTCCCTTCACGCCTTTGCCGGTCGTGGAGTTGAATTCAACCACATCGGACAGGGATAGCTTCCTTGCCTCGGCTCCCTTCACGATGGCTGCTGCCAAAGGATGTTCGCTCGAGCGCTCAAGGCTGGCGACGAGTTGCAGTAGGTCGTTTTCGTTGATGCCAGGCTGGGGAATGACGGCGCTCAGTGTCGGCTTGCCTTCCGTGAGGGTTCCCGTCTTGTCGATGATGAGTGTGTCAACCTTGCCGAATATTTCCAGCGCCTCCGCATTGCGGATGAGGATGCCGGCGCGAGCCCCGCGACCGGTGCCCACCATAATGGCCATGGGAGTGGCGAGCCCGAGAGCGCATGGGCAGGCTACGATCAGAACGGCCACAGCATTGACGAGTGCATGGGCAAAGCGCGGTTGAGGCCCAGCAAAATACCAGACGATGAAGGTGATAATGGCCGAAACGATGACAGCCGGAACAAAGTACGAGGACACTTGATCTGCCAATCGCTGAATCGGGGCCCGTGATCGCTGTGCTTCGCTGACCATCTTCACGATTTGCGCTAAGAGCGTGTCGGCACCAATACGTTCCGCACGCATAACGAATGCGCCAGTTCCGTTCACCGTTCCAGCCGTCACTTTGGCGTCCTTGTCTTTCTCTACCGGTATGGGTTCTCCGCTGATCATCGATTCATCGACGGAGCTGTGGCCTTCAAGAACAGTCCCATCGACGGGCACCTTTTCTCCGGGACGGACGCGGAGCCGGTCCCCAACTTGGACCTGATCGAGAGGCACGTCGGCTTCGCCGCCCTTGTCGTCAAGCCGCTTCGCTGTCTTCGGAGCCAGGCCAAGGAGCGCGCGAATCGCACCGCTGGTTTGGCTGCGGGCGCGCAACTCCAACACCTGTCCGAGAAGTACCAGAGCGACAATTACTGCTGCCGGCTCGAAATATACATCGATCTGTCCTCCGCCCCCACGAAACGAGGCTGGAAATATCTGAGGAACAACGGTTGCGAAGACGCTGTAAAGGTAGGCCGACCCAGTCCCAAGAGATATAAGCGTAAACATGTTCAGGCTGCGATGNNACGATGGATTGCCAGCCTCTGACAAAGAAGGGCAATGCGCACCACAGGACCACCGGAGTTGCCAGAGCGAACTCTATCCGAGCCCAGGCTCTTGCCGAGAACAGGTGCTGCATGGGCATCGAGGGGAGAAAAGCAGAGACCATCAGCGCGAGCATGGGCGCGGCGAGTGCGACGCTGATCCAGAGCCGCCTCGACATATCGCCCAGCTCCGGATTGGAGTCTTCGGCAGTGACTTCGCGGGGTTCGAGCGCCATTCCACAGATTGGGCAGGAGCCTGGTCCATCACGCACGATCTGCGGGTGCATCGGGCAGGTATATTCGGAGCGCTTGGCTGGTGTGGGAACGGTCACGGGTTCGAGCGCCATGCCGCACTTCGGACAGCTTCCCGGTCCCGTTTGCTTCACCTCCGGATGCATTGGACAGGTGTATTCCCCTTGCGTCCCGGTTTTCGCTGCTGAGTGCGACGGCACTGTATCGGGCTTGGCCTGCCCATACTTCTCTGGCGCGGCGCGGAACTTTGCGGCGCAACCCCGACTGCAAAAGTAGACTGTTGCGCCCTGACGTTCAGCGCTTGCCGCAGCCTTCGACGGATCGACCTTCATCCCGCAAACGGGGTCGTGCTCTTCAGCCTGCTTCATCTCTCGATTGTGAACCTATTCGCCTATCTCCACCTGTGCCTTTCTGAACAGGGAGCGGGGCTGCTCAAACTCAGCATGATCGAGCCTGAGTTTCCAGCAAAGGCACTTTGGTTCGGTGTAGTTAGGGTGTTGCCACAGAGGTATTCTGGATATTCGACGGAAGTTCTGGGCCAACTCGGACGAATGGGAAGCAGGGGAACGCATGGAGTACCAATTCCAAACCGGAACTTTGCTACTTTTGATCGCGGCAGTCGTGGCCATGCTGACCAGGCGACTAAAGCTCCCCTACAGCGTTGGCCTCGTGGTGGCAGGAATACTTCTTGCCGTGCTACCGTTTGCGCCTAACATCCAACTGACTAAAGACCTCATTTTCACTGCATTGCTTCCCCCGCTTCTCTTTGACGCCGCGTATTACATTGATTGGAATCAATTGCGCCGGGACTTTTCTGTGGTTGTNNGCGACGATAACTGCGGCGGGAATGCACTTTCTAGCGAAGTGGCAATGGATGAGTGCACTTGTGTTTGGCGCACTCATTGCTGCGACTGATCCGGTTTCAGTCATTGCCACGTTCAAGGAAGCAAAGGTTCATGGTCGTTTGCTTGTACTGATCGAAGCTGAGAGCCTCTTCAACGATGGCACCGCTGCAGTTGCTTTTGGCATAGTCGTTGCCTTGGCTTCTGGGCAGCATCTCACGCCGCTAGGGATTTCCGCGATGCTCGCGAAGACAATTCTGGGAGGCATACTTTGCGGCGCCCTGGTTGCACTTGCGGCGCTCTTGCTCGCAGGGCGTACGGACGATCATCTTGTCGAAATAACCGTTACCACGGTTGCCGCTTATGGATCCTTTCTGTTTGCGGATCATTTTGGCTTGTCTGGCGTCCTTGCAACGATCACTGCTGGACTTGTCATGGGCAATTTCAA
>PLOG01000202.1 GCA_003142935.1 Acidobacteriaceae bacterium
CATAGAACCTACGGCTATCGTCCCATCGTACTGACAAGCACACCTCCAGGAGGGCCCCTATCGAACGGGATCGCTTTCTGCGAAGTGAAGAGCTGGATAACTGGGAGCAGGCTGGTTTCACTGCCATTCGCGGACCACGCCGAACCGTTGCTAAGTGATATCGAAGCAATCCCTCAATTCACGGAATGGATGCTGAGGGAGTGCATCCGGCAGAACTGGAAATACGTCGAGCTTCGGCCACTTTCCATAGGGATTCAATCGGGTTCCTTTTTGGCGGCCAACCAGTCCTTCTGGCTTCACACCCTGGATTTGGAGCCTTCTGTCGAAAAGCTATTCTGCCAGTTGCACAAGAACTGTCTCCAGCGGCGCATCAAGCGAGCCGAGCACGAACACCTGTCCTATGAGAAGGGCACCAGCGACGACCTTCTGAATGATTTCTATCGACTCCAAATGATTACCCGGAGACGCCATCAGCTTCTCCCACAACCCCGCTCCTGGTTCCGGAACCTAGTCGCCTCTATGGGTCCCAACCTGGAGATCCGGTTGGCCCACAAAGATGGCATTCCGATCGCGGCGATTCTTGCGCTGTATCACCGTCGTACCGTCGTCTATAAATACGGGTGCTCTGACGAGAGGTTCCATCATCTCGCCGGGATGCCGTTTCTATTTTGGAAGTTAATCGAGGAGAGCAAGATGGCGGGTGCCGAGCAACTCGACCTTGGCCGCACTGACATCGATAATGCAGGCCTGGTTCAGTTTAAGGACCGTTTCGGAGCTACGTGCAGGCGGATCACCTATCTTCGCTATTCCGAGACTGCGAATAAGAAGGGTCTGGTAGAGTCTTACCTACCTTCAACACGGCGCCTGTTCTCGGTATTGCCTGACGCCGTCTCGTCCAGATTTGGTCAGCTGTTGTACCGTCATATCGGTTAGGGTTCGATGATCACGAATGACGAGACGGCTGACATCTTCGACGAATCCTTAATGGAAATATCATATTCAGCCAATGTCCAAAGCCTTCAGAAAAGACCAAATCATGCTGGCTCAAGCCGTGCACAATCACTATCGTTGTCCGGAGGAATTCCTAGACTTTCGTCTCAATGAAGGGATATCTCCGGATCCGGGATACTTCCAATTCGGTCCCGGCGTAACGTGTTTTGGCCGCTCCTTAAAGAGTGCTCTCAAGGCGCAAGTGCAATATCCCCTCTCCGATGTACTCCCAAACGTTTTGGTTGATGGCAAGCAGCTTGTACTGCCATTTGATCCTGATGAAGTCATCGACAATCTTCGGTTGGAGCGCTATAACAGTGTCCAACTACGTAGACATGAGTACGCGTTCAAGAAGATCTACTACTGGCTCCGCCCCTTTACGAACCGCTCACTGCGCAGCTTCATTCAGAAACTCCGGGCCGCCAACTGGCAGAAGAGACAATTCCCGCATTGGCCCGTTGACACCACCGTCGAGAGTATTTGCGAAAACCTGTTGCTGCTCTCGCTGCGAGTCAGCGGCGCCGATCGTATTCCATTCATATGGTTTTGGCCTAATGGCGCTCGCGGCTGCGTCTCGATGACACACGATGTGGAAACCGTGGCGGGACGCGATTTTTGCACGCAGCTGATAGACATCGACGACTCTTATGGAATCAAGGCATCCTTTCAGATCGTTCCCGAAGAGCGATACCCTGTCACTCCAGAGTTCCTGGGCCGCTTGCGCGATCGCGGATTTGAAGTGTGCGTACAGGACCTGAACCACGACGGCCGGCTGTTCGATGAGCGAAAAGAATTCCTTCGCAGGGTTGCCCTTATCAATCGTTATGGACAGGAGTATGGAGCGAAAGGCTATCGTTCGGCTGCGCTTTACCGCAAGGCTGAGTGGTACGGGGACTTTGATTTCTCCTTCGACATGTCCTTCGGGAATGTCGTACCTCTTGACCCGCAACGCGGCGGCTGCTGTACCGTGATGCCATATTTTATTGGTGACATCCTCGAATTGCCGGTCACCACCATTCAAGATTACACGTTGTTCTACGTGCTGAACGATCATACGATCGACTTGTGGAAAAGGCAGATTGGGATGATCCTCGCCAAGAACGGCCTGACGAGCTTCATCGTTCATCCCGACTACATTACCGAAGATAAGGAACAGGCAGTCTATAAAGATTTGCTTGCCATGTTGACCGAATTGCGCAAACGGGAATCCCTGTGGTTCGCGCTTCCTGGCGAGATCGATAGCTGGTGGCGAGAGCGAAGCCGGATGTCTATTGTCAAAGACGGCAATTCATGGCGGGTTATAGGCGACGGTGCCGAACGCGCGGTATTGGCATTTGCCCGGATGGTGAACGGCCAGCTGATCTACGAGCAAGCAGATGCACCGCAAGAGGGAGATTCTGGCGTGTCATCCGTTCTTCGTGAAGAGTCAATTGCCGCCGGCCTTTGATGGGAAATCATCGCAGGCTGTAGCAGTCCTGTTTTGAGCGCATCTGATGTTGGCGCAGGAGCACAACGGTTCATGACCAAGTTAACGAAACAAAAGACAGGTCTTGCTCTACTCTGGGTTTTTTCATTGCTGGTCGGGTGGCGACCTCTGATAGACACCTTCACATTGTCGGTGCGTAACGATGAATACACTCACATTCTTCTGATTCTGCCTATTAGCGTAGCTCTGATCTTTCTCGAGTGGCGTTTCCTGCAGACGAAGTTCGCCCTGAGCGTTCGTACCGGTTCCGCTTTCCTGGTGATCGCGGTCTTGATCGCCTGCTCCTCGCTTGCGTGGTCAGCTTCGTTGCCCGCCGATGTACGGCTCTCGATCAGGATGCTTGCCTTGGTTTTGTGGTGGATTGGGGCATTTGTACTTTGCCTTGGCTCCAGAGCTTCCCGATCGGTTCTATTCCCGCTGTGCTTTTTGTTCGGTTTGGTCCCGTTTCCGAACACTTTGTTGAACGGGATCATAGCTCTGCTGCAGCAAGGGTCTACCTGGTCGGCCCGCGTGCTTTTCGAAGCGTTTGGTGTTCCCGTGGCTCAAGACGGCCTCCAGCTAACCATTCCTGGCCTGACGCTGCTGGTTGCTCAGGAGTGTAGCAGCATCCGATCCAGCTCGATGCTGTTGGTCACAACCATGGTCCTGGCGCAGCTTCTACTGCATTCGCCCTGGCGAAAGGCATTGTTGATCGGTCTGGCGGTTCCTTTGTCCGTTGCCAAGAATGGCTTGCGTATATTTGCGATCGCGATGCTTGGAACTCGAGTCGACCCAGGATATCTGACAGGAAGGTTCCATCACCAGGGAGGCATCATTTTCTTCGCGATCGCACTGGTCGTCATCCTCGCGTTGCTTTGGATCTTGCAAAGGGGCGAAGGCTCAGCGGAGAGAATGGAATTGGACCAAGCGCCGGCCGCAGCGAAAGGGAGATAATTTGCGGCTGATGAAGTGCTAGTTGGGACTGTCTCGATACAACGACAGACGTCATAGCCTTCTCATGGAAGGCCTATTCTGATGCGAAGACTCTTGACGAGGCCCTTGATCGCCGGATTTACCGGTGGTTTCAGAACTCCCGGCTCCTGAAGGACCGACCAGCCTGGGCTGGCGGAGGGGGGCCAGGGCTGAACCACCTGGTGAAGGGCGCAGAAGGCGTCCTCCTGCCTGTCCGATTTTCTGTGGCTGGCGCAAAGGACGGTTAGCGCCGGTTTTTACGATTTCAAATGGGACAGCTCGTTCTTGATTTCCGCGGCAGCGGGGTAGTTGGGGCGGATCTTTAAAACATGTTCAAAGTGTTGCCGGGCCAGTGCTGGCTGTCCGGCTTTTTCGCATGCCCATCCCAGGTGGTAGTCAAAATCGGGGTTGTCGGGCAACTTGTTTTTTTCCTGCTGATCAAGCGCTTCCTTGAGAAAAGTAATCGCCAGCGGGTACACTCCTTTTCGGTAATAAATCCACCCGATTGTGTCGGCGACGCCCGGAGAATTGGGTAGCCCTGCCCGCGCCTTTTGCGCCAGAGATAACGCGACATCCAGGTTTTCACCAGTCTGCAGCATCACACGGGCAAGCTCATTGGATGCCACTGGATTCTGGGAATTCAGAGCCAACGAGCTCTGAAATGCGCCTTCAGCTTTCTTCCAATCTGACTTGAGTTCGTATAAATCCCCCAACACCACATAGAGGTTTGGCTGGCGGGGGTTGTCCTTGAGCGATTGTTCGCCAGTGGCAATGGCCTGGTCAATTTCTCCCCTGGCGGCACGCACCTGGCATAGCTGGATCACAGCATCGGAATTGTTCTTGTCGAGAGCAGCAGACTTCGCAAACGCTGCCTCGCCGCCGCTGAGGTCATTCTTGCCTTGGACCAGTGCGCTACCAAGCAGTTCGTAGAACCTGCTATTGTTGGGCGATTTTTGGATTTGCGCATTGGCGGCGGCAATGGCTTTGTCGATCTGTTTTTCCGCGACGTATGTGTTCATCAGGCCGCGCAGAGCGTCCGTCGAATCGGCATTCCGGTCCAGGGCTTCCTGGTAAGCCTTGGCGGCGTCGCTATACTGCTTCTGAACAAACCTCAGGTTGCCCATCTGCACGTAGCCCAATACGCTCTGAGGGGCCGCGGCGATCGCCCTGCGAACATCCTGTTCAGCCTCGGGATAGTGTTTGGCATTGATATTGGCAAGGGCCCGAAGTGCGTAGCCCTCCGGCGACCCGGGTTGCAGCCTGATCATTTGATTGGCAGCGTCCTGCAGGCCATTCATGTCGCCCTGATGCATGGTGGCGTCAGCAATGGCGCGTTGGGCATCCAGGAAATTGGGGTTCAGGCGCAAAGCCTCGCGCCACTCGCTCACGGCCTGGGTCAGATTCCCCTGTTTTTGGAAGGCAACGCCCAAAGCGTAGTGGGCCTGGATGTTGTTGGGGACATCTTTGACCACAGCCTGCAATGTCTGTTCGGCGTTGCTGACGTCACCTGAATTGATTTGCATCTGGCTTCGGTTAACCAGCGCATCGTCGTCTTTTGGGTTGGCCTTTAGAATTTCATCGTTCAGGCTGCGAGCTTCATCGTAGCGCTTTGCCTGAAGAAGAAGTTCAATATATTTCTTTCTGACCACCAAGTCTTTCGGGCGTTCCAAGAAGAGTGCGTGATATTCGGCCACGGATTTATCCAGGTCGCCGGTCACATAATAGAAGTTACTGAGCGCAAGGAAACTATCCGGGTTGTGCGGAAGGTCGTGCACGGCCTGCTTGAGGACCTCCTCCGCATCGGCCTTCTTCCCCTCAGCCATGTACAACCGGGCCAGCGCTTCGCGTGGACCGATCGTCGTTGAGTCGATGGCGAGGGCGCTGCGGAACTCCTGCTCTGCTTCACCAAAGCGCTTTTGCGATTGGTAGAATTCGCCCAGTGCAAGGTGGGGCTGCATGGCCTTCGGATTGAGTTCAATAACCTTCTTGAAGCTTGCCTCTGCCGCAGCGAAATCAAGGTTTTTCACCTGCAAGAGAGCAAGACTCAGGTGGGGTTCCCATCGGCCAGGATCAAGGGCGATCCCTCGCTGCATCTCCGCAATCGCGTCGAGGATCTTGCCTTGCACAGCCAGCAGATTCGCAGCAAGGACGTGCACGCCCGGATCGTCCGGCCGCTTCTTCAGCAGCAGATCGACTTGCGCCTGCGCATCTTGCAACTTGTGGCCCAGAATGAGCAGGTTCGCCAGGTCGATTCGAGCCTTGTAATCCTCGGGACGCAGTTCTAGGGTACGGGTCAGTTCCTTGTAGGCCAGGTTCCCTTGCTGCAAGTGGAGGTAGGTTTCAGCAAGCTGGAAGTGTGCATCGGCGTAGCCCGAATCGATCTTGATGGAATTGGTAAACTCGATGGCCGCTTCCTGGTATTTCCCTTTCTCGAAGTAGCTCTGCCCCTTCTGGAAGTATTTCTGCTTGCGCACGTTCGGATCCAATGAGCATGCCGACAAAAGAGCAGTAATCAAAGTAAATACAACAATCGAGCGTCCGTACCCANNAAGATTCTCAGAAAGCCACAATGCGTTCGGGCGCGTTTGAAGATGCCAACTTGGCTTGCGCGCTCGTCGGCCGCCTGGTCTGCACGCGCCGGAACAGCTCTCCTGCCGCATCGTTTGGCGGTGTGCAGCGAAAGATACCGGGCTCCGGCGTGAACCGAGGCGAGCTATGTTGCAAGTGTTTGCAATAGGGTCGCAAATATTATCATCTTTGACAACATTGGCCCCGGCCTCGATCATAGCGGGCAGCTAAAGACAGCACTAGTTGAATGTGAAGTGCTCCCACTGTCCCCCAGCTTGGGAGTGTAATTGTTTGCAACTAGTTGCAAAAATTATCAGGCTTGACAGCTTTGGGCATTGAGCTAGGATTTTGCCAAAGAAGGCGGGACGGGATTGTTGGTCAGGCGTTCTGTTGACCAGAGATTGCTCACTCGTCGGGTTTCGAGTGTGAACGATACATGTCCTTGCCCTCTTCTTCGGCCTCTTGCGGCAAAGCATGCGGGCTAGGCAAACGCCCGCAAGGGCGGTTCCAGGAGGAACCATGAAGAAGCTGTGTTTATTTGCATTGATCGTAACCTTGGCTGCGGCCGTTCCGGCGCTGGCTCAGGGCTCAACTAATTTTTCCGGAACCGCGCTTTCTGGGTTGGTGTACTCTGGCAATCCTGGGGACGCGCAGTATGTGGCGGGGACTCCTGACCTCGCCCAGCTTCTCACTCCGGACTCCGGGACAGCTTTAACCGCGGATTCGCCGGCGGTCTTCCTTGCAGGTCCGTGGGGAGACCTAAGCGCCTTCACGGCGAGCTACGATCTTTACAGTTCCAGCGGGCCGAGCGGGACTTCACCTTACTGGATCCTCTATTTGACGGACGATCCCCGCTTCGCGTTGCCAATCGTCGCCGATGGCGGACCGACTCTGAACGCTTCTTCCTTGGTCCACGTGGGGGATTTGACTAGTGGGTCGATAACCCTGGCGGCGCTTGACCTCTTAACCGACCCTAATTCCGGGTCCGCATACGGGCTCTCGACGGTCGCTTGGGCCGGCGTCGAGATTGGGAATTGGGACAATGGGACAAACGTCATCCCCGCGAGTGCAAGCTTCGATTCGTTTACGGTGCATCCGGTGCCCGAGGGTGGATCGGGGAACCTCTACCTTCTGCTGGCTGGCATGGCTTGTCTCGCCGCTTTGGTCCTCGGCCGC
>PLOG01000057.1:0-2201 GCA_003142935.1 Acidobacteriaceae bacterium
AGGTCTTGGTCCTTGGGGTGGAGATCTCGATTCTGAGACCTGGGATAGCATGGACCTAACGCACAAAATCACGCGGGCAGAAACCTAAGTGCCTGGACAGCCAGCGCAAAAGCGTCCGCAAAGACGGAAACAACATTTACCGCGCCGTTCGAGATTCAGGGAAAGCTGCATGAAGATTGCGCACGTTGTTGACAGCATGGACATCGGGGGAGCCGAGATAATGGTCTCGCAAATGTGCCGCCTACAGCGGGAGCAGGGCCATGACCCTTGCGTCTTTGCGATTGCCCACCTTGGCCCGCTCGGCGAAAAAATGCAGGCAGAAGGCTTCTCCGTAACTCCGAATGTGGGCCGGCACTTGTCCGACTCTACGTGGAATTTCTTCCGCCTCTTCAAAGCGCTGCAGCCCGATGTTGTCCATCTTCATCACCAGACGCCGACGATCTATGCGTCTCTGGCCGCCAGAATCGCAGGCGTTCCCAGCGTTATTTCCACTCGCCACAACCTGGCGGGTCCGCCGCACAAAGTGGTCGCGGAGTTGAAGTTCGCCCTTGCGTCTCGCCGTTGCCACTGGGTCGTCGGCATCTGCGACGCAACCGTGGATAATCTGAGAAAGATTCACAGCGCTCCGGCGCGAAAGATCACGCGCATTTACAACGGCGCGGTCCCGCTGGTGCGAGAGGTGCAGGCCGAACTGCCCTCAAAGAGCGCGTTCACGCTCCTTTACGTCGGACGCCTCGTGCCCGTAAAGAACCATGCGCTGCTGCTCAATGCTTTTCACGCCGCGCTTTCCATCATGCCGCGTTTGCGCCTTTGGATGGTCGGCGATGGCAGCGAGCGCGCAGCGCTGGAGACTCTGGCCGCCGAACTGGGCATTGCCGCGCAGGTCACCTTCTGGGGACAGCAACTCGACGTGACGCCCTTTTTCTCCGCGGCCGATGCCTTCATCATGTCGTCAAAGTCCGAAGGGTTGCCCATCTCGCTTCTGCAAGCCTTCTCCGTCGGATTGCCGGTCATTGTTACCGATGTGGGCGGAATGGCGGAAGTTGTGCGCTTGGCCAAAGCCGGCCTTATAGTGTCTACAACCGATCCTGCCGAGATGACCTCGGCAATTCTGCGGCTGGCCGGCAGCAGCGCTGAGAGGAAACAATTCTCCGCGAACGCTGAAGCTGCGTTTCGCTCCTCCTTCTCCCTGGAAACAATGGTTGACGCCTACATGCGCCTCTATCGGAACACCCCAGCAGCTCGCCGGGCAGCGAAGGGCTGAGTAAACCTCTCAGGGGCCGCCAATATCCTTAACAGCGATCAACACAAGGCGCCAGTTGGCATCCAACTCCCGGTCCAGGGCCTTCAAGAACGCGATTCTTCGGTCGCGGTCGAGCTTTTTGCCGGGATAGGGGCCAAAGTACAAACGCACCTGATTGCGGTCGGGCGAAACACGCGGAGCCGCTACGGCAGAGACCTTCTTGTGGTGACGACCACGCTGATAAAGCACCGGAGGGCATCAAAGGCACCAAGAGATCGCAACCACTGAACAGTTGCACAACCGAGGCTAGAAGCTAGAAGCTAAAAGCTGCCCTATGAAATCCGAAATCATCGCCGTCGGCTCCGAGATGCTCACCCCCTTCCGTCAGGACACCAACTCCCTCTATCTCACTGAAAAGCTCAATGAGATTGGTGTCTCCGTCAACTTCAAAACCATCGTTGGCGACCGCCTCAAGGACCTCGTCAACTCCATCCGCATCGCCCTCGCCCGCATCGACATTCTTATCCTCATGGGCGGTCTCGGCCCCACCGAAGACGACCTCACCCGCGAAGCCGTTGCCGAAGCGCTCTCTCTCACCCTGCGCCGCGACGCCGCCCAGGTCGCCGCTCTCCACGCCGGCGCCGCCACCTGGCGCATCCCCATGCCCTCCAACAATCTCAAGCAGGCCGATGTCCTTGAAGGCGCAACCGTCCTCCCCAACCCCAACGGCAGCGCTCCCGGCCAGTGGCTCGACATCACTTTCTCCGGCTATCGCAAGCTCATCCTGCTCCTCCCCGGACCGCCCAGCGAGTGCCGTCCTCTCTTCGACGAAGCCTGCCTCCCCCGCCTCCACGAAGTCGTCCCCCCGCACCACATCGCCAAGCGCACTCTCCGCGCCGCCATGATCCCGGAATCCCAGGCCGACAAGCTTCTCTCCCCCATCTACACCACCTACACC
>PLOG01000057.1:2272-2510 GCA_003142935.1 Acidobacteriaceae bacterium
GCTGCACCGGCGGCCTCATCGCCGCCCGCATCACCTCAGTCCCCGGCAGTTCGCGTTCCTTCCTCGGCGGCGCCATCGTCTACGCAAACCCCCTCAAGAACGCCTTCGCCGGCGTCTCCAATGAACTCCTCTCCAAGAAAGGCGCCGTCTCCGCCGAAGTGGCAGAAGCCATGGCCTACGGCATCCGTCTCCGCACCAGCGCAACCCTCGGATTAGGCATCACCGGCATCGCCGGCCC
>PLOG01000161.1 GCA_003142935.1 Acidobacteriaceae bacterium
GACTTGCAGACTCCTCTACGACGGCAGGTGGCCCCGGTCCCGCCGATCTTCCAAACCCCAATGAGGGTGCCCCCGGTCCCTCGCTTTTGGGGACCGGGGATTTATCCGGAATTTGGCGGGTGGCCCATCTCTTGAAAAATGCTGACCGATCCACAACATGCGGGTGGCTCAGGTCTCGGTTTTGAGACATGGGAAAGGCGGGTGGCCACGGTCCCGATACTCTTCCAAATCAAACTGAGGGTGGCGGGTGGCCACGGTCCCGATACTCTTCCAAATCAAACTGAGGGTGCCACCGGTCCCTCGCATTTGGGGACCGGTACGGAACGCAATTCAATACCTTATTTCATGCGAAATCCCCAATGCGCTCAGCCAGGACGGATAGATCCCCGATAAGTCGCCATTGCATAAGTTACCCAGCTTCGGGAGCTACCTCGACGGGATGACCGGCCACTCGGTCACAGTTTCACTTAAATCCCCACCCAAAGCCCTGCATGTTTCCCACCTTCCCGTCCGTAACCCCTTTAGAATTTCGGCCCGTGCGCAAGAAAAACCCATTTTCATCAACACTCGGAACAATCCGTACTGATACATCAAGACACTTTTCAAAAAATGCTCTGATGTATCAGTGCGTTTGACCATATTTTCCGAAGTATGCATGTATCAGTACTTTCGAGTGAAATTCATTGCCCCGTACCCCATCAAACGAAGGGCAATCGTACTGATCCATTCGGAGTTTCGTCATTTTCGTTGAAAGTCCGCCAAATGACGGGTTTTACCCCGAATACCGCCAGGTGGCCGAACCCATCCTTCCGATGCCGTAGAATCTCATTTGAGCACTCCCGATGACTGTGAATGCACTTTATCCCGGCACGTTTGACCCGCCCACCAACGGGCACGTGGACCTCATCACCCGCGGCGCAAGGCTGTTCGACCACCTCACCGTCGCCGTGCTCGTGAATCCAGTTAAGAACCCGCTCTTCACCGTTGAAGAGCGCGTCGAGATGCTGACGGAAGCCGCCAGCTCTCTCGACAACGTCTCCGTGGCCACCTTCAACGGGCTCATGGTCGAGTTCGCGCGCCAGCAGGGAGTATCGGCCGTGTTGCGCGGCATCCGGGCCATCTCCGACTACGAGTACGAGTTCCAGATGGCGCTGATGAACCGGCGGCTGGCGCCGGAGATCGAGACCGTCTTTCTGCAGCCGGCCGGGCGCTACTCGTTTGTCAGCTCGCGGATGGTCAAGGAGGTTTTCAGCGCCGGCGGCGACGTGACCGGGCTGGTGCCGCCGAATGTGCTCAAGCGCCTGCGGGCGCGGATCAATGGCCATTCGTAACACGCCGCTCCCCGCCATCCACAACATGATTTTGCGCTTCCCCGAAAATCTGTAAAGATAGGAGTGATATGACAGTCTCCGCTCCTGCAAAAGTCTTTGCCGACCGCATTGGCCGGATCGAGGTTTCCGCGACCATGGCCGTGGCCGCCGAGGCCGCAAAACTGCGCGCCCAGGGCATCAACCTGGTGGATTTCGGCGCCGGTGAACCGCACTTCCCTACCCCGCGCCACATCAAGGACGCGGCCATTGCCGCCATTGACGCCAACTTCACGCGCTACACGGTTGTGCCTGGCATTCCCGACGTGCGCAAGGCCATCGTCGAGCGCCATGCCTGCGACTTCGGCTCGGACTACGACATCTCCGAGGCCATCTTCACCACCGGCGGCAAGCTGGCGCTTTTCAATACCATCCAGGTGCTGGTGGACCATGGCGACGAGGTGATTCTGCCCGTTCCCTACTGGGTCAGCTTCAAGGACATCATCCAGTACGCCGGCGGCAAGGTGGTATTTCTAGAGACCAGCGAGGCCGAGAGCTTCCGCATCACCGCGGATGCGATCGAGAAGGCCATTACGCCCCGCACCAAGGCCATCATTCTGAACTCGCCGTCGAACCCGGCCGGCTCGATAGTGTCGACCGAGGATCTGGAGCGGATCGTCCACCTGGCGCATGACCGGGGAATCTATTTGCTCTTGGACGAGTGCTATGTCTACCTGAACTATGCGGGTAAATGCGTCTCCGGCGGCTCGTTTACCTGGGCCAAGGAGCACATTGTGATTCTGGGCTCGCTGTCGAAGACTTACGCCATGACCGGCTGGCGGGCCGGCTTTGCCCTGGCCTCCAAGCCCGTGGTTGCCAATCTCAGCAAGCTCCAGTCGCAGTCGACCTCCAACGCGACCAGCTTCGTCCAGAAGGCCGCCATCGCCGCCCTGGCCGGCTCGCAGGATTGCGTAGCCGCATTCCGCGCCGAATTCATCGATTTGCGCGATTACATGTTATCCAAGATCCGCGCCATCCCCAACGTGACCTGTACCAAACCCGACGGCGCTTTCTACGTTTACCCCAACATTTCTGCCTACTTAGGCAAAGGCTGCATAAAAACCGCCACCGAAATGGCCACCCGCCTCCTGCACGAAGCCCACGTAGTCACCGTCCCAGGAGAAGCATTTGGTACTGCTGAACACCTACGAATCTCCTATCCGCTGACCAAGCCGAACATCGACGAGGGGACACGGCGGATGGGCGAATTCCTGACCGGATTGAAGTAGGGGCGTTGCTTGCGCAAGCCGGCATTTCCCGATGGGCTAAAGCGCAAATTCGCAATCGGGAGATTCGGCGGCGCGGCTGAGGCCGCGCCCTTTCAAGGCCGTCGCTTATGGCCGGCGGGGCTCACCGTTTCAAAATGCGGCAGAATCTGGCGATATGTGTTGATCGGCACTGTGCAAACCTAGTGCTGGTCGGGTAGGATGTGTTTTCGATGCCGAAGCCGATTGATTTTCGCCCTGTGATTCTTGCCGGAGGAAGCGGTACCCGCTTCTGGCCGCGCTCCCGCCGCGCCCGCGCCAAGCAGGTTCTCGCTCTGGACGGAGAGCGCTCCATGATTCAGCAGACCGTGGAGCGGCTCAAGCCCATGGCCGGGCTCGACAAAACCTGGATTATTACCAACGAGTACCTGGCCCACGAGATTGCCGACCAGTTACCGGGGTTGCCCGCCGGCAAGATTGTCCAGGAACCGGTGGCGCGCAACACTGCGCCGGCCTGCGGACTGGCCGCTTTCCTGATTGAACGAGAGAATCCCGAGGCGGTGCTTGGCATCTTCCCTTCAGACCATGTGATCGCCGACGAGCCGCGCTTTCTGAAGGCTCTGCAAAAGGCCACCGCCGTGGCCGCGGCCAGCGACAACATTGTGGTGCTGGGGATTGAGCCGGTGCGCGCCGAAACCGGCTACGGCTATATCGAGACCGGCGATTTTGCCAAGGACGATTCCGCGCTGCACGTCCGCCGCTTTATCGAGAAGCCAAACCAGAACCGTGCCGAGGAGTTTGTGGCCGCGGGAAACTACTACTGGAATTCGGGCATGTTTATCTGGTCGGCGCGCACGCTCGCCGATGCGGTGCGCGAGCACCTGCCGGAGACGGCGCCCCTGCTTGAGAGCATCGCTGCCGCCTACGGCACGCCGCAGTTCAACGAAGTGTTTCGCGCCCTCTATCCAAAATGCGAAAACATTTCGGTGGATTACGCCGTGCTGGAGCCCCGCTCGGCCAAGGGCGAGCATCTGTCGCATCTCTATTGCGTACCCGCCGAATTCAGTTGGAACGACCTCGGGAGCTGGACCTCGCTCTACGAGTACCAGCTTGAAACCCGCTTGCGCGGCGATGCCGAAGGCAATGTTACCGATGCAGGCGGGCACCTTGCTATCGACGCGACGGACAACTACGTCTTCAGCCCGAAGAAGTTTGTCGCGCTGGTGGGCGTGGAGAACCTGGTGATCGTGGATACGGAGGATGCGCTGTTGATTGCGCACCGGGACCACTCGCAAGATGTGGGCAAGATCGTGAAGGAGCTGGGGCTGGCCGGGCGGACCGACCTGATCTGAACGCCTATTCGAGGGGTTCGGGAAGAAGGAGCCGGGCCTGAAGGCCTTTCTTTCTGGCTGGCTTGTTCATGGGCATGAAGGCCCATTCTCCCTCCGTGCTCGTTTGCTGGATGCGCGGGCTGTACAATTCTTGCGTGACCCAGTGTGCATCTGTCGCTGGGCGGGGTGGAAAAATTGCCCGAGACTATCGATTGGCCGCTGCATACGCAGCCGCCGCGACCGCGTAGCCGCAAATTCCTTTTTCTACTGATTGCAATGATCGCCGTCATCCTGCTGGGAGGGCGCACCGCGATCTCCTACTGGGTCGATCTGCTCTGGTTCCGATCGCTCGGATACGGCGGGGTGTTCTGGAAGACGCGCGGGCTGGAGTGGGGAGTCTTTGTGGGCTTCGCTCTGGTCACATTCCTTGTTTTGCTAGGTGTGTTCTTTGCGCTCAAGCGGGCTCATGCGGCGGACTTGCCGACGACGCATTCGATTGTCTTCGGAGGCCAGTCGGTCGACCTTCCAGTCGCGACCGTGATGCACGTCGCGGCCATTGCCGGAGCGCTGCTGGTGGCGGTTGTGACGGGAGGCGCGATGGAAGCGCAATGGCCGGACCTTGCGCTTTACTGGTACGCGCCGCGCGCCGCAGGCGCCATCGCGGATCCTGTCTTTGGCAGGCCGCTGGATTTCTATCTGTTCACGCTGCCCGCATGGCAACTGATCGCAGGCTGGCTGCTGACGCTGGCCATCGTCAGCTTCATCATGGCGGCCTTGTTCCTGCTGGCCACGGGCGGCGCGCGCGCGTTGGGCGGGCGGCTGAGCGGCTCGGTTCCGCTACCATGGCGGGGGCTTTCCGCTACATTGGGATTCCTGCTCGCGGTACTGGCGTGGCGTGTCTATATCAGCCGCTTCGAGCTGCTGTTCGAACATCACACCATCTTCGACGGCATCTCCTACACTGACGCGCACATCAACATCGGCGGACTGCTGATCGTTTGTGTGGCGCTGGCGATTGGATCGGCAATCGCCTTTGCGGCTGCGGTGCTGAAACCGCGCGGGCGCTGGCTGGCGGCGGCGATCGCACCGGCGGCTCTGTGTTATATCGCGGTGTCCCTGGCCGGGTGGTATGTCACCACTTTTCTCGTCAAGCCGAATCAACTGGATCGCGAAAAGCCCTACATTGCCGACAACATCCTGATGACGCGCGCGGCCTACGGGCTTGACCGTTTCGCGCAGCACGAGTTTCCGGCGGAGACAACACCTGGCGCGGCCGACCCGGCCAGCAATCAGGCGACGCTCCAGAATATTCGTCTTTGGGACTGGCACGCGCTGCAAGACACGCTGCGCCAACTGCAGGAGATTCGTACCTATTACGACTTTCCGGATATCGACATCGACCGCTACAAGATTGACGGCTCGCTGCGCGAGGTAATGCTGGCCGCGCGCGAACTGAACGTGGACAAGCTGCCGGAGAGCAGCCACAACTGGATCAACGACAAGCTGATTTACACGCATGGTTATGGCATCACGATGAACCCGGTGAACGGGTTCACGACAGAAGGATTGCCGACGCTGCTGCTCTCGAACATGCCGGTGCAGAGCACGACGCCGAGCATTAACGTGACGCGGCCGGAGATTTATTTCGGCGAGATGACCAACACCGACGTGTATGTGAAGACAGGGCAGCAGGAGTTCAACTATCCGGAGGGGCAGACCAACAATCTGACTTCGTACAACGGCACGGGCGGGATTGTTGTGGGCGGGTTCCTGCGGCGAATCCTGCTGGCGTTCGACCGCGGCGATCTGGCAAAGTTGCCGTTCAGCGACGATGTGACGGCCGAGAGCCGCCTGCTGATGCGGCGCAACGTGCGCGATCGCGTCGCGGCGCTGGCGCCGTTCCTTACGATCGATCAGGACCCGTACATTGTGGTCGGCGACGACGGACGACTGTCCTGGATCCTCGATGCTTTCACGTCGTCGGACACTTATCCCTATTCCGCGCATAACAATCTGGCCGGCGAGTCAGTGAATTACGTGCGCAACAGCGTAAAGGTTGTTGTGGACGCCTACGACGGGACGACGACACTCTATGTCTTCGACAACCAAGACCCGATCATCGCTGCGTGGCGGAAGATTTTCCCCGCCATGTTCAAGGATGCGTCGGAGATGCCGGCCTTTCTGCGCAAGCACGTCCGCTACCCGGAACTGCTGCTCAGCTTGCAGGCTGAGGTTTACGGCCTCTATCACATGACGGATTCCGAGGTGTTTTACAACCGCGAGGATCTTTGGACGGTGGCCACCGAAACGGGCATGGGCGATGCCGGAGAACAGACCGCGCAAGCCATGCAACCGAATTTTGTGCTGATGACATTGCCGGGGGAAACGAACCTTGAATTCGTAGAGATTCTCCCCTTCACGCCAGCCAACCGCAACAACATGATCGGCTGGATTGCCGCACGCAGCGACGGGGAACATTATGGCACGGCGGTGGTGTACGACTTTCCCAAGACCAGGCTGATTGACGGCCCGCAGCAGATTGAAGCGCGCATCGATCAGAACGCGCAGCTTTCCGGGCAGCTCTCGCTGTGGAATCAGCAGGGCTCGCATGTGCGCCGCGGCAGCCTGCTGGTGATTCCCTGCGGAAAGGCTTTGCTGTATGCGGAGCCAATTTACTTGCAGGCCGACCGCAGCCCGATGCCTGAGCTGCGGCTTGTAGTGCTGGCGCTGCAGGATCGGTTGGCTTATGCGCCGACCTTCGAGGCAGCGCTGGCGTCGCTGTTCGGCTCCGGGTCTTCGTCGCTGAGCGCAGCGGAGACGCCGCAGGCCGCGTCCGAGGCTGCAGGACCAGCGCAGCCGGCGGAAAGCCTGAGCTCGTTGATCGCGCAGGCGGGCAAAGACTTCTCCGACTACCAACGGCTGACCGCGGCGGGCCAGCTTGCGGATGCGGGAAAGAAGCTGGACGATTTGAAGCGTGTGCTCGACAGGCTGAACGGGATGAAGAAGTAGAGATCAGGGATCAGAGACGTCGCGAAGGTGGGGCGCCCGGTAGTTTTGGAACCGCACTAGCCCTAATACTGTTCACTTA
>PLOG01000160.1 GCA_003142935.1 Acidobacteriaceae bacterium
ATTAAGATGCGTTTGCCCTGCCCTTCGAGATCAGCAGTTCTAAATGAAAATGGGAACCCATGTAGCTATTTTCCCAAGGGTTGAACAGTGCTCTGTTGAGGTCTGGAGATATTCGAATCGCTTTTGGACGGATAGCGCAGGATGTGCGCGGGCTTGCCAGATAGACGGCGCGGTACGGACATGGACTACACGATGGCGGATATTGGACTTTCGGCGTTTTCCTTGTTTTTCATGCAGAATGAATCGTTTTTGTTCCATCAGCGTCGGCTGGAGCAAGGGCACGTTACCTCGAATTGCCACACCCTCTTCGGAATCAAGAAGATACCTACCGACAACTACATTCGTCCGATGCTGGACAATGTCTCCCCGGAGGCCTTCAAGCCCTGTTTCGACCCGGGTCGCCTCCGGCAAAGCTCCACCCATTTAGAACTGCCGATGAGGCACTGTTTTCGGCCCAATCTTCCGCAATTCAGCTCAGCGGCGACGGCTTCAGCCGAAAAGCGCTGCACACTCGATGAGCGAAACTCCGGCTCTGGCAAACTCGACCTCGATCTTCGCCGCTGAACCGTTCAGGCCGATGGCGCGGCAGGCATCGCGAAGGATGTATGCGGGCAGGCCGAGGCGACGGGCGTCAAGAGCAGAGTAGCCGACGCAGTAGTCATAGGCGAGTCCGGCAAGGAAGACGCGGGTGAGGTCGCGTTCCTCCAGATAGCCGGCAAGACCGGTGGGCGTCACGCGGTCATTCTCAAAAAAGGCGGAATAGGAATCGATGCGCGGATTGAAACCCTTGCGGAGAATAAGCTCGGCCTGAGGTAGATAGAGCAAGGGGTGGAATTCTGCGCCGTTGCTGCCCTGAACGCAATGCGGTGGCCAGAGAGTCTGCAGGCCGTAGCTTAGTTCGACCTGTTCGAAGGGCATCTTCCCTGGATGGGCTGTCACGAATGAGGTGTGATCGGGCGGATGCCAGTCCTGGGTGAGGACGACGTGCTGGAACAACGGCGCAATGCGATGGATCGCGTCGATTACGGCATCGCCATCGGTAACGGCGAGCGCACCGCCGGGGCAGAAGTCGTTTTGCACGTCGATAACGATCAGAACGTCATGCTCGTCGATCCGCATCGGGTCTCCTGCGCCCTAAAACTCCATCGGCACAACCATTCTCTCAAATTTGAATCCTCCGAATCGGCGAGGAGCGATGCAAGGTAGCTCAGGCGAGAAACACTTCAACGCCATTGGAGCGGAGCAACTCCACATACTCAGGAGCAAGCTCCTTGTCGGAGATGACGATATCGGCGGCACTGAGCGGAGCAACGGGAATCATGCCGCCGCGGCCGAACTTGGTGTGGTCGGCAACGATAATCACCTTCCCCGCGATTTCGATCATTTTTTGTTCCGAGCCGACGACAAGGGTGTTGTTGTTGCTGAATCCGGTTTCGGTAATGCTGCCAATCCCCATGATGACGGCGTCCGCGCGAATGTTTCCCAGCATCTGCTCGCAGAATGGGCCGAGCAGCACGCGGAGGCGCGGATCGAGATAGCCGCCAGTCAGAGTGAGTTCGATATTGCGCAGAGTTTCCAGACTCTCCGCAATGGGAAGAGAGTTGGTGATGATGTGCAGAGACTTGGAAGAAAGCTCGCGAGCAACGGCGGCCACTGTCGATCCGCCGTCGAGAATCACGGTCTGGCCGTCTTCGATCAGACCCGCGGCAAACCGCGCGATCCGTTCCTTTTCGTCGCTTGATCGCCCGCTCTCGACCGCATAGTCGAAAGCGCGCGCAGGTGGCGTCTGCTGGGAGACAGCGCCTCCGTAGACGCGGCGCAGTACCTTTTCCTCCTCCAGAATGTCGAGATCGCGGCGCACGCTGGATTCCGAAGCATCCAACTCGCGGCAAAGTGTTTCCAGGTCGAGGAAATCCCTGGTCTCGAACATCTGGCGGATTCGAAGTTGCCGTTCAGCAGCTTTCATCGTTTGTCAGCGTATTGCCGCGAGCCTTCTGCTTTCCCACCCATTCCGCAAAAAAGCGCGAAATGGATGGGGCACCTACAACTCATATCGGTCACAATTAAACCGCTACTTCGAGCCAATCGCCTCCATTACGGCAGCGGTGACGGATTTTACCAGCGACTCGACATCCGCATCGGAAACCGCACTGGCCGACTTGCCGGTGTTGCCGTCGCATGGAGTTGGAGTGAGCGCAATCGAACCGGGCATCTCGAGATCGGCAAGCTGGCACTCTTTCATTCGGGAAGTGTCGAAACGGCTGTCGGGCAGGCCGAGCTTTTTCTTGATGGCCAGCAGGTCTTCGCCTTGCTGTTCCGAGATGCGGGAGATGGGAACGCCGAGTTGCGAGGCCAGCATGAGGGTCCAGCAATAGGTTTCAAGAACCTCGGCGTACCATTCGGCGTGGGTTACGGTATCGCCCCAGCAGATGATGCCGTGATTGGCCAGGAGCACCGTGTTGTGGTCCTTCACGAAGGGGATGACGGTCTGGGCGAACTCAGCGGTTCCCGGCGTCTTGTAGGGCGAGATGGCGACCTTGCCGACGAAGACTTCAAACTCGGGAATGACGAGATTGGGCGGGACCTTCCCGGTGATGGCATACGCGGTTGCATGCGGCGGATGACAGTGGACACAGGACTTTGCCTGCGGGACCGCCTTGTAGATTTCAAGATGGAGGAAGATTTCACTGGTGCGCGGCTTGGTGCCCGCGATTTGATTTCCTTCCAGATCTACCAAGCTCAGGTCTTCGGGCGTCAGGTCAAACTTGCTGACCAGGGTCGGTGTGCAGATCACTTCGTTGGGGCCGATGCGATAAGAGATGTTGCCGCCATTGCCATCGACAAACTGGCGCATCCACAGCTTGCGGCCCACAGCGCAGATTTCTTTCTTGATGGCTTCGGCTTCCGGCGTGTTAAAAAGGCGGGGATTGGCGGCTGTGCGGCTGGGAGAGCCTCCGGTAATGGTGGATGGCGCTGTCGGGGTTGCGGTTGCGGCGCTTGCTTTTCCGCTCGTCGCGAGAGCGACATTACGCTGCTGCAAGAAGTCTTTAGCCGAGGGCGTGACAACGCAGCTTTCAGCGATCACGATGCGGGTTGCGCCCCCTGCGACAGCTTCCTGCACGTCACGCATCGCAACTACCTTGCGGCTGGAAAAATCGATGCTCTTCTCTTCGTTGTTCACTTCCGCTCCTCGGATCTCTTATGAAAACTGTCTTCTGTTATGAAAATCGCTTACTGCCTGACGTCGATTGAATCCACAATCAAAGAACAATACGCATCGACCGGTACAGGGGTTGGCCAGAATGGGTTGGAGGCTTCGCGGCCTTCAGTGAAGGCGACCATCTGCCCTTCGGCAGCGCCTAGTTCGTCGATGGCGATAAGAGCTTTGCCTCCGCCCTTTCCATTTTTCGCGCGCAGATTTTCCATGGTGACCGGCTCCACGACTACGAGCGTTCGGCCGCGGTAGGACTCGACAGCCGGAGTGAGCGTGAGGTGTCCGCGAACGATGCCGAGTCTCATGCGATTCCTCCTGCCGGAGATTGCGCCGAATCCACAATGCCGACCACCACCATGCGCGCCGGAGTGTTGTTGCCCAGCTTCTCGCGTGCGATGTCTCCGTCGGTTGAGACCATGACCGTTGCACCGCGCGCTGCGCCCAGCCAGTCCACCACGGCGATCGGCTCGGCTGCCGCACTGCCGTCCGCCTCGAGCCGTTGCGCGACCAGAAACCGGCAGCCATCCAGCGTGGGATGCTTGACTGTCGCAACGACCGTGCCTTCGATACGCGCAAGAAACATGGTTATATGATCCGCAGTGCGTTGCCGACGATCATCTGGCGTTGACGCGTAAATGTCATGGGAGTGGTGACCCCTTCGCCGGTGGGCGTGGCAACGGTGTGACTGAAATACCCTGGACCGCCGACACCGAGCGCAGCCGCCGAAGGAGCATTCTGGATAAAAAGAGTTGTATTCATGGCGCGTGCCATGCGGGTTGCGTTTTCAACATCCTTGGTGTGGATGATGCCCGTGTGATGGTAGCCGTGCTCGGCCTTAACTGAGGCAGCAATCGCCGCGTCAACACAGTTGACACGGACAACAGGAATGAATGGCATCATCTGTTCTTCAGTGACAAAGGGATGATTCTCGTCGGTCTCGCCGAAGAGCAATTCGGTTCCGGCAGGCACACGCACACCGGCTGCTTCGCCCAGCACCGCGGGATCCTTGCCTACCATTTCTTTCTTGATGTGCGCGCGTGCGCAGCCACCTCCGCCGCTTTCAAAGGTGAAGGCTGCTTTCGTGAGCCGGTCGATGGCTTCGCGGTCAAGCTGAAACGCACCGGCGCGGCGCATGGCGGCGATAAAGGCGTCGGCGACCGAGGCGACAACGAAGATCTCCTTCTCGCCGGTACAGAGCAAGTTGTTATCGAACCCGCCGCCCGTGATAATGCACTTTGCCGCGTGGTCGAGATCGGCGGTTTCGTCAACGACGACCGGCGGATTGCCCGGGCCGCCTGCGATGACGCGTTTCCCGGACTTTGCGGCGGCCTTGGCAACGGCTGCGCCTCCAGTGACGCACAGGAGGGCTACCTTGGGATGATGGAAGATCTGCTCGGCGGCTTCGATGCTGGCCTCGGCCGTAGTGGTCACAACGTTGGCGACGCCCAGTTCGCGCTCAATTTCGCGGTTCCACAATTGCAGCGCATAACGCGCCACTTTTTGGCCGGAAGGGTGAGGACCGAAGACCGCGGTGTTGCCAGCGGCAAGAATATTGATGGCGTTCGATGCCATGGTGGGCACCGAATGGGTGACGGGCAGCATCATGCCGATAACGCCCCAGGGCGCGCGCTCGATAATGCACAGGCCGGTGGGATCGCTGCGGGCGTCGCTACGCATGTTCTCGACGCCAAGCACAAAGCGCATGTTGGTGAGCTTGAGAATCTTGTGGTCGAGGCGACCGACCTTGGTCTCCTCCAGCTCCATGCGACCCAACTCCTCGCGGCGATCGTTGCAGATGCGGACGATGATGCCGATCATCCGTTTGCGATCGTCGAAGCTCATGGCCGCGACTTTTTTCTGCGCTTCATAGGCCGCGTTCACCGCTTCGTCCACGGTCGCAAAGACGCCATCCCGTGAGGGAACATGCGAAGGGGCGGCGTGCGTGGCCTGGGCGGCGGCGATCTGCGGTTGCAATTGGATGCGAAGCCGCGCCACAACTTCCTTGGCGATCTCCGCGATCACTTGTTCCTGGATCTGCATTACGGCTTCTCCAATAGCGCGCCTTCGACCTCGACGGTATCCACGATGCCGACGATGACCGCATCTACGGGCGCGTCCTTCGTTGTGGGCGTGAGGCGAGCAGAACTGCCCTGCGTGAACAACACGCACTCACCGACGCCGGCTCCCACGCTATCGACCGCGACCACGGAGCTTCCGGAGATCTGCAGCTTACCGTCCCTGCTGATATAGGGCTGGACGAGCAGCAGCTTCATGCCGCGGAACTTCGCGTTCTTTTGCGTGGAGACAACATTGCCGATAACTTTTGCTATGAACATGCCGGCTTACCTCATGTGCCGCGGTGGAGATTTCTCCACCGGCTGCGGCTATTTCGGCAATACAGCGCTGAGATTGTCGTGCGGACGCGCGATCACGTGCACGCTCTGCACCTCGCCGGCGGCGCGCGCGGCGCTGGCTCCGGCATCCACCGCGGCGCGGACCGAGCCCACGTCGCCGGTAACAAAAACCGAGCACAGACCGCTGCCAACCTTGTTCCAGCCTACAAATTTGACGCTGGCCGCCTTCAACATTGCGTCCGTTGCCTGGACCAATGCCACCAGGCCCTTGGTCTCGATCATCCCAATTGCTTCATTCGCCATTTCAAGTTCTCCAAATCGCTTCGTTTTATGTGACCTGAGCAGGGGCTAAAGCCCGTTCCTTTTGAGGCCCCTTTTCGGCACGACTGAAGTCATGCCCTGTTACAAAACATTGATCAAATCGACCTTGCCGCGACCTTTTACTCAGTTTCCCGATAAAAAGCCGGTGGTTACTTCAACATGCTTTCGACAAGCGCATCGTGGGGACGCGCAATGACGTGCGACGACACCAACTCGCCAATCACCTTGGCGGCCGCTGCGCCCGCGTCTACGGCGGCGCGCACGCTGCCTACATCGCCGCTCACGATAGCGGTGACATAACCGCCGCCGATCTGCACGGTTTTGACAAGCTCTACGCTGGCGGCTTTCACCATCGCGTCACATGCCTCGACGAGTCCGACGAGGCCACGGGTTTCAATCAATCCAATTGCTTGGCTCATATGCTCTCCTGTGGCCTACTTCTCGGCCTTGCGAGGGGCCGGCTTGCTGTTCTGTTGCACAAAGGACGGCAGTTCATCGTGGGGGCGGCTGATCACCTGAACGCTGACCACCTCGCCGATCCGGCCTGCCGCTTCGGCACCTGCGTCGGTGGCTGCTTTGACGGCGGCCACGTCCCCTTCCACAAAAGCGGTCACCAGTCCGGAGCCAACAGTCTGCCAGCCGGCGAAGGTTACATTTGCGGACTTGAGCATGGCGTCGGTTGCCTCGAACAGCGCGACCAGCCCCTTTGTCTCAATCATTCCAAGCGCTTGTTTCATCGCTTCCTCTCTTTTCAGTAGCGTTACTTCTGCAGTTGCCTTGCTTTACTTGAACAATGCTTTACTTGAACAAATCGATGTCTTTGGTCAGGTGCAGACCGCAGGCGTTGGCCTCGTCGGTGTCCATGTGGACGTTGAGGCGGGATGTGGGGTCGATGCGGACGTGGACATTATTGAAGGTGAGGCCCGCCTGGCCGCCGATGCGGAGCTTCATGCGGTCGCCCTTGGCGACGCCGAAGTAGGCCGCTTCAGTGGGGTTCATATGGACATGGATGGCGGCGCGGATCACGCCTTCTTTTAACTCAACCACGCCCTTGGGTCCGATGATGACCGCGCCGGGCGTGCCCGCTATGTCGCCGGAAAGGCGGACGGGAATATCGCTGAAGCCGAGCATGATGGCGTCGGTAAAAGCGAGTTCGACCTGCGACTGCTTACGCATGGGGCCAAGAATGCGGAGGTTGGAAATGAGACGGCTGCGCGGTCCGACGATGGTCACAGTTTCCTTGGCCGCGAAGTTGCCTTCCTGAAAAAGCGGGCGATCGAAGGTAAGCTCCGTGCCCGGACCAAACAGAATGTCCATGTCTTCGCGGCAGACGTGCATGTGGCGCGAAGAAGTTTGCACGGTAAGAGGCGGCGCAACTCCGCCCTTCTGCTTGCCAAGGTATTCGAGTGCCACCTGGCGCACGATCTGCTCGACCGTGGATCGCGAGATGGAGCCAACCGAATTCGCGAGAGCTGTGCTTGCCATAGAGAAATTCCTGAACTGCCTTACGTTGCCTGCCCTGCCATTGCGTGCGCCGCGGCGTTGGCGCGGTTGACGACAGCCACCGTTTCGCGCGCGACGACGATTTCTTCATTCGCCGGAACTACCAAAACCTTGACCGTGGAGCGATCTGTTGAGATCGGACCTTCGCCTTTGATGGAATTGTTTTTGCTTTCGTCGAGTTCGATGCCGAACCCGGAGAGATCTTTCAGAACCGCGGCGCGAATCTCCGGGCTGTTTTCTCCGATGCCGCCTGAAAAAGTGATCGCATCGACACCGCCAAGCTCGAGCAGGAACGCACCGAGATAATGGCGAATCGCGAAGACAAATACATCGAGCGCCAGTTGCGAGCGGCTGTCGCCCCTGGCGGCTGCCTCGGTCAGGTCGCGAATGTCGCCGCTTGTACCGCTGATGCCCGCCAACCCCGATTTGCTGCCCAACAGCGACGCCATCTGGTCCGGGTCGAGCTTGAGCTTCTTCATCATGTGCAGCACGGCGAAGACGTCGATGTCGCCGACGCGGTTGTTTTGCGGCAGCCCGGATTGCGGCGAGGCGCCCATGGTCATGTCAATGGCCACGCCATCGCGGAATGCCGCCATGCTGGAGCTACCACCGAGATGGCAGGAGATGTGGCGTAAATTCTTGCGTCCGAGCAGCGCCTGGGCGAGCTCGCTGGCGGAGCGATGGCTGGCGCCGTGGAATCCGTAACGGCGAATCCCGAACTCGGTGCGCCACTCGTAAGGGACAGCATAGGTGGTCGACGCCTCGTCCATGAAACGGTAGGGGAAAGGCTCCATGACGGCGACTAGCGGCACACCGGGAAGCTGCTGGCGAAAGGCCTGAATGGCGGCAATGTAGGGGGGATTGTGGGCCGGGGCGAGGAAGCAGAACTCTTGGAGAGCGGCCAGAAACTTGTCGTCTATGATCTGCGGAGCGTTCAGCGGGCCGGCATGGACTGCCTTGAAACCCACCGCGCCAATCTCAGCCAGGCTCGACAACGGCTTGCCCGGGCCGGCGATTTCGGCGATGCATTTATGGATGGCGGCATGGTAATCGGCGCATTCGCCTCCCGGTTGTCCAATGCGCTCCACGCGGCCCTGAGCCAGAATGCACTCCTCCGGCATGTCCAGAACGCGGAACTTGAACGAGGTGCTACCGATATTTGGAATTAGACATTTCATTTCTGATTGATGTTGATTGAAAATGAATGATACTATACAGTATTTAGCAGAGTCAACCGCTATTTCTGACAGATTATGAGGTAGAACCAGAAAATGAAGGCACAAGCGAGCAATTCGCAGGCCTCAACGCCCCACCGTCCAAGTCTTGATCGCGTGGAAGAGCTGGGGATCGTTGGCGCGGGGGGTGGGGGGTTTCCTACTGCCGTGAAGTTGAAGACCCAGGCCTCGCTGCTGATTGCCAACGCGGCTGAGTGCGAACCCCTGCTGCACAAGGACAAGGAACTGCTGCACCACTACGCCGAGCCCTTTCTGCGCGGGATGCGCATGGCCATGGAGATGATTGGCGCACGCGAGGGGGTGGTGGGGATCAAGGAAAAGTACCACGAAATCATTGCGGCGCTCGAGAGCAGTGCAGGGCCTGGAATCAGGGTGGCGCAGCTGCCGGACTGCTACCCGGCGGGGGATGAGTTCATCCTGGTGCATATGGTGACGGGGAGGGTGATTCCGCCAGGCGGGTTGCCGAAGGATGTCGATGCGGCGGTGGCAAACGTCGAAACGCTGATGAACATCGGCCTCGACCAGCCTGTGACTCACAAATATCTCACTGTGGCTGGAGCCGTGGCTACGCCGGTGACGCTGCGGGTTCCCGTGGGCGTCACGATTGGCGAGGTGATTGAGGCGGCCGGCGGGCCAACGGTTGCGGATTTCGGCGTGCTGCTGGGCGGGGTGATGATGGCCAAACCGGCGGCGAACCTGGACGTTCCGGTGACCAAGACTACGGGCGGGATTGTGGTGCTGCCTGCCGAGCACAGTCTGATTCGGCGGCATAACGCGCCGTGGATGCATGTAGCGAAGGTGGGCCGGTCGGCCTGCGACCAGTGTCGGTTCTGCACGGAGTTCTGTCCGCGCTTCCTGCTAGGGCATCCGATCGAACCCCATGCGGCGATGCGGTCACTGGGGTTTGCGACCGGCGCCGATGCGATGGTGGCGACGCTCTACTGCTGCGAGTGCAACCTGTGCACGATGTTTGCCTGCCCCGAGGATTTGGACCCGAAGACGGTTTGCGTACAGAACAAGCCGTTGGCGCGGGAGCGCGGGCTTACGTTCAAGGGAACGCCGGAGTCGATTACGCCTCATCCCATGGCTGAGTTCCGCCGTGTGCCGATGCGCAGGCTGATTGCCAGACTGGGGCTGGGAGAGTTCAATAATGTTGGGCCGCTTACGGAGCACGCGTTTGCGCCGCGCAAGGTGAATGTTTTGCTCAAGCAACATGCGGGCGCACCGGCGGTCCCTGTGGTCAAGAGCGGCGACCGGGTGCGCGCGGGCGGTCTGCTGGCGGTGCCGGATCTGGGTAAACTTGGCGCGCGGATCCATGCGAGTATCGACGGCGTGGCGAAGGTGGAGCGTGATGCGGTTTGGATTGAGGCCTAGTCTTCCGGTCGCGTAGAAGGGGGATGGTGAATCCCACCCTAGCCACAAAAACAAAAACGTGGTGCCCAGAGGGCGCCCAGGTGGGGCACCCAGTTTCTGTTTTGCGGAAGGAGCCAAACAGGTGTCTGAAATCGATTCAATCGGATTGATCGAGCTTTCGAGCGTGGCCACGGGGTATGGGGTCGAAGATACGATGCTTAAGGCCGGTAATGTTCAGTTGCTCATGGCCCGCAGCATCTGCTCGGGCAAGTTTCTAATCGTGGTTGCGGGCGATGTGACTTCGGTGCAGGCTGCGTTGCTGGCTGGCGCGGCGGCTTGCGGTGCATCGCTCATAGAGCGGCGACAGATTTCGCGCATCCATCCCTCCGTGCTGGCGGCCATCTCGAACGCCGTGGATGTCGATCCGAAAGACCTGCGCTCCATAGGCGTGATCGAGACGTTTTCCGCGGCCAGCATCATCGAGGTGGCTGATACGGCGGTCAAATCCGCGAACGTGACGCTGCTGCGCATCCACCTGGCCATGGCGCTCGGCGGCAAGGGATTCGTAATGATGGCCGGCGATGTTTCCAGTGTCCAGGCGGCGGTTGCAGCCGGATCGAAGGTGGCCGGTGAAGATGGGATGCTGGTGGGCCGGGCAGTGATTGCCGCGCCGTCGCCGGAGTTGTTCCGGGATTATATCTAGCCCCAGGTAACGACATCGGGCAGAAACGGTTCGAGTCTCGTGCGGTCAACGCCGGGGTATTTCCTGGGGGGAGCCGGGCGGCACGGGCGAGATAGCATGTCACTTTCCTGTGTGATTTCCGCCCTTGCTTTAACTCCGTGGCAGTGGTCTACTGCACAGATTATTCCAGTCCGCCAATGAGACCAGGGGCCTGTTTAGGCCGGCGTCAGCCCGCCGCGGCGGTCGTCCGAACAGCCGGGCTCCCGCGACGCTGCCGAGAGGAGTAACATCCTTCGATGAACGAGATCGATTCGAAATCCCTTCCAGAAAACGCCTACCAGCCGCTTAAACCAGGCGAGCGATACCTGCCCATTGTGCCCGCTGAGTCAACGGAGGCGGAACTTACGCTGCGTTCGGTCTTCTGGGGCATTGTGTTTTGCATCGTCTTTTCGGTCGCGTCGGCCTACTCGGCGCTGAAGGTGGGCCAGGGGATGGAGGCTGCCATTCCCATCTCCATTCTCGCGATCGGCCTGGCGCGCGTGTACAGGCGGCGCACCAGTCTGCTTGAGAACGTGATCATCACCGGAATCGGCGCGGCCTCCGGCAGCGTGGTGGCCGGTGCAGTCTTCACAATTCCCGCGCTCTATATCCTTCATCTCGATCCGCACCCGGTGCAGACCATCTTCATCTGCCTGGCGGGCGGCTGCCTGGGTGTGCTCTTCCTGATTCCGCTGCGCCGCTACTTCGTGCGCGAGATGCATGGCCAACTGCCTTTTCCCGAGGCGACGGCAATCACCGAGGTGCTGGTGACCGGCGAACAGGGCGGCTCACAGGCCAAGCTGCTTCTGCAGGCAACCGCCATCGCCGGCATTTACGACTTTATTGTCACCACATTTCATGCCTGGAAAGAGTATCTCGACTTTCAGTTCGTGCCGGTGATACGCATGCTCGCCGACAAGGGCCGGATGGTCTTCAGCTTCGACGCCATCGGCTTTATCCTCGGCCTCGGCTACGTGATGGGGCTGCGCAGTGCGCTGGTCTTTTGCGCGGGTAGTATTCTGACCAGCTTTGTTCTGGTCCCGATGATCTGGTTCATCGGCAGCCACACAGATATTGCCTTGTATCCGGCCATGATGCCCATCTCCAAAATGACCGCTGTCGAGATCTATCGCAACTATGTGCGCTTCATCGGCGTGGGCGCCATTGCCACAGCCGGCATCATCGGCATCCTCAAATCGCTGCGCGTGGTGGCAGGGTCGTTTGGCATCGCGCTACATGCCTTTCGTCATGGCGAGGCACCCCATACGGAGCGGACCGATCGCGATATTCCGGTCGTTTCCCTGTTGCTGGGCGTCGTGATCGGCGCTATCTGCGTGGCAATCTTCTTTGGGCGTCTTCAGGTCTCATGGACGGTGCTGGCTTTGGGCCTGGTGCTGACGCTGCTGTTCTCGTTCTTCTTCACCTCGGTGGCCGCCAACGCCATTGCCACCACGGCCAACAATCCGGCCTCCGGCATGACCATGCTGACCATCATTATCTCCGCGGTTGTGTTGTTGAGCTTTGGCCTATCGGGAGACACGGGGATGTTCTTCGTGATGGCCATTGCGGGCATGGTATGCACGGCCCTGTGCGTATCTGGCCAGTTCATCACCGACCTGAAGGCCGGTTATTGGCTGGGCTCGACGCCGGCGGCGCAGGAGAAGGTCAAGTTTGTTGGCGTCATCGCCGCTGCCGTCACCGCCGGCTTGACGATCATCCTGCTGGCCCATGTTTATCAGTTCGGAGAAGCCGCGCCGGGAGACACGCGACAGATACTCGCCGCGCCGCAGGCCTCCATCATGAAGGCGCTAGTAGTGGGATTTATGAACAACCAGCCAGTTGCGTATATTCTGTTTGGCATTGGCGCAATGGTGACGATCGTGGTGGAGATGCTGGGCAAATCCTCCATGGTCTTTGCCCTGGGCATCTATCTGCCACTGGGGCTCACCTCGCCGGTGCTGGCCGGCGGACTGATGTCGCACCTGATTAACAAACGTTCGGATAAGACCGGCGGCGAGCAGGGCGGCAAGATTCGTGAGCGTGGAGTGATTATTGCTTCGGGACTCATGGCGGGCGGCGCGCTGGGAGGCGTCCTGGGCGCATCTCTCCGGCTCTTCCCCTGGTATCGCGAGGATCTGATTCAAACCCCGTTCTACTTGAACAATCCGGTCTCGCAATCGGTTTCCATCTTGCTGTTTGCGGGGCTTTGTTTCTACGTCTGGTTCTATGCCGTGAAGAAAGATAAGGTGTAAATCATGGATCAAGCTGGGAAATATGTTGCGGACGCGGTTTTGGGTATCGATACACTCTGGGGCGGTGACGTGCTGTGTCCTTCGGGCACCGGACGGTTTATTGCCGATTCATGGTTTTCCGATGAGCCGCTGCCCGCTGCGTACACGCATCCGTCGGCAGCCAGGGTGCGGGAATCCGGTGGCGTCGCCGGCAAGAGTATCGATCGGGATGCGGTGGAAGAGTACCTGCGTCATGTAGACCTTCCCCAAGCGATTGCCGGAGTTCGCGATGAAGCAGGAAAGCTCCGGGGGCTGCGCAAGTCCTACTTGACGGGGCTGGCGGTTTCTCTCGATACGATGTGGGACCTGGCAATGGAGGTTATTGGCAAGGGCGATCCGGTGCCGTATGCCCGCTCAGTGGAGGCGTCGACTGCGAAGCCGCCTGAACCCTCCAGGCCGGAGAAGAAGCGGGAACGCGTGGCCGAGCTGTTGGGCCGCGCCGGCTACACCGTGTCAAACGCGGGTGGGTTGCTGGAGGCAGTCGATCGATGGCGCCGGGAGCGCGTGGTCCCGATGGCATCGGTGCGCGCTCTGGGCGCGGCGGTGATCGCGCATTTTGACAATCTCAGCGCGAAGAATTTGCTGCCGTATCTTCCACAGGATCTGGCCCGCGTACCGAGGGCGAACATCGAGTTCATGCCGATCAAGGATGCCTGGTTTTCCGGTTCAATGAACTACCTGGGGCGAGCTCGCAACGCCGATGGCAGTCCGCAGTACGAAGCGACCTACGAGATCAATGCTTCGTTGCAGATGTCGTATCCGGAGTTTGAACAGCTCGTGAGCCACGAGGTTGTGCCGGGGCACGTGACGACTTTTGCCTACCTGCAGGACTTGTACGTCCGGGGAAAGGTGGACTTCGAAGCCACCGTACTTACCATGAATACGCGCGCGGCCACGCTGTTTGAAGGTATCGCCAACAATGCAATTCTGATCGCGCATGATGTCACCGAAGTGGAGCAGTTGCCGGACGAAGACCTGCAGATCGGCGTATTGCTGGCGCTGCTACAGGATGACGCCAAGAACCAGTCGTCTTATCTGACGTGGGGCGAAGGCAGACCGCAGCCGGAGGTGGCGGCCACGCTGCGGCGCGATTTTCTGGTCACAGAAGAACGCGCCGATAAGCTGTCTGGCGCGTGGGGACGGCATCCGCTGCTGGGGCGAATGTATCTCCCCGCGTACCGCTCCGGCACAGAGAAGGTTGCCGAGCTCCGGCGAACTTATCCCGCGGAGCGAGTGCTCCCGGCCATCTACGGTTGCAACGGATTAGTCGACATCCAGACCGTCGACCAGATTCTAAAAGGCTAGAAACCGTCTGACCATATCAAAAGGGCCCACTTCGCGTTGAAGAATCCTGCAAAGGCCGCGCGGTCGTCCGCAAAACTCTATCCGGGATGAACGCGAGTGCTGGCGGTGACGAATAGGTGGGCAGTCACTCGGCGAAGAAGGCTTCGACGTCGGTGATGGTCGCCGTCGTGCGGTAGGGCGGGAGGCTCTGGAGGAAAGTTTGGCCGTAGCGCTGGCGGGTGATGCGGGGGTCGAGCAGGACGAGGACGCCGCGATCTTCGAGGGAACGGATGAGACGGCCGAAGCCCTGCTTGAGGGTGAGGACGGCGGCGGGGACCTGGTAGTCGAAGAAGGGNNCGCGGAGCGCTGCCGTGCAACAGGATGGGGAAGTCGAGGACTGGCAACAGGCGCTCGTAGAGAGCACGCATCTGGCTGTAGCTGGTAAAGAGGCAAAAGGCGCGGCCGCGCGAAAGCTCGAGTACTCGCTGGATGCAGCGCGCGGCGGCTTCAGGAAACTCCGGGTCGCGGGGGTCGGGCATCTCCGGCGGCAGGTAGAGCAAGGCCTGCTTTCCGTATTGGAAGTGCGAAGGCACCACGAGCTCGCGCGCCCCCTGGCCCGTATCTCCGAGGCCGAGCCGCCGGCGCATGTGCTCAAAACCGCCCTGCACGGTAAGTGTGGCGGAGGTGAGCACCACGGTGGGAATTCGCTCGAAGACCAACTCGCGGAGCAACTCGGAGACGTCGATGGGCGTGGCCTGGAGGAAGGTGGTGCGCGCCTGACTTCTGAAGTTGCCCCGCACCGTCGATCTTTCGGAGGAGTTCCCCAAAACGCGCCGCTCCATCCAATAAACCATGTTGCTGGAATTGGATTCGAGCAGGAACTCGAGTTCGCCGCGCAGGCGCGCCACGCGCTTCTTGAGGCCGGGCGCTTCGTCGATGCCGGTGAGCCGCTCCATCTCCGTTTCCATCAGCTTGAGCGTGGTGCGCACGGCGATGTAGAGATCGCCGGAAGTTTCGAGGAACTCCTCGCGCGCGGAGAAGGGCTGGCGGCCGTCGCCGGCCATGGGCAGCCCGGCGAAAAACATGCGAGCCCGGTCGCGAAGCTGCTGGGTGGCAGCGGGCATGTTTCCCGCGCCCTCCTTGCCGCGCAATAGCACATCGGTGTCGCGCGCCAGTTCTTCAAAGCGAATGTTGCTGACCGAGAGGCCGAAGTAGCTGGAAGCGACGTCTTCCAGTTCATGAGCCTCGTCGAAGATCACGGCGGCGGCCTCGGGCAAGATGCCGGCGTCGGGCGCGCCGGTGGCCTGCTGCTTGACGGAGAGGTCGGCGAAGAACAGGTGGTGGTTGACGATAATAATGTCCGATTCAAGGGCTTTGCGCCGCATCTCGGTGATGAAGCAGCGGTTGTAATCCGGACAAGTTGTGCCCAGGCAGGCCTCGGAGCGAGCGTCGAGCTTTTGCCAGAGGGCGCTGGACTCCGGCATCCCTGACAATTCTGCACGGTCGCCGGTTTCGGTCGTCTTCTCCCAGTTGGCGATCTGCTGGAACTGATCAATCTCTTCAAGGCCTGACAAAATCGGCTGATTTTGCAGTGCTACCAGCTTGTGACGGCAGAGATAGTTGGCGCGGCCTTTCATATAACAGACGCGGAGGTCGCCGATCAGGGTTTCCAGGAACGGAACATCGCGGAAGTAGAGCTGGTCTTGCAGGGCCTTGGTGCCCGTGGAGACGATGACGCGCTGGCCAGTGCGCAGGGCGGGGAGCAGGTAGGCGAGGGTTTTGCCGGTGCCGGTGCCGGCTTCGACAATCAGGTGGCGGTGTTCAGTGAGCGCCCGCTCGACGGCTTTGGCCATTTCGAGCTGGCCGGGGCGGTACTCGTAGGGCAACGGCGAACGCGCCAGAATGCCGCCCGGAGAGAAGAACTCGTGAAGGGAGGGCAGAGCGCGGGTTGAAGTGTCAGAGAAGGCCATCGGGACCGGGTGCTCACTCCATCATAGTGATGAGGGCGGAGGACCGATCCCGAGGGGATTGAGTTCAAGCGGATTCGGCGGTGGTGGGATCGATGGTCCTGAGTATCTTGGCGATGTTGTTGGCAGGGAAGCCGCCCTGGCTGGCGTGTTCGCGGATCATTTCCTCGTCCGGCGCGATATAGATGCAGTAGAGCTTGTCCTGGGTGACATAGCTGTGAAGCCACTGGATCTGAGGGCCGAGGTTGCGGAGGACACAACAGGACTTTTCGGAGACGGCCTGCAACTGCTGAGCGGACATGTCGCCGAGTCCGGGAATCTCACGTTCAATGACAAATTTGGGCATGGATTGACCTCGTCGAGATGGGGATTGGGCTAGTGTATCCATATTTCGAGCGCGGTGCACAGGAGAGTTGTCTGAATGGGCAGACTGAAGCGTTTGTGTCAGCCGAAATCGGAATCTTTGCCGGATGAAGAAGCGTGGTATTCGGCGTCGCCTTCGGACTGGTTGGGGTTCGCGCCGAGCCAATGGCCGATCAGCGTTGCCGCTTCGGCGGACTCGGTGCCGTCAAGGCCGGCGGCGGATTTCAACAGGCGCTTGCGGACATCGGCGGCTCGCTGGGCAGCGGCGGCCTTTTCGCTGTTGGCGACAGAGTAAGAATTTGCCGCGTTCACGTTCATGGAGTTCCCGTGGATGTGCATGATTCGCTCCTCTCTTGGAAGGGGGCACTTGGAGTGCCGAGATTTCATGGGGAATATTGGAACGGGCTCATCTACAATCCTGTTCTCAAATTGCCCACCAACGGGTGCAACCTAGACGGCAGAGAATAGGCTTCCATTCAGGTCAGACGGTAGACTGGTAAGGAGGGACACGCGGATCAAGTGGTTCTGAGCCAAGGCGGCTGAAGAACTTATATGTCCCTGGGCATGCAGACCCGATTGGAGCCAAGTTTTGCCGACGTATCGCAGATCGGTTGTTCCCAGCAGGGCGGGTGCGGGAGCGCTGCCACTGGTGGCCATCGTAGGCCGGCCCAACGTGGGCAAATCCACGCTCTTCAACCGGCTCACGCATAGCCGCCGCTCGATTGTGGGCGACGAGCCGGGCATTACGCGCGACCGCATCTACGGGGAATACGAGTGGGCCGGGCGGCAGTTCAGGCTCGTCGACACGGGCGGGATGGTGCCCGACGATGCGGAGCTGATTCCGACGGAGATCTATAACCAGGCCAAGGTGGCGCTGAAAGAGGCAGACGCGCTGGTGCTGGTAGTCGATGCGCGGACGGAGCTGGCCAGTCCCGACTACGATCTGGTGAAGCTGCTGATCCGCGGCGGCAAGCCGGTGTTTCTGGCCGTCAACAAGGTCGAGGGCGAGGCCATGGCGATGGGGGCGGAGAACTTTCGCCAGCTTGGCCTTCGCAACGTTTATCCCATCAGTGCGGAACATGCGCTGGGCATCGGGGACTTGCTCGACGCGATTTCGGAGGCGATTCCAGAGCCGGCTGACGTTCCGCTGACGGAGAAACAGATCGCGGATGAGGCAGCTGCTACTGAGGCCGGGCCAGACGCGGAGGATGCGGAACAGTTGCATCGGACGCATGGCGAGTTTGAGCAGCACGAGACTTCGGTAGCCATCATCGGGCGGCCGAATGTGGGTAAGTCCACGCTTCTGAACGCGTTGACCGGCACCAGCCGCGCGATTGTCTCGCCCATTGCGGGAACTACGCGCGACGCGGTGGACGAGGTTGTGGAGTTCGAGGGCCAGCAACTGCGGTTTGTGGATACCGCAGGGATACGGCGCAAGGGTAAGACGCACCTGATGGCCGAAAAAATGAGCGTGGTCATGGCCCGGCGTCATCTGGAAGCGGCAGACGTGGCGCTGCTGGTGCTGGATGCAACGGATGGAGTGACGGCCGCGGACGCTACCATCGGCGGATATGCGCACGAGAGCGGGCGCAGCGTCATTATCCTGGTGAACAAGTGGGACGCCATCACGACCGGGCGCACAGACGGCAAGCCGCCGGCAGACCGGGAGATTTTCGAGAAGCAACTGCGCTCGGCGCTTAAATATCTGAACTACGCGCCGGTGATTTTTCTTTCCGCGCTGGAAGCCATGGGGCCGGAGAGAAAAGGAATGGCCCGGGTTCTGAACGAAGTCGTGGCCGTGGCTGCGGAGCGGCGCAAGCGCGTAACCACAGGGCAGATGAACCGCTTCCTCGAGAAGATCGATTTTCAGCGTGCGCCGGTGCCGATGGCCAAGCGGATACGGATTTTTTACATGACTCAGGCTGCCGTGGCGCCGCCCACGTTTGTGCTCTTCACCGACCGCGACATCAAGCTGCACTTCGCCTTCGAGCGGTTCCTCGAAAATCAGATTCGCGAGGCCTTCGGCTTCAAGGGGACACCGATCTGGTTCAAGGTGAAGGCGCGGAATGTGAAGAAGGAAGAGTGAGATCGCCCCACATCTCCCGGGAAGAAACGCCGGTGGAGGTGGGACACTCGGCAAGATTGTCACCAAGGTTCATCCCGGTGCATCTATAGAGACATGATTATTGAAAAAGCGACATTCGGCGCAGGCTGTTTCTGGGGAGTGGAGGCGGCGTTTGCGGCTATCCCCGGCGTGACGGCTACTGCGGTTGGCTATGAGGGCGGCCAACTGGAGCGGCCCAGCTACAAAGACGTGTGCACGGACCAGACTGGGCATGCCGAAGTGGTCGAGCTGGACTTCGATCCCGCACAGGTGAGTTACGAGCAGTTACTGGACTCGTTCTTTGCGCTTCACGACCCTACTACGCTCGATCGCCAGGGGCCGGACTGGGGCACGCAGTACCGCTCGGCAATCTTCTTTCACTCGCCGGAGCAGCAGGCGCTGGCGCTCGCCAAGATCGAGCAGCTTACCGCCGAAGGCCAATTCAAGCCGAAACGGATCGTGACGAAAGTTGAACCCGCGCAGACCTTCTGGCGCGCCGAGGAGTACCACCAGAAGTATCTCGAGAAGCGCGGCCAGGCGAGCTGCCACATCTAAAAGCAGGGATCAGGGATCAGGGAACAGGGATCAGGAAAAACGCGGTTCGGCGGCGAACTGTCTATCTCTCTTCGTCGGCCTGGATTTCATCCAGTTTTGGATCGGCTATTCCCGGTTCTTCTGATTTTGTCTCAACGGAAGGCTCGGTCCCCAGCTCGTTGATCCAGAGGCACACGATCCACCACACCACTACGGCCACAAACACGACGCTATTGGCGTTGTAGAGCTTTTCCTGAATACCCATAACGTGCTCGTACTCCGCCTGGGTGTGGGGCGCAGCGTGGAGCGCGATTGCCTGCCAGATGCCGCGCACGGCCATTTGCGCAATTTGAGCGGTGGAGAGGCCAATAGCGATCTGCTGGGTATGGCTGCGCCAGCCGGCCTTGAAGCTGCGCCCAAACAGGACCACAAGCAGGCCAAGCCCGACGGTCAGCACGCTGGAGAGGAGACTAGCCTTCTGCGCGACCAGTTGCATCAGGCGTAGCACCGCAAGCGCCGACTCGGCGGTGAGCGTCTGCCAGGCAGGCCAGGGACCCCATTCGGCCAGCACTGCGGCACCAACGGCCAGCAAGGCCAGTGTGCCAATGATCCAGGCACGACGACTGGCTCGCGCAAACGCGCGACGCGCAATTTCCACCACCACCAGCAGCGTAACTAATGCCTCCACAACGGCGAGCGTCAGGAAGATGGAACTCATGGTGATGGGCGCCAGGCGTCCATAGAGCATCCTGCTCGCGAGCAGGCGCAGCGCCGTCAGAACCATGCTCGCGGTGAACCAGGGAAAACGGCGCGCGCGATCCCGTCCCAGCAAAACCACGAGCAGAACCAGAAGCGCCGCGAAGGTCAGCGTCCAGAGAATCTGGACCGTATTGAATCCTGAGAAGTGCATTTGAACCTTGTCCGGCCCGCGCGTAGATTATGGCGAGGGCACTGCATTAAGTCTAACCGCCGCCGCCTGCCATAATTCCAATATGCTGGTGCTGGCTTCAGCTTCTCCCCGCCGCCGCGAATTGCTTCTGCAGGCAGGATTCTCGTTTGAGGTGCGCCCCGCGCACATTCCGGAGGAACCGCTCGAAGGCGAGGATCCGTTTACCTATGTCACCCGGCTGGCTCGCGAAAAAGCCCAGGCCGTGTACCGCGAACTTTCGGCAGAAGCCCAGGCGGCAGGAACAGAACGCCCTGACGGCTGGTATCCGCTTGCTGTGCTGGGCGCCGATACAACGGTTACGCTCGACAAAGCCATCCTGGGCAAGCCTGAAGATGCCGCCGATGCCGCGCGCATGTTGCGGCTGCTTTCAGGGCGCACGCATCGCGTAATTACCGGCGTGGCGCTGGTGACGGAGGACGGGGTCGAGGTTGCTACCGAAGCCACCGCGGTTCGCTTTCTCGCCCTGTCGGACGAGGAGATTGCCGCATACGTCGCAAGCGGCGAGCCCATGGATAAAGCCGGCTCCTACGCCATTCAGGGTCGCGCGGCGCGCTGGATTCCGCGCATCGAGGGCTGCTACTTCAACGTGGTGGGCCTGCCGCTGGCGCTGGTGTCCAGGCTGCTGGAATCGCGCAACCTGTAACCAGGAATGTTTCCGCCGTCACATATGGATGTGATAACAGGGGATTCTTCACATTCCACTCCCGATTCCGAGGTAGACTTCTCGCTACTCCGAAATAGAAGGAAGCTCATGCGGGTTCGTTTCTTTTTTTATAGCGCACTCCTGTCTCTCGTCTCGACATTCTCAATTCCAGCGATGGCGCAATTTCAGGCGCCCACCGACGAAGAACTCAAGATGACCGCCGATCCCAAGGCCCCGGGCGCGGCCGCTGTTTACCTGAATGTCGAAGAGATCGCCAACGATCCGATACACTACCAGAGCTTTTATGCGCGCATCAAGGTGCTGACGGAAAAGGGCAAGGAACTGGCCACAGTCGAGGTGCCCTACTTCAAAGGCAACAAGTAGGTCACTGACATCAAGGCCCGGACCATCCATGCGGACGGAACTGTGATTCCACTCGTCGGCAAGCCGGAAGATCTGCTGATTTCAAAGAATGGAGACAAACAGTTCGGGCGCATGGTCTTTACACTGCCGAGCGTGGAAGTCGGCTGCATTCTGGAGTATCGATACGAGCTGCATTACGACGACAAAGTTTATTCGTCGCCAATGTGGGATGTTCAGTAGCCATACTTCGTTCATAAGGCGCATTACGAATTCACGCCATTCAAGGCGTTTCTGCCAGGCTCACAAAACCAGACCTCCATGTATCTGGAGAACGAGGATGGGGAGGGCTGAATACTCTGATCTGGTGGGAAAGACTGCCCAAGGGCGCAAGCGTGCAGCAGGCGCCCTCCTCGGGGCGTTACAGCGTGGATGTAACCGATGTCTGCCCATTCCGGACGAAGAATGGATGCCGCCGATCAGCAGTCTGCTCTATAAGGTGCGGTTTTATTACAAGGCCGCAAGCTCCGCGACTGAATTCTGGGAGAAGGCGGCCAAGCGCTGGTCAAAACAAGTGGATAAATTTGCCGAGCCGAGCCCGCTCAGGCGAACGCCGTGATCGCCAACGGTGAAGCCGATCTGGTGTTCCTGGCGCGAGAGATGCTGCGCGATCCGTATTGGCCTGCCCATGCAGCGGCTGCGCTCGGCGAACCCGCCACCTGGCCGGTTCAGTATCTCCGCGCTGCGCCGCATGGCTCCACAGCACGCCCCGCCGTTAGCTGCCCGGAACGAGGGTAAACGTCGGCAGGGCAAGGTTTTGGGCCGGTTTCGCGCGAATTTTGCTCACCAATATGGTGCAGGACCGAGATTTGCTCCACAAACGGTGCACAATGTGGCCTATACTTCGTGTAGAGCGAGGCCCCGACCTTGGCCGCGGCCTCCTACTCTCCCTAACTATGGCCACGCAACTATCCCGGAAGCGCGCCTTCGAATCGCCCTCGATCCCCGACCGTCTTTATTTCAAGATTGGCGATGTCGCGCGTATCTGCGAGGTTGAGACCTACGTTTTGCGATTCTGGGAGTCGCAGTTTCCGCAACTCAAGCCCAATAAGAGCGGGACGGGGCAACGGCTTTACCGCAAACGCGACGTGGAACTCGCGCTGGAGATCAAGCGGCTGGTTCATGCCGAGGGGTACACGCTCGCCGGCGCGCGCCAGACTCTTGAGCAGGCGAGCCGGCGCCGCGATCCGGAGCCCACTTCATCGGCGGCTACGGGCGACCCCGGCAAGCGACTGGATTCGGTGGCGGCGGCCATTGGGCATGCCCGAGCTGAACTGCGGGAAATTGCCGGAATGCTGACGGCCCCGACTCCGGCTGCCCCACGCCGACGCAGCAAGCTGACCACGTTCTCAATGCAAACCGGCTCGCTCTTCCCGTCGTAGGGCTGATCAAAACAAGACACAGTGGATCTTTCCGGACGAAATGTCTTCCGGGCCCTGCATCGGCATGGCGCGACGAATACGCGCGGGCAAATGGAACAAGCATGTTCCTGAGCTGAAGTAGCCCGTCACCGCCCCGACCGGCTCGGGTTCTTTATAACTGGTCTTCAAGTTGCGCGGGGGTGTGGCGAAGGATTTTGCCGGCGATCCTGGCCGCCTTTAGACGGTAGCTGACTGCCATCATTGCCGCCAGCGGGATTAGACAGGAAACGCGATTCTGATACCGGCTTTGAGGGTGACCAAGCGTGCCCATAACCAATGCGTTTACAAGAAAACCAACAAGAAGCATAAGGATGGTCGCCGCAAACCTCTTGTCGGCTGCGTACAGGCTTTTCGCAAGGGCGCCCAGAACCACGAACGACAAAATGATGACGCAGATATCCAGCTTGGAAATTTGAGCGAAGTCAAGGCTGTCGGACTGTTGCCTGGATCGCTGGAACTCGTTGAAGACGGCTGCCGGGAAGTCGTTCTTCAGCGTAGTGGAAACGTAAGCATCATCCCCATATCGTACTATGCCGTCTCCCGTAGACAAGAGGATAGACTGGCGGCCCGCGTCCAAAACGGAAGCGAGGACAAACCGGGCAGGATAACGGAAGATGCACTGCGCAACCACAAAACCGGCGTATTTCCGAACCTCTTCCCAATCGCCGGCGGCCTGCAACGGCCCGCCCCACAGGAAGAAGTCCGAGCTATCTGGGTTTGGAAATAACTGTCGTTCCTGGTGGAGAATGGGCAGCTCAGGACAGATTGAGAACGGAATGGTCTTGCATTCTTCATCGAGATAGTCGAAGCCGATTCCATCGTCCAAAAGTTTGGCCATCATGAATACGCTGCTTCCCCTGGTTGTGGAAAACGACCGATGGTGACGGCTAACGGCATTTGGAAGAATGAGAAGACCAAAGCCGGCACAGACGGCCAGCAGGGGGCCGGCAAGCGAAGGCTTCAGACGGGATCGCACAAGAGCAAGGGTCAACAACAGGGCGCATGCAAGAAGAAAATTGGCCTGGTGGACGCAGATCGCGAGGAGCACAACGGCATAAAGAAATACTTTTCGAACATTCGTAAGCGCGAGAGAATGTAGCGCCAGCAGAACCAGGCTGCAAACCAGCAGAGGGGTAAACAGATCCGGCATGATTTCTGAAGCTAAGACTGGCAACGATGAAACTGCGGCAGAAATAGCGACGAGGGTGGCCATGTGAAGCGCGCGAAGAGGTCCAAGGGAAACATCGAAAGGGATTGCAAGAACGCCAACTGTAATCGCGGCCTGAGCAACAACGATCGGCCAGAGAGTCTGCCTCAAGTGTAAGGCGTAAAGGAATACCGAGTAATGAAATGGGCGATCTATCGGATTGAAACGATGAATTGCCGCAGCTAGATATGTCCCCGTGTCGAAATATACCAGCGGAAATCTGTTGAAAAGTGCCGGGAACATTAAAATCAGGAAGGCAGGGCTGTATGTCATGAGGAACTTGACTAGTCGTGCTCCGAACGCTCGAAATCTCAATCTCATTTGCGAACCTTCGACGCAGCGTATCCTCCATTCTCACCGCAAATGAGAAGGGGGAGACCCTGAGGACTTCACTAAGCCGTCTATTTAATCTAAATGGCCGGGGCGGAGATGTGCTCTAACATGTTAGCGATCTCACCAGTATCCTTGAACGCTTCGCGTTGCTCCTTCAGCCCGGAGATACCATAGACGCTTAACTATCGATTTGCAAATGAAAAGATATGCTATTGCCCGTATCTCCGTATCCTTCCAAAGGCGCATCAGCACTCGTTGGAAGCACGGATCTGTCGCTGCCTCGGATCATGGCGTTGACGATAATCCGCCCGGTATCCTCATTGAGTTTCCGCGGCACACTCCTTCAAATCGCGGCTGAATGTGTCGATGCGCTCGATGTCGGTATCCCAAGCGAACATGAAGCGAGCAGCGCCGCCAATGAAGGTGTAGAACTTCCATCCCCGCTCGCGAATCCTGTCAAGTACTTCTTCTGGCGCTTCAAGAAATACCGCATTGGCCTCGACAGGGCCGCCTAGACGCACGCCCGGGATTCCAGCAAGTTGCGTTGCGAAATGTCGCGCGCAACGATTGGCGTGAGTGGCGTTGCGCAGCCATGCGCCGCTCTCAAGCATTCCCACCCACGGAGCGGAAAGGAAGCGCATCTTCGAAGCCAGTTGTCCGGCCTGCTTGCACCGGTAATCGAAGTCCGTTGCCAGCTTTCGATCAAAAAACAGTACCGCTTCTCCGACCGCCATTCCGTTCTTGGTCCCGCCGAAGCACAGGACATCCACGCCGCGCTTCCATGTCATCTCGGCCGGCCGGCAGCCAAGGCTCGCACAGGCATTGGCAAAGCGAGCACCATCCATATGAAGAGAAAGTCCATGCGCCTTGCATTCGTCCGAGATGGCGCTTAGCTCTGTCAGCGAGTAGACGCGGCCTGTCTCAGTTGATTGAGTCAACGTGACGGCGCGCGGTTTGGGGTAATGAATATCCTGCCGCTTGGTGGCGAGTTCCCGAATCGATTCCGGGGTCAGTTTGCCGTCGATGCTGGGAGCTACCAGCAGTTTTGATCCGTTAGAGAAAAACTCTGGCGCGCCGCACTCGTCGGTTTCGACATGCGCCTGGTCGCAACAGATCACCCCATGGTAAGACTGGCAGAGCGAGGCCAACGCAAGCGAGTTGGCGGCCGTGCCATTGAAAACAAAGTAGACTTCGCATTCGGTCTCAAACAACTCGCGAAACGCATCAGAGGCCCTTGCCGTCCAGGGGTCATCCCCATAGGAAGTCACATGACCTCGATTCGCGTCTTCGCTGGCGTTCCATGCCTCGGGACAGATTCCCGCATAGTTGTCGCTTGCAAACTGCTGTAACAGTTCCTGCGCGTCAATACTCGTCATTGCATCTTCCTTTTTCGATGTTGGACAAAGAGATAAACGGCGATCTGAAAGCCGGAGTGGAATTTCTTATTGCGGAAATCGCTGGCGGAATTAAGCGTTAGCCGTATGGCAGGATCGAACCAGCGTTAGGAGCTCCCGGGCCCCTGCGGGAGTGATCGTGGGGTCTCTGCGCGAACGGGCAAGTGATGGGAGATATTGATGAAGAACTCCTAGTGCCAGCAGAGGCCCCGCGGCACAGCGGGCGACCGTCAGGCCGCCAACTCGGATCACAGGAGAAGCCATCATGAGTAGTGCAATCCCTGCGGTTTTCTGCCTTTCTCCGTTTTTCCATCATGCTTCTCTTTCATAATAACTTGCAGAATCGCTTGCTTTTGCGGCAACGGAGCCAGGGTTCCTCGAGGCAGCCAAAACCATGCCACGAAAGTGTCATTGACCCTACTGGTTCAATTCTCTAACTTGCATAGGTCAAGGATTTTAGGCGTTTCCATCCATTGTACGATTGCACGATCAGCAAGAACGGGCCGGGATTTCCTCGAGACACGCACCTTCCGTTCTGAGGAGGAACAATGATTTTGAATGTGCTCCAGGTTGCAGCAATTGCAGTTGCCGCAATTTGTCTTTACCGTTTCAGAGCCGGTTTGCGACGTCGGAATGCGCAGTCATGGGATTCGCTGGTGGCAAGACTGCGACTGAACGGCCCTACCCGCAGGCTCGGCGATCGATCTGTATGGAACGGCGACATGAATGTGACGCCCGAAGAGAAGTGGCAGCTCGTCCGCGGCGCTCAGGGCCTCTGGACCATGTATGAAAATGCCAGCGTCATGCTGGAGATGGCAGATTATGCGGCCCGGAACAGCGACACGGTCGATCGCGAACTGCTTGCAACCCTGCGCAGGGACGCCATGCAAATCCGAATCTGCGTCTTGTCGGCTCTTGCAAAGTATGCATTCAGCCAGGTCAATGAGAGCATCTGCGCGAACGTGTCCAACGCGGCATCGATGTACACAGAGATGGCCGCTCGGACCGCGGAACTGCTGCAGGTGAATGGCGGGAACATGGTTCCCAACCTCGTTCCCACGATGTAGTTCGATTACCTCCTCCACGAGAAAGCCCCGGCCATGGCCGGGGCTTTCTCGCGCAGGTATCACCTATGGCTTCAAACTTGCAGCAGTTCTACGCCACCACAAGCGAGGATCTCCTCGTTCACCGGCATCTTCCTCAAATGGTCGCCTTGACCACGTTTTTCATGGCTTTACTCAATCCTATTCTCTTCTTAAAGCTTACCTTCCGGTTCGGGAACCACGTAAGCTGAATGGACGTGCTTGTTACCGTGTGCTCGTCCGGCAAATAGATGAGAGCTTTATACCGTTAATACGTGAAGTCACCCTTGACTTCCAAGTCTCGACCGAAGCGGTTGACTACTTGGAAATTGATATCATTCCAGGTGGTACCGCCCGAAATGAAATCTTTAGATGCCTTCCGATTGCGCAATCCAGCCTGAATCCATTCCTTGCCGCTCAGGTGATCGGTAACCCATCCCTGTCTTCCTTGGTCCTCGCGGCCATTCCAGTCGCCGAAAAGCTGCCCTTTGTTTGTATAGCCCCGACCCTGCGCTTCTGCCCTTTGCTGTCCGGTTAGATGTCGAATAGATTCAGTTGGTTAGCGGAGGCCGGTTGCTCTGTTCTGTGGTGATACGGCTGAAGGGCGCATGAAATCTCGGTTTTCTCGAAGATCGAGACCGACAGAATCAGTAGACAAGTGTAGAGCGAGGCGTCGAGTTTCAGTTCTTTCTTGACGATAGCGATCAGCATATAGGTGGCGACGGCGCACCCATCGTGGCCGCCATGATCGCCGCGCTGCGCCGCGTTACCGACATCGACCAGATTGAGGTCGGCCGCGACGGCCTGTTGATGAAAAACGCCGATCACGAAGGCCTCCTGCTCCCACAGGTTCCGGTGGAACAGAAGTGGGACCGACAAACATTTCTGGAGCAAACCTGCATCAAGGCAGGTATAAATCCCAGTCGTCGGAAAGAAGAGTACAACGACATCTTCACGTTCACAGCCGCAGTCTTCAGCGAGCACAAGCCGTAGAGCAACTTCGATTCGAGTGTTCGCGCACCATTGCCCTAAAAATCAACGGTCGATGATGCCTTGCGCCATCACACAAACCCGCAAACTTGCTGAAGTTATCAAAAACGCTCGCCAGCTTTACGAGATAAACTTCAGATTCGCCTCACTACGGTTGCACACTGACGTATGCGGGATTAATGGCTCCATGCACCGCGCCAGTAAATCCCTCCCACGTGCAGGACTTATCCTCCCGGCTGCAACCAGGCACAAAAATCGGTGCCATTGCCGGAGGATTGGCAGGGGTAAGCGATTGCGCCTGCCGCATCTGTTCGAGGGTCTGTGCGGTGTACTCCATGCGCACAAACGGCTGGCCTCCGTCGCGCGGGCGCCAAATCTCGAAGAGAAGCGCGCCTCCGGGAGGCGTGTCGTCCACGCGGCCGTCGATGATCCAGTCGACGCCCAGAGCGCCGGCAACCGTAACGATGTTTGTGTCGTGCCCCACGATGATCAGCAGGCGGTCATCCGGCTTGCCGAGAGCGCCCGGAACCGGCTTGCCGATGATGTTCTGTTCCATGCTGCGCTCGATGCGGTCGAGCAGATTCGCCGCGTAAATGCGGGCGACTGCCGGCGTACGAAAGCCGTAGTCCCAGGCCGCGGTGTCCAGTTGCATCAATGCGCGCAGCGTCTCGCCGTCCACGCATCCCCAACCAGTATTCGCCTCGCTCATTCCGGTTGCGTATTCGAGAAGCAGGTTCTCAGCCATGGCTGAGGCCACGGTGAGCGGGCCGCTATACCCGGAGGCATAGTTTGAGCCTCCGCCAATGGCGACTGGAACATCGAAGATGGACGTACGCTTCGCGTCAGGAAGCGCCGCATGTCCGCAGCCGGCCAGCACACGGTCAAGTGCGGCCAACTGTGGCCGGAATGCCTCGGTTACCTGGCCAGGATCGCCGCCGATGCGACCGGCAATGGCTGCGGCCGCAAGTGCTGAGTCCTCTGGATGCAGCCCACCTACGACACGAAAGAGCGGATCGACCGTGCCTTCAGCCTGTGCGTGAACTTCGATAGAGCAGCCGAAAAACATTCCCTCGGCGAGCGCCTTGCCGGTCTCGCGTGTGCGCTGGTCGGAGTCGGCAAGGATGGTGACATGCGCGGCATCGTCGCAGCCAGAGGGAGCCAATAGCCCCTGGTCTGAAAACTTGACGCGATCCCACGCGCCAAACAGCTTCATCAGCTGGTAGCCGCGCGGGGTGAGATAACTCGGCTTAACATCCCACTTCGGCCACGGCGCAGCGGAGTATTTGTTCAGAAGATCGGTGTTGCCTATGGGCGAGCGGACGCCATGGCGGCTGAGAACCACAACGAACTGCAACTCCGCTTTTCCGTCTGCGGGAGCGGCGGCAGCACTTTGTGCCGCAACGGTTACACCGCAACAGAAGAGAAAAAGCAGGCTGAGAGAAAGAAGGCACAGCACGGCGCGGATTCTCATCGTGGTCCTCGAATTTGGTTGAGGGAAAGGTGAAAATTCGGAGGTGGTGCGCCCGGAGAGATTCGAACTCCCGACCTAACGCTCCGGAGGCGTTCGCTCTATCCAGCTGAGCTACGGGCGCGCTCCTTAAGCATACCGCATTTTGGATACCCAGGTACCCCTGCCTTCGATGGGTGCCCCACCCTCGCGACATCTTTGCCCTTGTCGCCAGGGTAGGTTAGCAGAAACCTCAATCCTCATACCTTTATGATCCCTGTTCCCTGCCTTTACGCAGCTCCTCCATCACCGACTGAATCAGCTGCTTGGCTCCGTCCATGCCGCCCAGCACAGCCTGCAAATCCAGCGCCGGTTTGGAGGGGTTGCGGCTGGAGGCGCAATAGACCCCGTGCTGGCCCACCAGAATCAGCGCGTCGGTCAGCAGGTCCAGCGCCACGGCCAACCTGCCCCGCTCCAGACCCATCATGAACTCGTACCGCTCCAGCTCCACCCGCTTCTCGTCAAAGACACTCATGCTTCCAGCCTACTCGAAAGGCCGCGCCGTCTGACAGTTCGGATATTGGCCTACACGCTCAGATTGTGCATGTACTCGGCGTTCAGCTTGAGTTCCTCAATCGGCTCCATCTCAAACGCTTCCTGCTCCACAAAGTAGTACTTGAGCCCGGTGGCGGCGCGCATCACGGGGCCGTAATCGATGCTACCCTTGCCCAGTACGGTCATCAGCTCTTTGCCGTCCGGCTGACGGATCATGTCCTTGACGTGCATCAGCGGGAAGCGCTCGGGCGTTTTGGTCAAATAGTCCACCGGGTTGTGCCCGGAGGCGTACACCCAGCCGGCATCCATCTCAAAGACCACGAGTTTAGGATCGGTGAGCCGCAGCAACTCGTCATACACCGGCACACCGTCGATCGTGGCAAGCTCCGGCGTGTGGTTGTGAACGCCAAAGGTCATGCCGGCAGCCTTCACCTTTTCGCCGATGCGGTTGAATTCGCCGGCAATCCAGCGCCAGTCGTCGAGCGTGGGTGCGCCCTTGGCTGCCGGGTCGCGGTGCATCCCGCCCGACGACGAGCAGACAATGTATTCCAGGCCCAGCGTGTGCCCGTATTCGATCCACTTGTCGAGCTCGGTCTCCAGCACGCTCAGCGTATGGTGCGTGCTCACGCAGCGCATGCCGGCCGCGTCCATCGCCTTGCGAAAATCGGCCGCCGTGCGGTCAAAGTAGCCTGCCGCCTCCACCACGGTGTAGCCATCCGCGCGAACCTTGACAAGTGTTCCGTCAAAGTCCTTCGCCAGCAAGGCACGCACAGAATAGAGTTGCAGCCCCAAAGGTTTGCCAAGCGGCTTGGCATCCAGCCGGTCGGCACAGGCAACGGCAGCTACTGCGCCCGTTGCTTTCAAAAATGTCCTACGCGAAGTATCGCTCATTTGCGGATTCTCCCTGAATTCCAAAGCTTAAACCTTGATTGTCTTTTTCGCCGCATCCCACGTGGCTGGAGTGCGATGAAAATACGAGTGATTGGCCAGGTGGCAGCCGACGGCCGCGCTGTTGTCGAAGACCTCGTCCTCCACCACGTGCTTCCGCGTCACCACGGCGTTGAAGAAGTTGGCGATATGGACAGCCGTATCGTCATAGCCCCGCGGCAGCGTAAAGCTTTCCGCCTCGACCATCGCGAACCCGCCTTCCAGGCTGTGCGACATCGGCTTTTCGCAGTAGACGCCCAGACGCACAAAATCCCGCCTCGTCATTTCAGGCAATACTTTCATCCCTTCCCTCTCGTGCCGACCATTCTCCATCCGCCGCACGCTTTGTGTCTACTCGCACATTTCCCACCCAATCATGTGAGAATGGACAATAACCCGCTATGACTGAAGAAAACATCTCCGAATCTCTGCCCACCCAGGAAATCGCGCCCGCTCCCGTTCCAGAGCCGATCGTTGAAGCCGTTGTTGAACCCGCTCCACAAGCTATCGCCGAGACGGCTCCCGCTCCCGAGCCCCAGGCCTCCGAGCCTGTCGAAGAAGAACCGGCTGAGTCCTTCGCCGACTTGCTTCGCGACTTTGAGCGCAGCCACACCCATAAGTCCGAACCTGGCGCAAAGCAATTGCAGGGCACCGTCATCTCGCTCTCCGCCGAGCAGGTCTTTCTCGACATTGGCTACAAAACCGAGGGCGTTCTGCCCCGCGCCGCTTTCGAAAACAACGCCGAGGGCGTCAAACCCGGCGACTCGTTCCCTGTCTCCGTAACCGGACGCAACGAGGAGCACTATTACGAGCTCTCGCGCTTCAAGGTCGCGCAGCCCCGCGACTGGACGGCTCTCGAAGCTGCCTTCACCGAAAAGCTCGCCGTCGTCGGCACCGTTACTGAAGTCATCAAGGGCGGCCTCTCGGTGGACATCGGTGTCCGCGCCTTTATGCCCGCCAGCCGCAGCGGCGCCCGCGACGCAGCGGAGGTCGAAAAGCTGGTCGGCACCCAGATCAACTGCCGCATCACCAAGCTCGACGTTACCGACGAAAACGTAGTCGTCGATCGCCGCGTGGTCCTCGAAGAGCAAACCCGTGCCGAAAGCGCCACGCGCCACGCATCCATGAAGGAGGGCGACACGCTTCCCGGCACCGTCCGCACCCTGATGCCCTACGGAGCCTTCATCGATCTCGGCGGAGTCGACGGTCTGCTTCACATCAGCGATATTTCGCATAGCCGCGTCAACAAGCCTGAAGACGTGCTAACGGTCGGCCAGGAACTTCAGGTCCGCATCCTCAAAATCGATCCGGAGACCAAGAAGATATCGCTTGGTCTCAAGCAGTTGCAGGCCGAGCCCTGGGTGACCGCGCCCGACCGCCTCAAGGCAGGCCAGCGCGTCGCCGGCACTGTGACGAGGCTCATGGACTTCGGCGCATTTGTCGAGATTGAGCCCGGCATCGAGGGCCTCATTCATATTTCGGAAATGTCCTGGGGCAAAAAGATTCGCCACCCCAGCGACGTCCTCAAGCAGGGAGACCGCGTCGACGCCGTCATTCTCTCCGTTAAGCCGGAAGAGCGACGCATCGCTCTCGGCCTCAAGCAAACTCTCGCCGACCCCTGGCTCGACGCGCAGCGGAATTTCCCTGCCGGCTCGCAGGTCGAGGGTCCGGTCACCAAGCTGATGAACTTCGGAGCCTTCGTTCAGATCGCCGATGGCGTCGAAGGCCTGGTCCACATCAGCGAAATCGTCGCGGACCGCCGTCTCAACCACCCCAGCGATGTCCTCCGCGCGGGGCAAATCGTCAAAGCGCAAGTTCTGGCCATCGATCCGGAAAAACGCCAGATCAAGCTCAGCATGAAGCAGCTCATCCCCACCGATATCGACGAGTACATCGCCGAACACAAAGTTGGGGACGAGGTCTCCGGCCGCGTATTGGAGCAGTCCCCAACCCTCACCCATGTCGAATTGGGCGACGGCATCCGCGCCACCTGCCGCACCACCTTCGCCACCGCCAACCCATCCGTCGCCCCGGAAGTACAAATCGAATTGGCGGCCGCCCCCAAGCCCGACCTATCCAATCTGTCGTCAATGCTCAAAGCCCGCTGGCAAGGCAACGCCCCCATCGCCGAATCCAAGCCCGAGCCCCTGGCCGAAGGCCAAATCCGCAGCTTCAAGATTGTGAAGATAGACGCGGGAGCGAAGAAGATCGAAGTGGAGTTAGCATAGCGATCTACAAATACACCTCATCGATATAGCACCACTTCCAGTCCTCCCCGCGCTCGGCGGATTGGATCAGCGGATGCTTCGTCTCGTGGAAATGCGCCCGCGCGTGCCGGTTCTTCGACGAGTCGCAGCAGCCCACGTGCCCGCATTCCAGGCACATGCGCAGATGCAGCCACCTATCGCCTATTTTCAGGCATTCTTCGCATCCCTTCGATTGCGGCTTTACCTTTTTCAAGTGTTCCGCAACATGACTGCAAACTGTTGCATTCATCATGGCCTCCGTGTGCATCATCCTTCGCTTCAATAGTTCGAGATGAAATTCCGCCGCCGCGAGATTCAACACCTTTTCAGAATCTCAATGGATCTCAAGTGTTCTCACACGCTCCATGCCTTTGCGCGCTCGACTGCCTTTTGCCACTGGCCGCGCCGCGCCGCCCTTTCGCCCGCGCTCATCTTCGGCTCGAACCGCTTGTCGCCCTGCCGCTCAGCCCGCAACTGCTCCGGTCCCGCCCAAAACCCCGTCGCAAGCCCGGCAAGGTAAGCCGCACCGAGAGCAGTTGTTTCGGTCACCTGCGGCCGCACCACTGGCACGCCCAGCACATCGGCCTGGAACTGCATCAACAAGTCGTTAACCGAAGCGCCGCCATCCACGCGTAGCGCGGCCAGCGGCGTTTCCGTTTCGCTATGCACTGCCTCCAGCACGTCGGCCACCTGGAAGGCAATCGCCTCCAGCGCCGCACGTGCAATGTGTCCCGGCTTCGTATCGCACCGCAATCCGATCAGCATTCCGGCCGCGTGCGCATCCCAGTGGGGCGCGCCCAGCCCCACAAACGCCGGCACAAACACCACGCCGCCCGTATCCGGCACAGACGCCGCCAGCGCCTCTACCTCACTCGATGAATCAATCAGCTTCAGGTTATCGCGCAGCCACTGCACAACCGCGCCGCCAATAAAGATGCTTCCCTCCAGCGCATATTCCCGCCGCCGCCCCGCGCTCGCCGCCAGCGTCGTAATCAGCCGATGCCGTGAGCGCACAAACTCCGTGCCCACGTTCTGCAGCAGGAAACACCCTGTCCCATATGTGTTCTTCGCCTCGCCCGCGCTCCAGCACAACTGCCCGAACAGCGCCGCCTGCTGATCTCCGGCAATGCCGGCAATCGCCACGCCGCCCAGTCCGAGTGTGGTTGTCACTTCGCCCACCTTTTCGCTCGACCACGCCACCTCCGGCAACAGGCTCGCCGGTACATTGAAGATGCGCAGCAGCTCTTCATCCCACTCGCCTTTCACAATGTTGTAGAGCAGCGTTCGCGAGGCGTTGGTCACGTCCGTCACGTGCTTGTGCCCGCTGGTGAAGTGCCAGATCAGCCAGCTATCCACGGTCCCAAACGCCAGTTCGCCCCGCTCTGCGCGCGCCCGCGCTCCCTCCACGTGGTCCAGAATCCACGCCACCTTGGTCGCCGAGAAATACGGGTCCAGCACCAGCCCGGTCTTCGACGAAACCGTCTCCCCGGCACCGCTTGCTTCAAGTTCACCGCAGACCGCAGCAGTACGGCGGTCCTGCCACACGATGGCCGGGTGAATCGCCTTGCCCGTCGCCCGCTCCCACACAATCACCGTCTCGCGCTGGTTGGTAATCCCGATCGCCGCCACATCCCTGGGGCGCGCGCCAATCTTGCCCAGCGCCTCCACGGCACAGGAGAGCTGGCTGGTCAAAATCTCGGTAGGATCGTGTTCCACCCATCCCGCCTGCGGGTAGAACTGCTCGAACTCGTGCTGCGCGGCGGCGGAGATCGTCCCGGCCTCGTCGAAAAGAATCGCGCGGGAACTGGTTGTTCCCTGGTCCAGCGCAAGAATGTATCCCATACGCGCCACTCACTTTCGCCAACCAGTCAAACACGCTGAGACGCGATTGGGCAAGGATGTACGGAACCAGGAACGCCACAGCTTGCAAGTTATTGTTAAAACACGATTAATGCTGTGCCTGTGTCCCGCCTGTTGAAAAAATGGGTCCCCCACGGCGAATTATGCGCCGCACGGAGGCCCAACTTTTTGTATCCTGAAAGGGAAGCCCCGCGATTTGGTCGCGAACCCAACGGAGGAGATTTTCTATGGCAGAGACAGTCAAGAAAGCGAAAGCTTCCGCGAAGCCCCGCAAGACCACTGCGAAGCATGAGAAAGTGGCTCAACCCGCAAGACCGGCAATGCCGCCGCGCGAGGAAATCGAGAAGCTCGCCCGGGCCTATTGGGAGCAGCGCGGTCACCAGGACGGATACGCAGAGCAGGACTGGCTGCGCGCCGAACAGGAACTGCTCAAAATGGCTTCCTAGGATAAGCTCCGCGAGACTGACCAGGACCGTCGCATACTCCCCCGTAAGCGCTGGGGCATAGTGCGCTGCCCGAACCGGTGTTACAGGGACATGAAAACGAATCCGGGCGCTTATGCCTTCTAAGCGCATTGTATTGTTGTGTCTTCTCGGTCCGGTTCTGTGCTCGCCCTGCGCTGCTACTGCACCTCCCCGATGTACACCCCGAAGGGGCCCAGTTCGATGGCTCCCAGCGACTCCGGATCGGCCGCCCCCGGTGATTTCAGCAGCGTCTTGACATGGTATGGTCGAATGCCCGCGCCCCCACTGGCCAGATTCACCGTCTGCGGCTCAGCCGTGAAGTTGACGCTCACCACCACCTGGGGCGCTCCGGGCGCCTGCCGCATCCAGCTGAATACCTTATTGTTTTCCGTGTCCAGCATAATGTTGGCGCCGCTCTCAAAGGCCGGAACCGTCTTCTTCAAGCGGATCAGGCTCTGGTACCACGCGAACAGCGAAACCGGATCGCTTTTCTGCGCTGCGACGTTGATCGCCGCTGCCCTCGGGGGCACCGGCAGCCACGGCGATCCGTTGGTAAATCCCGCATTCGCGCCCGCATCCCACTGCATCGGTGTCCGCTCGCCGTCGCGCCCCTTTTCTTTCGGCCAGCCGGTAACCCCGATCGGGTCCTTCACGTCCTGTTTGCGCTCCGGCGGTGTGGTCTTCATTCCGATCTCGTCGCCATAATAGAACAGCGCCGCGCCCCGGCTCGCAAACAGAATTGTCGCCAGCACCCTTTGAATATCCTTGTCGTGGACCCCGTTGCCGTAGCGCATGTCCAGCCGCGGGTTGTCGTGGTTGTCAAACAGCAGCAGCGGAACGTGCGCGCTCAGGTGAGTCTCCGCATCGATCAGCTTGGAGCGGAACGTTGCCACATCCAGCTTGTCGATGAACGCCACCTGCGTATCCATCGGCAGGTGAAACTCCGGCTTGCCCGGCGGACCGTACATTTTGGCCAGCTCTTCGACATTGGGCAGATAGGTTTCACCGATCAACACGCGCGTGCCAGGAAACGCATTGGTGTTGAATTTGTCGGTGGTGGCACGTATTTCCTGCAACACCGGGTGCAGACCCGGCAGGTTGTCGGTTTTCGAACCGTCCAGTTGCGGGTCGCCGTATGCGTTGACGATCGCGTTCCCGTCCTTGTCCTTCACCACGCCTTCATCGGCCAGGCTCGGGTCCTCGAAGAGCGTCGTGATGGCGTCGAACCGGAATCCGCCCACCCCGCGCTTCAGCCAGAAGCTCACGATGTCCTCGAAGGCCTGTTGCACTTTCGGGTTGTACCAATTCAGGTCCGGCTGCTGAATATAAAATTTGTGATAGTAGTACTGCCGCGTCTTTTCGTCCCATTGCCAGGCCGAATGCCCAAACAGCGACTGCCAGTTGTTCGGCGGCTGGCCTTTGTCGGCTGCCGTCTGCCCTTTTCCGCCGCGCCACACATACCAGTCCCGATAGGGGTTATCCTTCGAGGACCGGGACTGAAGAAACCATTCGTGCTGGTCGGAGGTGTGGTTCATCACCATGTCCATCAGCACTCGGATGTGCCGCTTGCCCGCCTCCGCGACCAGACGATCAAAGTCCGCCAGCGTGCCGTATTGCGGATCGATACTCCTGTAGTCGGAGATGTCGTATCCGAAGTCCACCTGCGGCGACGGATACACCGGCGTCAGCCAGATCGCATCCACCCCCAGCTCTTTCAGATAATCCAGCCGCCCGGTGATCCCATTCAGGTCGCCAATGCCGTCCCCGTTCGAGTCTTGAAAGCTGCGTGGGTAAATCTCGTAGATGACGGCATTCTTCCACCAGTCTCGTTCCGCCGATTGGGTTGTGATGCTGGGAGCGGGTTTCACAGCCGCGGTTTGACCTCCTGCCGCCAGCGCCACGGTCCCCAATATCAGGGCCAGGGCGCAGTTTTCAAGCTTCAGTACACCAGGATTCGCTGTGTGCATTGCGATCTCCATGTCGTCGTTTTTACCACTCTTGAGCCTTGCTACTTCGCAACTCAAGCAAAGCTATCACGTGGGAGCACCCTTTCAATGAACCAATGGGTGCTCCACCCTCACCAAGAAGGGGTCATCCTGAGTAATGCGAATCTTCTGCGGAGCCGAAGATCTTTCATTTAAATCACTTATGACACGGCATCCATCTTCTGGCAATGCCGCAGACTTCACAGTCACAACACCAGGGTGGCGCTCCACGGAAGCCCAAATCTCATTGAGGCTCTCCCGGTCGCTGCGCCGAGGTACCCTTCATCCGGCCAAGATCGATCCCGAACTTCGGATTCTCGCGCGTCCCGTTGATGTGAATCGGAACCTCCGTCCCCGCTCCGTTCTTCTGAAAGTAGCGGTCGACGGGCTTCAGCAGCAGTCCCTTCCACCCGCCCACCATGGCCGAGACCGTGGCTTGCATCTTTGCGGTGCCGGCAAAGTCCAGTGTGCCACCATCCTCGCCATAGCTTCCTTTCAGGTCAATCACCGCCCCCGGCACCGTGTACTTGAGCGCTGGCAGACGTACCACGCCGCCGGCCATCTGGAAATTCCCTTCCATCGTCGACCGGACATCGGCATCGCCGCCGGTCTTCGCATCCTTCGGCCGCCCGAGTCCGCGCGCGCTCAGTTCCCCGATCCGGCTCTGAATCTTCTCGCTCGCAAAATGCACATCGTCCAAGGCAAACGTACCCGCGAGCTTTAGCCGTTCGTGTACGGGAACGGGCCCCGGCGGAATCTTGAGTTCAGCCTTCATGATCAGGGCCCCGGTCATTAGCGGTGTTCCCGAGTGGCTCGCTAAGCGCAGAAAATCCTCAATCCGGCCCCGGTCCACGTTCACCGTAAGTGAAATGTCATGCCCGCCGGGCCGCGGCTTATCCTTCCCGTCAGCTACGGGAGCCACCCGCACAATCTGTCCCTGCGTCAAAAAGTGGGAGTGCCCCAGCGTCGCCTCCACCGGCTCCAGCCATGTGTCCCCATTGATTCCGTCCACCTTGGCGTGAAACTTCGTGTGCAGCGGCATCGGCGTGCCGAAGTGGGTCAGCCGGAAGTCCGGAGTATCCGTAACCCCATCCACAACCAGCTGCCGCAGCACGCCCTGGAAGTGTCCGGTCGAACTCAGAATCCCCGCGATCCCTTTGAATCCGCTCAGATCCGCATGATCAAACCGGTACTCGCCCGTAACGGGGCTCTCGCCGGGATCCTTCACCACCCACGGGCCAAAGCTGCCCTTGGTATGAATCGTCCCCACCGGCCGCGGATTAGTCAGCTCCGCCTCAAAGCCCATCGCCCCACCAGCGCCAATCCCCGTCAGCTTCAAATGTGCAATCGCAAACTCCAGCGGCAGTTTCCCGGGCTTGCTGGTCTCAATCGTCAGGTGCGCGCCTTGACATTCCAGGCTCTCTACCTGGAAGTGCAGAAGCCCCGTGTAAATGTTTGCCTTGTTCGCATTTTGTCCCGCAGTGGCCTTGGCCCCCTCCGCGCCGCGTTCAAAGCGCGATCGTGGCGGCACATCTATCTCCAGCCCCTTCAGTTGCACCGCCGATAAACGAATCGGCTGTCCTGGCTCGTAACGCAGTGGCGCATGAAATCTAAACTCGGCCAGCCGAATCAGCGGGACTTCTGAAGCTGGAGCAGACACACCCCACACATTCACGCTCTCAATCTCGACAGGCGGCCAGATGCGCAGCCCTTTCCCTTCAGCCCATAACCCACCCCTCAGCGTCAGATGAAAGCTGTCCAGCTCCACCCGCGCATGAAAGTGATTCTCCAGTCCCTCAAGGATGCGTGCGCGCAGCAACGGCTCGGCTCGATGCGCCAACACCAGCAAGGCGCCGGTTAACGCTGCAAACGCCGCCAGCAACCCGCTGCAGACCCACATCAGCCACCGGTGCCTGCGCCAGAATCCTGCCCGTCCAGTAGCCAACTCTCCGCCCTCCGCTTGCTTCCAATTGTCGCAGCATTGGTCCCTTCCGTTTTCTTTGAACAAGTCCAATGACGTATCCTTCTAGGCACTGATGCAAGCGCTGATCGAAAACCTCGTAAAATTGCAAGCCATCGAATTGGAGCGGGCTCGAATCACTCAGGAGACACGCGCCCTGCCTGCCGAGCTCGCTGAGGCTGGCGCCGCCCTCACAGCCGCCCAACAGAAGGCTGCTGAAGCCTCCGGCGCACTCAGCCGTGAGGAGTCGCTCCGCACCCGCCTTGAGCGCGAAATTGCGGAGCACCGCCAGAAAGCCGCCCGGTTCCGCACCCAGCTTGACTCCGTGAAGACTCCCGCCCAGGCTGAGGCCATCGAGCATGAGATTCATTTTGAGTCCGGCGAAGGCGACCGCCTCGAAAACGAGGAGTTTACCAGCCTCGAACGCACTGAAGCCCTCGAAACCGCCCTCGCCGAGGCGCGCACTCAGGTCGAAATTCTGTCTTCCGCACACGATAGAACCCGCGCCCGCATCGCTCTTAGCCAGCAGGAGTTTGCCGCCCAGCTTGGCTCCCTCAACGCCGAGCGCGAGGCCCTCCGCCCGCTCATCGAACCTGAGTGGCTCACCCGTTTCGACCGTCTCTGCGCCTCCCGCGGCACCGGTCTGGCCCGCGTAGACAATCAGCAGTGTATGGGCTGCCGCATGGGCGTCCGTCCCCAGATGTGGAATCAGCTGCGCGAGGGCGAGCTGCTCACCTGCGACAGTTGCAATCGAATCCTTTACTGGGACCCTGCGATGGCTCCCGCGCCCAAAGATCCGCAACCCGAGCCAATCCCGGGCGCCGGCCGCGCCCCCCGCAAATCCCGCTCCGAGGGAGCCTAGACGGGTCCGTCTGCGAGCTGGCGCTCTTCAAAAGGCCCGGCAATTCCTGTTGGAGTTTTCTACTATGGAAATCCGCTTTGATTCGCTTCCAGTCAAATACGTGCGCGAGGGGTTGCTGTTTGTAGTCGCGATGTGTTTTGGAGCGTATTTGTTGCCTGCGCAAGCGCCGGCAGCTTCGACCCCTGAAGTGCCAGCGTGGGCCCAGCCTGGCTCACCGACTCACGTCCAGGTACCTCCTCCCGCAGACTTTCACCGCCCGAGCCGCACCTTCGATACCTCCATTGGCATATTTGACGGCCAATCGGATATTGGCGGCGCACTGGAGCCTGGCAGCGCCACTTACGACGCAGCCAACGGCCAGTACACCATCAACTCCGCGGGCTATAACATCTGGTACAACCGCGACGAGTTCCGCTATCTCTGGAAAAGAATGTCCGGCGATATTTCACTCGCGGCCGACATCTCATTTCCCAACGCCAACGGTTTCGGCGACCGCAAAGTGGTTCTCGTCATTCGCCAGAATCTGGACGACGACTCGAAAGAAGCAATGGTCGGCGAGCACGGCGCGGGCTTGATCCATCTGGCCTTCCGCAGCGACAAAAACGCCCTTATGAAGGATCTGGAATATCGTTTCGCCGGTTTGCTCAATGGCGTCCACGCCAAACGCGTCGGAATCGAAAAGCATGGCGACTCTTTCGCCATCTTCGTCAGCCTGCAAGGCGAGCCGATGCATCAGTTTGGCCCTCCAATGACGCTGCACTTCGACGAGCCGTTCTATGTGGGCATCGGCTTTTGTTCCCATCTGCCCGCCACCTCCGATACGGCAGTCGTCTCGAACGTTCTTCTCGAGAATGCCGCAGGCAAGGTGCAATAGTTAATCTGAGACCATACACAACCACACAGCAGTCTCCACCGGGAAGCGGCAGTGTGCCCGGAATTCCACGACTCCACTCTCTCCATCCTGCTACTCTTTTCTTGAGTGGGCCGGCAATTCCCGGCCCTAACCACTGCCTCTCGGGAGCCCTCTGTGCAGCGCATCTGTGTCGATATGGACGAGGTCATGGCAGACACCCTCGCCGAGCACCTGCGCCGTTACAACCAGACTTTCGACGAAGAGGTCACTCCCCAGGATCTGGTCGGCAAAGGCTTATGGGAGGTCACGCCCCTCGACCGCCAGCAGCAGCTCCGCGCCTTCCTGGACGCCGAGGACTTCTTTGAAGACCTCGACCTGATGCCCGGCGCACAGGAGGTCCTCAAGGAACTCTCCGCCCGCTTTGAGATCTTCATTGCCACGCAGGCCATGACCGTCCCCAACTCCCTCGGCCCCAAGTACCGCTGGCTTCAGCGCCATTTTCCTTTTATCCCGCCGACGCACTACGTCTTCTGCGGCAACAAATCCATTCTTCGCGCCGATTTCCTCATCGACGACCAACCGCGCAATATCCTTCACTTCGAAGGCCGCGGCCTTCTCTTCACCGCGCCGCACAACCTCACCGTGACTGGCTTCATCCGAGTCGATAACTGGCGACAGGTTGCCGATTACTTCGCCACCGTCGAGGATTAAGGTCTACGCAAAGCGAGCAATTGCGCTCATAAATTGCGAGAAGCCTCCACTAACATGCAGAAGATGAGGTTCCCTCAGATCCGGACAATTCTCGCGCTCCTACTGCTGCTCGCGCTGCCCTGGCAACGGCGTGCGGACGCATATTCCCTGCTGACTCACGAGCAAATCATCGACTTCACCTGGCGGGACTCCATTGTTCCCCTTTTGCTAAGCCGCTACCCCGGCCTGACCCCTGCCCAGCTCGAAGAAGCCCGGGCCTACGCCTACGGCGGTTGCGTTATTCAGGACATCGGCTACTACCCCTTCGGCGACATGACTTATTCCAACCTGACCCATTACGTCCGCACCGGCGACTTTGTCGTCAACCTCTTCCGCAATGCGACCAACGCCGATGAGCTTGCCTTCGCCGTCGGCGCTCTCTCCCACTACATCGGCGACACCATCGGCCACCCAGGCGCCACCAACATTGCTGTCCCCATCGAGTTCCCAAAGCTGGGAGCAAAGTACGGCCCCGTGGTGAACTACGCCGAAGGCCGGCGCCAGCATGTGCAAACCGAGTTTGGCTTCGACATCGATGAGATCGCGCATCACCGCGTAGCTCCGCTCAGCTTTCTTCGCCACATCGGGCTCCAGGTGTCCGTGCGCCAGCTTGCGCTCGCGTACTACCAGACTTACGGCATCACAGAAGACTTCACCGGCCTGCGCAAGCGCCGCTTCAATGTCCGCGGCTACCGCTTTGCCGTTCATACCTTCATCCCTCGCATCGCCTATGCCGTCACACTCCTCCATCGCGGCCACGAACCCGCCGAGGTAGGCAGCCCCGAGCGCATCGAAATGGACAACGACGTGGCTGCAATAGCTGCGGAAAACAACTGGCAGGCCTACCGGCGAAAAGCGGGAATCGGAACATATATCTTAGCGGGCATCATCTTCATCGTCCCCAAGGTCGGTCCACTTAAACTGGTCGCAGTTAAAGGCCCCACCGAGAAGACTGAAGCCGATTACCTGCACAGCGTTTTGCTTTCCACCGCCGCTCTTCGCCAAAGACTGGCCAGCTTCACGCCGCTAGCCAGTCGGCGAACGACGACCGCGAATGCAATTTCCCGGGGCGCGCATTCACAATCGCGACCTGTCGATTCCGCCGACAACTCCATTGAGCGCCCGTTGCGGGATCCGCGCCACCCACTTCCAAATCGCGATCTCGACACTGGGTACATGGTGAAACCCGGAGGTTATTCGCTCACCGACTCTACATACGCCGATCTGCTCCACCGTCTCACGCGGTCGCCCGCTCAGGCCATCCCGCCCGGCATCAAGCAAGATATTCAGGCTTACTATGCCAACCCGGCATCGCCAATCACGACCAAGAACGATCCATCCGCATGGGCACAGGTGCTGGCCGACCTGGCGACGCTGGCCAGTATGCCGACCAGCATAGAGCCGGCGCCCTATCCGACGTATGGCGACGATGCAGCCATTTCCCAGTAAGTCCATTCAAACTTGTGGCGCGCTCGCCCCTCCCAGCGTTTGCAAGCGAATGCGTAATTCTAAGCTTTGCAGGCTGCGTAGAGCTGCGGGCCGCTCGCTGTGCAGTTAGAATGGGTACGATAAAGTATGCGCTTGCCTCTCCCGCCTTCCACTCGTCCAATCAGCCGACGCCACATCCTCAAAGCGGGCTTGTATGGCGCCGCAGGGCTGGCCCTTTACTCGGGCGAGATCGAGCGTCACTGGGTCGAGGTGACCGAGCGCGACTTCTTTCTGCGCGGACTTCCTGCCGTTTTTGATGGAATGCGCATCGCTCAGATCAGTGACATTCATCTAGACGATTTCACTGAGCCGTTCTTCCTGCGCCATGTGATCGAGCGCATCAACAGCATCAAGCCCGACGCCGTGGTTCTCACCGGAGATTTTGTCACCGCCGAGTTGCCCTCGAAGCTTACGAGTGCGCTTGGAACCTTAAGATTCGCCCGCGGAGCTGCCTGGCAATGCGCCAACATCCTCACGGAACTTGAATGCAAGGCGATCTATGCCGTGCTCGGCAACCATGACTTCGGCGTTGGGGCAACAGAGGTAGCTACGGCGCTTGGGGATAACGGAGTGTCTGTACTTAGGAACGCATACACTTCGATCGAGCGCGACGGCGGCAGAATCTGGCTGGCAGGCATGGATGATCCGCTTGAGGGGCATCCCAACCCTGAATTGGCCATCCCCGCGTCGATTCGCAATGTACCCAATGAGCCCGTCGTGTTGTTGTGCCATGCTCCGGACTATGCAGACCGTCTTCTCAGGCGTCCTGCAGGCCAGTCGGTAGACCTGATGCTGAGCGGCCACACGCACGGAGGCCAGATTCGCTTCCCTTTCATACCCGCCATGCGCTTGCCGCCGCTGGGGAGAAAGTATATCGAGGGGTGGTTCCAGCTTGGCCGGCTGCAGCTCTACGTCAATCGCGGAATCGGCACTATCGGAATGCCGTTTCGCCTGAATTGTCCGCCTGAGATCACGATCATCACGCTGCGTCCGGGCGAGTGATCGGATTGCGCGCACCGTATTTCATTATCCTGCCCTCGCCGGCGCTGGATTTATTAAGTCGTGGCCGTGCGCGCATCGGAATCATTTCAACCAGGTTTGACATTCCAGCGGTTCAAACTTATAGTTTGCTCGCCGAGCGAAAGTAAGAACGCCACGTCGCGATTCCTCGCAATGATTCCACCAGAGGCCATTCGAATGTCATTCCGGCTAACCAACCGTCTTAGTGCCCTTCTCCTCCTCGCCCTTTGCGTCCATTCCCGGTCCCTCCAAGCGCAATCTGGGGGTGTGGGCGTCTTTGAAGGGCAGTCCGATTTGGGCAAGGTTGTACCGGCGGGCACCGTCATTTATTCGCCGAATGCCGGTACATACACCGTCACTTCGGCGGGTTGGAACCTTTGGTCGACGAATGACGGCTTCCATTTTGCCTGGACGAGACTTTCAGGCGATTTTTCGCTCACCGCGGACATCGACTTTCCGGAGAAGACAGGCGAGCACCATCCGAATCGAAAAGCGGTTCTGATGGTTCGCCAGACCCTGGATGCCGACGGCGCTTATGTGGACGTGGCGCAGCACGGCTCAGGCATGACCGCCCTGCAATACCGCCGCAGCAAAGGCGCACTCACCGAGAGCACCGGGCTCGGCATCGATCCGCCCCGGCGCGTCCGCCTTGAAAAGCGCGGCGACACCTTCACCATGTTCCTTTCCAATCACGGCGAGCCGCTTCACCAGGCCGGCGCCTCCACCAAGGTCCATCTCGACGGGCCGTTTTATGTCGGCATCGGGCTCTCCGCGCACAATCCCACAGTGCCTGAGAAGGCGACTTTCTCCAACGTTGAGCTGAAGCAACTCACTCCGCCCGCTACACCCGCGCAACTCACCCTCTACAGCACTCTCCATACGATCGAAATCGCCGAAAACCATAGCCTCGACACGGTTTTGCTGTCAGAGCCGGGCCATTTCATGGCGCCAAACTGGTCACGCGACGGGAAGTCGCTGGCTTTCACGCGGGATGGCCGTATTTACACAATTCCTGTCGTCGGTGGAACTCCGCAACTGCTCGACGTTCGGGACTTGTCCAGTTGTTCAGGCAGTCACGGCTTCTCGCCCGACGGCAAGTGGTTTGCCCTCACTTGTTCCGCCGCCGATCAGCCCGATCGCCGCGTCTACATCGTCCCCGCGACCGGCGGTAAGCCTCGTCTCCTCACCCAGAACACCGGCTGGTTTCACAGCTGGTCGCCCGACGGCAAGACCATCCTCTTCACGCGTGGCGGTCACGGCTCCGGCAACATCTATGCCATTTCGGTAGACGGCGGACCGGAGACAGCTCTCACCACCGGCACCGGCCTCAGCGACGATCCGGATTACTCCCCCGATGGTAAGTACATCTACTTCAACACCGATCGCTGGGGTGGAATGCAGATTGGCCGCATGCTTCCCGACGGCAGCCAGCCAGAACAGGTCACCTTTGACGATTTCAAGAACTGGACGCCTCACCCTTCGCCCGACGGAAAGTCGATCGTCTTCATCTCTTACGACCCCAGCGTTACCACGCACGCCGCCAACAAGGACATCGCCTTGCGGATCTTGTCGACAGAAGACGAGAAGATTCGCACGCTCGTCAAGCTGGTCGGTGGCGACGGCTCCATGAACGTGGCCAATTGGTCGCCGGACTCGAAGAGCCTGGCGTATGTGAGTTATCAGATGCTCCCCGCCAACGACAATGGCTCAACCGAGTAGGAGGAAGGCAGACTTCCGCTAGAGTACGCTGGCCGTCTTCTCGCTGCCCCCGCCGGTCCTCGCTTCGCCTCCCAGGGGCCGCATTGCGCCTCCACCCACCGCCCGCAGAGGAATCGCCGACGGTGCCTGGTGCATGGTCACAATAATGACCTTGGCTGCCTTCTTGCCCGCGCACTGGTAGGAGTGCGGCGTCCCGGAGTCGAAGTAGACTGAGTCGCCCGTTTCGAGTGTGCACTCCTGGTCTCCGTGGCGAAGCTCCAACTCTCCATCCAGAACGTAAAGAAACTCGTACCCTGGATGCATGTGCGCCTTGGGATCTGCCGTCCTCGCCATAGGGATGAACTCGGCAAAGTAAGGGTCCATGTGCCGGTCGGGAACCATGTAGCCGAGGCTCTCGAAGAAGTAGGTCGGCGGCTCTACTCCAGTCTGCGGCAGCCTTACTCTATCCTTTTGCTTGTGAATCCGGAATATTGCCGTGGGTTCTGTCTCAAAAAAATAGGACAAGTCCTTTGAGAACACCATCGCAATTCGCGCCAGGTTGCGCAGAGTCGGAACCACGCGACCGGTTTCGAGTTGGGAGAGAAAACTCGCCGAAAGCCCCGTGTGCTTGCCTAATTCCACCAGCCCCATCGACTTCTTCAAGCGGAGCCGCCGGATGCGCTCCCCAATCCGCTTTTCGGCTATAAACCGTTCGGCGGTCTCAGGATCTGCCTGGGTCTTTTGTGTCTCTTCGCTCTGCACGTCGGCCGGGTTGGTCATCCGTTTCTCCTGCCCATTTAGGGATAGGATGCGCCCCGTATCAAATTATTGTCCAGATCAAAAAAATTTTACGCCCTGCCAAACCAATTTCCAACCTTCGCCGCTATTGTATTCATCAGGAGGAAAGCGACATCAGTCCCGTCAATTCATCCTCCCACGCGCCCAGCTTTCTTCTCTCGGGCGCCTCTGGAATGCTCGGCACAGCTCTCAGGGAGGCGCTGACAGCGCGCGGCTCCTCCGTCCTGCAATTCGTGCGTTCCGCCCCTACCCATGCCAACCAGCTCCAGTGGGACCCGAATGGAGCCTCCGCAATCGCGCACTCCGAGGGTCTTGAAGACCTGAGTGGCGCCATCCATCTCTCCGGCGCAAATCTCGCCGCCCATCGCTGGACCCCCGAATACAAACGCGAAATCGCCGAGAGCCGCATCAATTCTACTCACACGCTCGCCACTACTCTTGCCAGCCTCCGCCATCCGCCCAGGCTGTTCCTTATCGCCTCTGCCACCGGCATTTATGGCAATCGCGGCGACGAACTCCTTGACGAAACCTCGCCCCTTGGCGCAGGCTTTCTTGCCGACTGCTGTCAACAATGGGAAGCCGCGGCCAAGCCCGCTGTCGACGCCGGCATTCGAGTCCTCCACCTGCGCTTCGGGGTTGTGCTCAACGCCGGTCCCGGTACACTTGCGAGTCTCCTGCCCATTTTCCGCCTCGGCCTGGGTGGCCGGCTCGGTAATGGACATCAATTCATGAGCTGGATTTCGCTTCCCGACGCCCTGGCCGCCATCTTCTTCCTCCTCGACTCGCCCTCCCTGGCCGGCCCAATCAACCTAACCTCCCCGAATCCGGTTACGAACGATCAATTCACGCGCGCACTTGCCGCCCAGCTCCACCGCCCGGCGCTTCTCTCCGTCCCCGCCTTTGCCCTCCGCCTCGCCTTTGGTGAAATGGCCGACGAGGTCCTGCTCTCGGGCGCCCGCGCCTACCCCGCCAAGCTCGCGGCCGCCGGATTCCAGTTTTCCCACGCCAGCCTCATACACGCCCTGCCAGCCCTTCTCCGATAAACACGAGCCGTAAGGCACTTGCAGCCGCGGTCGCACAGGGCAAACGCATTTTAATTCCACCGGCAGATGCAGTTTTGGACTGCGATTCGATGCAGAAGTCAGTTTTTGGATGGAGCAGAGGTCTTCAGACTCCTGAACATGGATGGCGGATTGACGGACCTTCAGGCACGGGCCATATTTCGGCAGCGAACAGAAGGCCCGAGGCTAAAGCCAATCGCTCTTGCGTCAGTTAAGGGGGTAACCCAAAAAATGGGCCGAGAGCTGATACAAGTCTCTTACATTTCCAGACTTTAAGGCGGATGCTAGCTGGGTTTTGACTTCCTAAGGCAAATACTCTAAGAGAATTCAAAAACATCGTTGTTTGTCGGAAGTGAGCTTGGGGAACTCACAAGAAGGTGAAGGAGCCCCGAAATCCGGGTTGAATTCAGGTTGAACGCATGGGCAATCCAGGAACGCAGACAGCTGAACTCCCTGCCCCTCAAATGCTGTTGATGAGAGTTCAGCTGGCACGAATTTGGACGGGTGGAAGTGGACGCTGTCGATGAAACCCGTCGGGGAATCCGCCTGTGGTCCCCATCGTCTCAGCACCAACGATTGCGATGGACCAAAACCCTTGTTCTACCTCTGTGTCAATCCCTGCGAAAGCCTCAGGCTCGACCCGAACTCGCAGGCGCCCATCAGTCCACACCGTTTCGGCCAACGACACGAGATGTTCCTTCGTAATGTCCCGAGGGTTGGCAGAATATTCTCTCGCAGGTTCATATACCGAGAGTATCCAGTTCATTGCGTTAGTTCTACAGTTGTAACTAATGGCAAAGAGTAGAAGCTGTTGCTTTCGAAAGTGGAAGATGCGTGCCAGGAATGGGTGATATCTTCGCCAGTCAGACCTGTGCAGAAGATGTTCCAGACCGTGCCAGCCGCTGCGCAGCACGGAAGCGAGCAAATGTCGGATTTCCGGTACGCTGAGTGGAACCTTCTTGACGGAAAGTTTTTTTCTCCCTGGCGCGCAGCACCGCCAGAACGGCCAGAGCCAGCATGGACAGACCGGGGTCCCCGGCGACAGGTCTTCGTCGCTGGGGTGGAGGGTGATGTGCCGATACCAGCCCTGCCAGTGCCGGACTTCGAAATGATCCAGTTCGCACTCACCTTTCCACCCCACGGACAAAGACCCGTCCGTGGGGGCGCCGGCTTGGCCATCTGGAAAGCGCTTTCGATGGCCCAGCGCTGTCCGGCGACGGCCACCAGTGTCTTCAAACGGCTCTGCTTCTGGCCGGCATAAGTGAAATGGAAGGCGTACTCGGGCTCGGCTTCCAGACTGCGCCGCACCAGCAGCGCATGCTCCCATCCCTCACACTCCGCCCACAGCATCAGAGCCCAATCGTAGAGCCTTTCGCCCTTGACGCCCTGCCCGGCAGATAGACGCTTCCATGGCCGCCCCGGCAGTTGATCGGCAAGCGCATCGACGTGATGCTGGCGCATATCCTGTGCCGCCATAAGCGCTGGTCCGCGACTACCGCCAATACGTACGGCAGACGGCGTGGTCCTGCAGCACATAACCCCGCTTGCCGGCGTAACCAAGAAACACGCCGATCTGGCTGTTTTCAATGCGTCCCGCCGTGCCGCTCGACTGGCGCTCGACTCCGGCAGAATGGGAGAACATTACCCGGATCATCTGCGCCGCATTCGCTTCCACGACCCCGAGACGGGCGAGACGCTGGTGTTTCTGACCAACAACACCACACTGCTTGCCCTGACCATCGCCGCGCTCTACAAAAGCCGCTGGCAGATCGAGTTGTTCTTCAAATGGATCAAGCAGCACCTGCGAATCAAGCGATTCCTCGCCACCAGTGAGAATGCTGTCAGGAGCCAGATATGGTGCGCCGTCGCCACCTATGTGCTGATCGCTATCGTCAAGAAAGAACTGAAACTCGACGCCTCGCTCTACGCTTGTCTACAGATTCTGTCGGTCTCGATCTTCGAGAAAACCGAGATTTCACGCGCCCTTCAGCCGTAACTCCACAGAACCGAGCAACCGGCCTCCGCTAACCAACTGAATCTATTTGACATCTAACCGGACAGCAGTGGAAAGAAGTTTTACTTCACCAATTCAGCGTTGGTCTCTTGGGCGGATTTGGCGTCGGCGGCGTTCGGACTTCGTCCGGACCCGCAATCAAACGCTCCGCTGCTTCCTGGTCCAGTTCGACCTCATCGCGCGCCTCACGAAGCGCCGCAGCCAGTTGCTCCAGGTCAGTTCCGGAAGTGGACTCTATCGGCACGATCCGAGCAATGGGGACACCGTTCTTGTGAAGGATGAAAGATACACCCTGGTAGCGGACCCGGTTGACACAATCCGAAAATCTGCGCGCTGCCTGGGTCACGCTAATGACCAGCTCTTTCATAGAACCATATTATCATATTATCGGATTTTACATAATTCACTCATAAGTCCTTTTTATTCGCCTGCTAACTGCCCTAATAGTGTGTCAAAATCCTCCAACCGCGCGTATTCGATGATTACTTTACCGCGGCCATTGTGGTCTTCGATATAGACCTTCAGGCCCAGGGCCCGTTGCAACTGCTCCTGGACTTCACGGACATTAGGATCGATTGGAGTCTCGGGTTTGGGGGATTTCTTCGCGGCTTTTTCCGGATGTAGCAGTCCTTGGACATAATTCTCCGTCTGGCGAACAGAAAGAGAAAGAGCATCTATCCGTTGCGCCGCCTTTTCTATGTCCTCGGCATGCTCAAAAGCTAATAATGTGCGCGCGTGACCGAAGCTGAGTTCCCCTGATTCAACACGGGCCTGTACCGAGGCCGGCAGCCGCAACAGGCGCAGGAAGTTGGCCACCGTGGCGCGATCTTTGCCGGTGCGCGCGGCCATCTGCTCCTGGGTCATGTGGAACTCTCGAGAGAGCCGCTCGAACGCGCGGGCCTGTTCCATCGGATTCAGATCGGCGCGCTGCAGGTTTTCGACAATCGTGATCTCCATCGCCTGCTCATCGGAGACCTGGCGCAAAATCGCCGGGATCGTAGTTTTCCCGGCCTGTTGCGAAGCGCGCCAGCGTCGTTCTCCCGCAATGAGCTGGAATCGACCGTTGGAGAGTGGGCGAACCAGCACAGGCTGGACCACTCCATTGGCAGTAATGGAGGAAGCCAGCTCGGCCAACTGATCCTTGTTCATTTGAGTGCGAGTCTGAAAGGGGTTGGGATCGATTTGGTCGAGTGGTATCTCGCGCGGTCTGCCACCATCCGCTTCGGCAGGCGAAGCGGCGGGCGTGGGGACCCGCGGTAGCAGTGAGTCGAGGCCTTTGCCGAGAGCGCGGCGTTTTGGGTCTGTGGCAGCTATGGTCATCATTCAAATTCCTCTGGATTGGCTGGTGTTGCCTTGGGTTGCTTGAAACTGTGATTCCTCGAAAGAAGTTCTCGTGAGGGCCTTCTCAGAGGTTTACGAATAGGGCCAGAACGTGACTTTCGGCCCCTGCTTGGCAACTCCAGCAGCCTTCCGTTCAGAGCTGCGTGGGCTCTCCATCTGATTTCGTGCGAGGAATTCTCCCGCGAGTTCAAAGTAAGCCTCGGTTCCGCGCGAGCGGGGATCGTAGAGGGCAACGGGTTTGCCATGGCTGGGTGCCTCCGCCAGCCGGATGTTGCGCGGAATCACTGTACGGAAGAGTCGCTCACGGAAGTATTCGCGGAGGGTGTCGGTAACCTGCTGAGCAAGGTTGGTGCGGTCGTCGTACATGGTCAGCAGAACGCCCTCAATGTTGAGCTCGGGATTGAAGGCGGCTCGCACCCGTTCGAGAGTGGAGATCAGCTCAGAGATACCCTCCAATGCGAAGTACTCGGCCTGCATGGGAACGATCAGAGTTTCCGCTGCAGACAATACGTTGAGTGTGAGAAGGTCGAGGGCAGGTGGGCAATCCAGAATGATCAGGTCGAAATTGCTCTTCAACGGATCGAGGGCGCGACGCAGTCGGAGGGCACGGTCTTCAAGGGTCGCCAGCTCGATGTTGGCCCCGGTCAGATTTTTCGAACCTGGCAACAGCCGAAGCATTTCGATCTCGGTGGGGAGAACGACTTGTTCGGCCCGGCAGTCGCCCATCAGCACGTCATAGATAGAGCGCCGGTTATCGTCCCGCTGGAATCCGATGCCGGATGTAGCGTTGGCTTGGGGATCGCAATCGACAAGGAGGATCTTGAGGCCCTCGAGGGCAAGGCAGGCAGACAGATTGATAGCTGTAGTGGTTTTGCCAACTCCACCCTTTTGGTTGACAATGCCGAGAATCTTGCTCATGGCATTCAAGATTAAAAGGGGAGAGCGATTTGAAGGTAGGCAGTTGACATGTGGAGAACGGGGCGAACCTGTGGAAAGCGCCCGTAGGAGGGGCCTTTGTCCGGGGAGCAAACGTATGAGGCGGAAGAGCTTTACTGGATGTCATCCCGCGGCGGGGACAGGAGCGATAAATCTGCTCTTCGGTGGAAAACTTCATGGATTTGAGTGCGGGATTTGATTCTTTTCTGGAGGTGTTCCATTTTAGTCCTTTGCTGGATCGGGAATCCTCGGGGCTTGTTCCACGTGGAACATTTCCCATTATGACAGCGAGCTCAAGAGTGTTCCACGTGGAACAAGCCCACTCTCCGATCTACAATTCGACCAACCATTACTTCAGCAAATTCTCCATCAATTCTCACACGCGCGCTTCTCGACTGTCTCACCGGTTGCAGGAATCAATGCCAGCCAACGGACCGCCGCTGCCAAACCCATTCCTTGATGATGCCGCCCTTGCCTCTGATGAGCAGCTCGTGAGCTGTGCAAAGTCGAACAACCACGATCAACTCGAGTTGTTGCTCTCCCGCCACTTCCCCTGGCTCTTCAACCTCTCGACTCGCATGCTCTATCGACGCACCGACACCGAAGATGCGACCCCTGAGATCCCGCTCAAAAGCATCACCGGTCTCCCTAGTTCCGAGGGGAGGCAAAATTCTGAACTTGGCTCTATTGCATTGCCGTCAACCATTTGTTGAGCGTCAGAAGACCTAAATGAGATGCCTGCGATGGTGTCTCTTCCTTTGCCTGAGCCCCTACTGGATTGCGCCAGCTCCCCGATCTTGATCCACCCGACCCAAGCACCGTGCCTGTTCCCATGGAGATTCTGTACGAAGAGACAGAAAGCAATTGCATGATCGGAATCCTGCCCTCTATGCGCGGCCGTCAGCGCCTAATCTTTATCCTCGGCGAAATCTTCTAGGTCAGCAACGTGGTCCGCGTTGACATCTGTCAAGTCACCCCCGCTAACTTCCGGCAGCTCCTCTCCCGTGCTCGCTGTGACCTCTACGAATACATCCACGGAAATTGCAGCCTCGTCGACCAGAAGAACGACTGCAAGTGCCCTCGCAAAGCCCGCGCCTTTATCCAGCCTGGCTTTGTACATACAAAGAAACTTGAGTTCACATAACGCCACCTTCGAAAAGTGCGAGCGGTCGCGGCGCAGCGTGCTCCAGACCTCCTCGACCCCTACAAGCCAACGGCCGCCGACGTCTACCGCAATCATCTATTCTTTGACCCTTCAGAGCAGTCTGCAATCCTCCGCCGGATGCTTTCGTCTCCTTCCATCAAACTCGCCTCGCAATCTTCGGAGCACTATGGACACACCAAATCCCTTCATCGGACAAGCCACAGCCCCCGCCGCGGCAGAACTCTCCGCCGCTCTCGCCCCAACTTCAGTCCTCTGGGATGAACTGGTCGACTCTTTAGCCAAAGACCAAGGCGTCATCGATCAGGAATGGATATCCAGCTCGCCAAAGTATGGACGGTCAATGGTGCTCAAGCTCAAGAAGCGAAGAATCGTTTATCTCGGCCCACGTGCTGGATGCTTTCAAGCATCTTTCGCCCTAAGCGACACCGCTGTAACTGCAGCTCGCGCCAGCAACCATCCCAAGCCCATCCTGAACCTCCTCAATGACGCTCCACATTACGCGGAAGGCACCGGATTGCCCCTCATCGTTAAAACCGCCAAGGACCGGCCAGCGATCCGTAACCTCGTTCAGTTCAAGCTGGCGAATTGACGGCCCGCTCGCCTAAAGCGAGCACTCTCTCCTCGCCGCCCGGCAGTGGCACAACTCCGGCCCAAGAAAACACTGAGCCCGCCGCAGCCTGCAACCCTCCCAAATTCACGCGCGTCGTCATTAGAGCCAACCAGCCACCGGGCGCAACCAACCGCGCGGCCGCCTCCACCGCCTTAGCCATCTTGTCGACAGCGCGCAGCGTTACGCAGTCGAAGCGCGTCACAAGCAGTTCCGCCCGCTGCGCATGTACGTTTGCCGAGATTCCCAGCACCCGCACCGCCTCCTGCAAAAAGGCCGCCTTCTTTCCTTGGGACTCGGCCAGAGTCACCTCGATCTCCGGCCTGCATACCGCAATCGGAATCCCTGGAAAGCCCCCGCCTGATCCAAAGTCCAGCAGAGTCGAAATTGCTGTTGGCAACGCGCGCGCACACGCAATCGACTCGACGAAGTGGCGGGAGAGAATGCCATCTTCATCTCGAACCGATGTCAGGTTGATGCGCGCATTCCAGCGAACAAACAGCGAAATATAGCTCTCGAATCTACCAGCCTTCACAGCATTAAGAGGAGCCAACCCAGCCTGAGCCAGCATCGCATTAAGCCGCTCGCCAAGCGAGCTTTCCCCGTCACTCATGTCCGAGAGACCGACTCTTCAACCCACGGAGGATGCCATCCCGCAGCCGCTTGCACAAAGGCCGCAAAGATCCCCCGCGAAGAGGCCATCCGTGTGTATGTCCTCTCCGGGTGCCACTGGACCCCCACAACAAAGTGATCCGGGGTGTCCAACTCGACCGCCTCAATCACCCCGTCTTGCGGAGACACGGCACTCACCAGCAGCTTGTCCCCAGGCATACGCACTGCCTGATGGTGACTTGAATTCACCATGATCTCAAGCCGCTCTCCCGGCGCCAGGAGCCCGCTCAGTCGCGACCCCTGCGCAATCTTTACCGGATGCGCCTCCACCACTTCCCGGCCTGGTCGGTGATTGACCTCTGTTTTCAAATCCTGAATTAACGCGCCGCTGCGCCACACGTTCAGGTTCTGAACACCGTGACAGATGGCCAGAATCGGCTTCCGCAAATTGAAACCGTCCTGCAGCAGAAGCTCATCCACAGCGGTGCGGACCGGGTCCGCGGCGCCGCATTCCGGAACGCGTGCTTCGCCGTACCTCTCCGGATCCACATCGAAGCCGCTCCCCGGCAATAAGATCCCCCGCACCCCGGCCAGCAAACTGGCCACGAGATCCTGTGACCCATTAACCGGCACCACAATCGGCAAGGCACCTGCGGCCTCCAGTGCGGCCATGTACTGAGGCAGTGAATGCTGATTGTAGGCTGCGTCGCTGCTGGTGGGCTCGGGGATTGCAATGGTCACAGTCATTGAAATTCCAGTGTAACCAGAGACTCTGTTCGGCCGGTAGGGTTTTTCCAATTGTCAGTCGCTCGCGGGCAACGCGTCTTTATCAACAGACTCGCCAGCAAGCGCGTCTTCTGGCTCAAGAAGCCGCTCAATCGCTGCACGGAGCTTTGCGTTCAATTCGTCCGTCTGGCGCGGAGTCATCCCTTTGGTCTCGATCGGATCACCCACGTGCACCGTAAGCTCTCCTGGATACAAATGACGAGTATGAATCGGCAACAGATCGTAAACCCCAGTGAGTGCAATCGGCACCAGCGGCACCTGTGCGCGAATCGCTAAATAAGCTGCCCCGGAGAGAAACGGCTTGAGTACCCCCGTGGCTGTCCGCCCGCCTTCCGGAAAGACAAACAGCGATGTTCCTGAGCGAAGCGCCTTCACGCCCACACTCAGGCTCGACAATGTAGCGCGCGGATTGGCAGTATCGATCGGAATCTGCCCCGACCGGTTCAGGTACCAACCGATGAAAGCGATCGGCCACAGCTCTTTCTTTGCGAGGATGCGAAACTGAAATGGCAGGGCCCCGAAGATCACCGGCGTGTCCATGTACGAGGTGTGATTCGATGCACACACAGCGACGGGCTGGCTGCGCAGATTCTCCATTCCGCGCACTGTAATTGTGCAGCCGGCGACCCACACTACGGCCCGCGCCCAGAATCGCGCGATCCGATGTTGCATCCGGCCCTTCTTGTCAGCGAAGGAGAAAAGCAGCGAAAGCGACCCACAGAGAGCCGTAATCACCGTCAGAATCGGAAGCTGAATAAGGTTCGTACGCCAACGATAAAGCCGCGGCAAAGGATCGGGCCGAGAGTTCATGCTTGTGCCCCTTCCCCACCCAGCAACAAGGTACGCACCTCACCCACCAGGTATACCGAGCCCGAAACAACAATCGCTCCCCCGCGCGTGCCTTCCTCCGCAAGTTCTAATGCCTTGCCGACGGATTCCGCTGCGACAGCAGTTGTTCCCGTGGCCCTCGCAGCGGCCAGCAGATCGTTCAGACCTGTAGCGCGGGCCGCATGAATCGGCGCAAGAATCACTTTCTCAAACAGCGGAAAGAGAATCTGCGCCATCTCTGCCACTGGTTTGTCGCGCAGGCAACTGAAAATCAGCGTCTGCGGCGGTCGACTTAATCCCACTACGCTGCGAAGCCCGGCGCGCAGAGCCCAGGCGCCGGCAGGATTATGCGCCACGTCCAGAATCCATTCCACGCCGTGCCGCTCAATCCGCTCAAACCGGCCGGGCCACCGCGTCCCACGAATTCCCGCCTCAATGCTCGCAGGCGTTATGGGAAATCCATCACAGCTCGCCAACTCTACTGCGGCCGCAATCGCCAGCGCCAGATTCCTGTGCTGGTGTGCCCCGCAGAGCTGCGAATCGACAATAATCTCTGTTCCCATCACCTGAATCGAGTATGGACCAACAACGTCAGCGCTCGGCACATACTGTGCCGCGCTAACGTCATGTACTTCAAGCTCAGTCGCCATCTCATCCAAAACCTTGTTCGCCTCCGGGTGCTGCGGCAACGTAACCATCGTCCCGCCCCGACGCAGAATCCCAGCCTTTTCCCGTGTGATTGCAGAAATCGTCGATCCAAGCCACTCCATGTGATCCAGCGAGATATCGGTAATCACCGAGAGCAGCGGGTCCACAACGTTGGTAGCGTCCAGCCGCCCGCCCATGCCCACTTCAAGCACCACAATCTCAGCTTTTGCTTCAACGAAATGCAACAAAGCCTGGGCCGTCAGAATCTCGAAGTAGCTGGGCAGTTGCGGCAGCCTTCCATTGAGCACCAGTTGCTGCGCCGCATCGTGCACGCGAAAGTACAGCCTGGCAAAATCGTCGTCTGCAATCTCCACGCCGTCCACGCGAATTCGCTCATTGGCCCGCGCCAGATGAGGAGATGTGTAGAGCCCTGTGCGAAGCCCCGACGCCCTGAGAATCGAAGCCAAAGTGGCAGCAGTCGATCCCTTTCCGTTGGTTCCCGCAATCAGCGCAGACGGGAACGACTGCTGGGGATTCCCGAGTACCCCCAACAGAATGCGAATTTCATCCAGAGAGAATTTGCGCCGCGGTTGTCCCGTACCCGTGTAGAGCTCCGGGACCAGCGCATTGAGTTCACTGATAGCTGCTGCGTAAGACATGCAAGGACAAGTATAAAAGCTGCGTCCCAAACCGTATCCGATTTGGCTCAGTCACGCAATAATAGCTGCAGCGCCTGCCGCGCATTTTGCAGGCACTCCCGCGCCTCATCTTCAGACATCAGTCCCTGATGAACAGCCTTTTTGCCCACATCGTTCACCTTGTTGGCCAGTGCCGGAAAATCTCCGTCGATCCCCGTCAATCTCAGGTTATTATTCACTTCGTGAAGCAGGTTGCCCAGCGTCGCGGCATTTCGATACCGTGCGTTCACCTGGCGCGCTAATCCTCCGGGCAGTTTCTGCTTAATCGCCTCCTCAAGTACCGACCGGCACATCACGGCGCAGGCTGTAAAAAGGCCAAGGAAGTAGCATCGTGTCGCCTCGTCCAAATACCGATCAGCCTCCTCTGAGCTGGCTGTAACTACAACGCACTCCCGCAGATGGGTAGCTCGCAACACAGCCGGCTCTACCAGTTCCAGCAACTCCAGCGCAATCGCCGTCCGCAGCAAGTCGTTCTGTTGTCCATCGAGCGCACGCTGAATCTCCTGCCAAGCTGGGGTGTTCGTACTACCGCCGAGCTGCTGCAACCTGGTGAGTGAAGTCAACCGCTGCCGTGCATGCTGCACAAACCCCAGCCGCATCTCCTGCGCCAGCATATGCCAACTCGCCACAAACGCCGCGGAGTCTTGTTGGTACCTCGCCCAGAGCTCCTCGTACACAATTCCCGGCAGCACGTCACGCAGTTGCGCAAACCGCCCTGTCGCCGCCAATTCCGAGATTGCCTCGCAAAACTCGCGCCCTGGCGCACCTTCTGCGGACATCTCCATCAACTCGCGTTCCAGCCGACCCACATCGATAGTCATTTACGAACCCCGCGCTCAAACCAAATCCCAAATCGGAAATCGCTAAGCAAAAGTCTAGGCCGCGACCCGACAATCCTGCCCCATCCACCGACACGCCCCTTTCTTCCTCGTACAGGAACGGGAACCCGTCAACCCATCCATCCTCTACGGGACTCCGCGCCAAATCTCTCACGCTTCAAACCCTCATCATCGTTCCTAGAATTCTTTCCAAAACCTTCGCTACCTGTGGACGATCAGGCATTTCGAACCCCTTGATTTATGCGTCCTTGAACCTGCTATTCACATAAACAGTTCCCTTTACACAGCCCTTTTCTCATTGCATGTGGAAGACGTGGGAAACGGCGCTCCTCCCTGCGCAACCCAGTCCTCTTTTCCAAGACTCCAGAATTGCACAGCCATAATTTAGAAAACTCACCCCCTCGCCAAACCACCTTCTCCCAACCACATCGGAAGGTTTCCCACTTTTCCTACTTGAACTACGGGTACTACTATCTTTTCTTTTAAACTTCTATCCTTTTTCCTATTACCCGTCAGGCCTTCTCCACAGCCACGCAAAACCAGCGTTGTTAGCGGCATTGCCCATGCACTGTGCCTCAACCACCCGTCAACACTTACCTAACCCAGTAATACAGAGAACCGCACCGGTTTTCCACGCGCACAGACACCCCAAGATGAATACAATCAAGAGGGACAAAAGACAGCCATTCCGCGGGACCGCAATGTGTCGTAGAGTGTGGCCATAGCGAATGATGGCTTCTGAAGCTGGGGTACACGTATGCCGATCGTGGAAACCGACGTCGAGAAGCTGGCCGCACAGGGGGCAGCGATGGAAATTACCGTAAGCCGCCAGGATCTGGTTAGGGAACTCACGGCAACGCAAAGCGTAGTCGAGCGCAAGACTACGATTCCGATTCTGTCGAATTTTCTTCTCGAAGCCGAAGACGACCGCCTGAGCATCACCGCAACCGATCTCGATCAAGCCATCCGCACNNAAACTCTACGACTACATCAAACTGCTCCCCGACGGCGACATTTCCATCAAGCTGCTTGACAACCACTGGGTCCAGATCCGCAGCGGCCGCTCCAATACCAAAATCGTTGGCATGGCACGCGCCAACTATCCCCAGGTCCCTGAGTTTCCTTCCATCGCCGCCACCAGCATTTCGCTCATTGCTCTCAAGACTCTCATCGCGCGCACGATCTTCGCCATATCCAACGAAGAGTCCCGCTATACACTCAACGGCGCGCTGCTCGTCATCAAAGCGGAGTCCCTCGCCATGGTTGCCACCGACGGCCATCGCCTCTCCTTCGTTGAAAAACCAAACGAGACGCTCGAAGGCATCAGCGGCGAGAAGCGCGTCCTCATTCCCCGCAAGGCGCTTCAGGAGCTTCAGCAGTTGCTCACCAACACCGAAGCCGATAAAGTAGAATTCGCCGACGATGAGCACACTCTATTCTTCCGCATCGGCCATCGCACCCTTAGCACCCGTAAGCTCTCTGGCCAATTCCCGAACTTCGAGGCGGTTATGCCTCGCGACAACACAAAGTTCGCTGTAGTGCGTTCCAGCGAGCTTTCAGCGGCCATCCAGCGCGTCGCCCAGTTCGCCGATGAGCGCTCCGGAGCCATCCGCCTGCGTCTGGAAGGCAACGAACTCAAAATCAGCGCCAACTCCACCGAATCCGGCGAGAGCGAAGATACAATCGACACCCCCTATTCCAGCGACCCCATCATCGTCGGCTTCAACTCCATCTACATCCTCGATTTCCTTAAAGCTCTCAGCAACGAGGGCGAAGTCCGCCTCGAATTCAAGGACTCGCAGTCCGCCGGCCAGATGCGTCCCGAAGACCCCGACGCCGAGTACAAGTACCGCTACGTCCTCATGCCTATGCGCATCTGATCGATAAATTCCATTTTCTGATAGTCATATATGATTCATTGTATTTTCCTCAAATTATGTGCAATTACGCAGCCGCACACGTACCCGTCTGTGTCTGATAAGTCGTTTTGATATAAAATTTAGCCAAGTGATGGTACCACCTTTGAGGAATGGTACTAGGATTGCCCTTCCAGCCATACTTAGTCGGCAGCGAAGTCCCCCGCCATCCAACGTCTACCGGCATTCATTCAAATCCAGCCGCATGTTCGGGACTTCGGCACGAGCCCAAGATTTAGATATGAAACCCGTGTATTCAGGAGAAGCAGCCCCATGCGTCTTAGGAACAGAATAGCGTCAACATTATTCATATTATTCATACTGACCGGCGCGGCCTTCGCACAGACCGGCGGCATTGTCGGCCAGATCTCAGACGAGTCCGGTGCGGTCATCACCAACGCCCAGATCGCTGCCACGTCGACCCTGACAGGAATTAGTCGCACCGCCAGCACCACCTCAGCCGGTGTTTACTCGCTGCCCGCTCTGCCACCGTCAACTTACGATGTGACCGTTACTGCGCCCGGCTTCCAGTCGCAAACGAAAAAAAGCGTGATTCTCACGGTCGCGGCCAGCCTCCCGCTTAATTTCACCCTCGCCGTGGCAGGGGACACTACAACGGTCGCGGTTGAAGAAGCCGCCCCCGCTGCGGCAGAAACGGACAACTTCCAGCTCTCTACAGTCGTCGACTCAAAGCAGATTAACGACCTTCCTCTCATTCTTCGTGATCCATACCAGCTTGTACTCCTCTCCCCAGGCGCCGTCTCGGCAACAAATAACGATGGTGGTGTTTCCGTCAACGGCCAGCGCGACCGTAACAATAACTTCATGCTCGATGGCACCGACAATAACGACACTTCTGTCCCAGGTGGCCTCGGCGGCATCTCTTCCGCTAATCCTGACTCTGCCCAAGAATTCCGCGTCATCACCAACAACTTCGACGCGGAGTTCGGACGCAATACCGGAGCTATTGTCGATGTCGTCACGCGCGGTGGTTCCAACCAGTTCCATGGGGACGCCTACGAATTCGGTCGCTACAACGCGCTAGGAGCCCGCGATTTCTTCAACAAGACGAGCAATGGCCCGCAGGACCCCTACGTTCGCAATGACTTCGGTGCGTCTGTCGGTGGACCGCTGTGGAAAGATCACACCTTCTTCTTCCTTAACGGCGAAGCACAGCGCTTCCGCACCACCCGCTCCTATTCTCAAATCACTCCGACAGCAGCGTTTAAAACGGGCGTATTTACCTTTATCGATCCCACCGATGGCAGCATGACTCCGGTCGACCTCATCACCAACCCCGTCACCAACCCGAACAACCTTTCGGGGCTGGGGCAGGATCCGACCATGAATCAGGTATTTGCCGTCATGCCCATCGGTCAATACGACAATGGCGACGGTGTTAGCACCACCTACATTTTTCCGTCGCCCGATCCCCTGAATAGCTATGAGTTCACCGGCCGTTTCGATCAGAAACTCTCTGAAAAGCACCAGCTCACCGTCCGCTATATTTACGGACACTCAAACGACGGTGACCCATTCCACGACGAAGATCTGCCCGGCTACGGTAAAACGGCCGTCATCGCCACCGAACATAATGGCGCAGTTTCCATCGCCTCCTCGCTGACGCCGACCATAACCAATCTCTTCAAGGGCGGTTATAACCTCAACAACGCAGGATTTTACTGCGACCACGCCGGCCTCGATTCCCTGCTTGGTACCGATACCTTTGGCAACGGCCGCGACGTCGTCATACCCTACTTCTTCACGATGGGCTGCTGGGATCTCGGAGACAGCAACGGCCAGGCCCGCCTGAGCTCGACTCTCTTCCTCGCCGACACCCTCAACCTCACCCGTGGTGCACACTCCTTCAAGTTTGGCGGCGAGTACCGCAGCGTCAAAGATACAAATTTCGACAACTTCTACTCGCGCGATACGCTGTCGCTCAACAATTTCACCACCTACGGCCAGCCATCCTACAACATAGCCAACCCCAATTCAGAATCGCTCACCAACTTCGAGGATATGGTCTGGGGCGCCCAAGGCGCCGTGGCCAACGCATACGAGTATCAGTTCTTCACCAAAAGCGGAGTCCGGCGCGCCAATGACACCGACCGGTTCCGTCAACATGAGTGGGCACTGTTCGCGCAGGATACCTGGAAGATCACCCCGCATCTTTCCTTGATTGCGGGTCTTCGCTATGCATTCAACGGTGTCCCGTATGAAAAAGACGGCGACTTCTCCAACTTCTATGGAAATGCCTCAGCCGCACTTCCTTCCGTCGGCTACTTCGCCTTTACAACCGTAGGTCCGGGAACGGGCAAGCAACTCTACTCTGACAGTTGGCTCATGTTCGAACCGCGCCTGGGCTTCGCCTACGATCTCACCGGCGACGGCAAGACTGCTATTCGCGGTGGTTTCGGCATCTTCCACGACCGCGTCTTCGACAACCTGTTCGGCAACGCGAAGGCTAATCCGCCCTTCCAGGCTTCATTCAACGACTATCCGCAGACTTTCGACCCCTCAACACCCACGGTCACTACCTACCCCAGCCCGGGGAACCTCACTCCGTCACCCGATATCACCAACGGCGACTATTATGAGGCCATCGTCATCGATCCCAACCTTAAGATGCCCACAAGTTACAGTTGGAACATCGGCGTCCAGCGGGAGATCCGCAGCGGCCTCACGGCAGAAATCAACTATGTCGGCAACCACGGTACGCACGGCCTTCGCGAAATCGATAAAGCTCCGCCACAACCTTCCATCGTTCAGGCTGAACTCTCCGCTGGCGTCCCTCCTTTGGCCCTTACCTACACATCTCTCTACCTCGGCGGCACCTATACTGACAGCAACGGAAATACCCAGAGCTTCAACCCCGCCGTGAACAACACCGCCTTCTACCATGACCTTTTTCAGACCTCCATGGTTAGCAGCAACTACAACGCCCTGCAGGCTACTGTAAGGGGCGAAATCCATCGCCTCACAATCACAGGCAGCTATACCCTCTCGCACTCGCTTGATAACGGCTCCGATCCGCTGGTTCCCGGTGCCGGCGGTACGGGACTTCCCGTTGACAGCTTTAACCTGGGTCCGGAATACGGAAATTCTGATTTTGACGTTCGCCAACGCGGTGTTCTTGCCGCAACCTACGCGCTGCCCATCGGTATGGGAGCCGGCTTCCTCAACCAAGGCGTCATCGGCCACATCTTCGAAGGCATCCAGATCTCCGGCATCCAGCAGGCGCAAGGCGGCCTGCCCTTCGATCTGCGCGGTACCATCGACAGTCTCCACACCAGCCTTACTAACCGGCCCCAGCTGATCGGGCAGGCATACCCCTCCAATCGGGGCTCTATCGTCACGCTCGGCAAGATTACCGGTCCGGCTCGGGCCGCTTTTGGAAACGCACCCTACGACACAAATCTGGCCATTCACCGCAACCAGTATTACGGAGCTAGCTTCGTCAACACGGATGCCGTATTCCAGAAATCCCAGACCCTCCATGAAGAAATCAAGCTCGTCTTCCGAGCAGAAAGCTACAACGTCTTGAACCATCCGAATATGAGTGCGCCAGCCTCGGATGCCATCGATTCACCCTATTTCGGAATCTCGACAAGTCAGATTGGACAGAACGATGGCACAACCGGCGCCCGTCAGATCCAAGGCGCTCTCAAGGTCATCTTCTAGACATTACCGGGTTCCCAAAACCAACGCCCTGACGGCCTGGATGCACCGCAAACGGGGCCGACAGCATGGCGACGAAAGCTCGGGGTCTTACGGGACTTCCTCAAGTACGGGCGATGCCGTGAAAAGCTCAATGCTGTTCCGACGCAGATCGCAGCACCCAAGTACACGCAGACATTCGTTCCATATGTCCACTCCTGGCGGGAGCTTCGTCTGCTGTTGGACGCAACGCCTCGTTCGCAGGAGGATGTAGACCACGAGGAATTGCAGCGCTATCAAGCCCCGCGATTCCAGCTGTACATGCCACGGCGAACCTGTCTGGTTGGGCGCGATGGGCTGGAGCCTTACGCCCAAAACCATCGTAGTTCCAATCGGCAACACTCTGTGGCAATCGGAGAGCTGATCCTAACCCGCCCGCTCCAGTCGCTTTGGCCTTAACATCCGCATGAGCACGTAAACCAGGAGTTGCATCGCCAGTGCACCGCCGCAATCCAGCAGAACGTCCCACGGAGACCCGGTCCGGTTGGGCAGGAACGACTGGTGAAACTCATCGGCGCTCGCGGTCATTGCTGTTCCCAGCAAAGCGAGCACGGCGTCCACCAGGAACATCGAGCGGGGCAAGGTCATCCACCACGCGCGCAGCCATGCCAGCCCCAGCAACCCATAGCCAATAAAGTGGCCGGACTTGCGGACGAGGAGATGAATCAAAGCCCAGCGCGCGTCGCTCACAGGTCCGAAGATCGCCTGGTAGAGCCACCGCAGCGGACCGGAGGTGTGGTCTGCGCCGAATTCCGGCGTCGACTCGATTGCAATGATGCAGATACCCAAAGCAACCGGCCACCAGGCGTTTATCCAAAACTTGAGGCGGCGTTCGTTACTCGACATGATAGTTAGGCGCCTCTCGGGTAATGATCACGTCGTGCACGTGACTCTCGCGTAGCCCAGCGCCTGAGATGCGCACAAAACGCGCCTTCTCCTGCACTTCCAGAATCGTGCCGCACCCCAGGTAGCCCATGCCGGAGCGCAAGCCGCCCACGAGCTGGAACACCATGGATTCAAGCGGACCCCGGTAGGGGACGCGCCCTTCAATGCCCTCGGGAACGAACTTCGCCAGGCGATTCTGGCTGGCCCGCTCGCGCTGCACCACACCCTCGCTCCCCAACTCCGCGCTGGCCAGGTCGGATGTGCTCTGGAAGTACCGCTCGCCCGACCCCTGGCTCATGGCGGTCAGCGAACCCATGCCGCGATAACTCTTGAAGCTGCGCCCCTGGTAGAGGATGGTTTCGCCGGGGCTCTCGTCGACGCCCGCAAACAGCGAGCCGATCATCACCGAACTGGCGCCAGCCGCTATAGCTTTCGTAATCTCCCCGGAGTACTTGATGCCGCCGTCGGCGATCACGGGAATCCCACGCTCCCGGCACGCCCGGTAAGCTTCGGCGATGGCCGTGATCTGCGGCATGCCCGCGCCTGTAACCATGCGCGTGGTGCAGATCGAACCAGGTCCAATGCCAACTTTCACCGCATCGGCGCCCGCGTCCATCATCGCTACCGCTCCCTCATATGTCGCGATGTTCCCAGCTAGCAGGCCGACGCTGGGGAACATCTTCTTCACCTCGCGGATCGCATCGAGCACTCGCGAAGAGTGTCCGTGCGCGGAGTCGATCGCCAGCACGTCGGCGCGCGCCCTCACCAGTTCAGCCGCGCGCTCCAGAAAGTCGCCCGTCGCGCCAATAGCCCCGCCCACGCGCAGCCGGCCCTGATCGTCCTTGCTCGCCATCGGGTATTTCAGCTTTTTCTGGATGTCCTTGACCGTGATGAGGCCCTTCAACTCGTACTGATCGTTCACCACCAACAGCTTCTCAACACGGTGCTTGTGCAGAATCCGTTCGGCTTCTTCGAGCGTAGTTCCGACCGGGACGGTGATCAGGTTCTCTTTCGTCATCACGTCGCCGATGGGAATATCCGTCCGTGTCTCGAACCGCAGATCGCGGTTGGTCAGGATCCCCACCAGACGTTTGCCCTGCGTCACCGGTACGCCTGAAATCTTGTAGCGCCGCATCACATCGAGAGCATCGCCAATCATCTGGTCCGGGCCAATGGTCACCGGGTCCACGATCATGCCGCTCTCCGACCGCTTCACCTTGTCGATTTCGCCAGCTTGGTCCGTGATAGTCAGATTGCGATGCACAATCCCGATACCGCCCTGCTGTGCCATGGCAATGGCCATCCGCGATTCTGTCACCGTGTCCATCGCCGACGAGATGAGCGGCGTATTCAGCGTGATGTCGCGCGTCAACTGGGTTTGGGTGCTCACCGTAACGGGCACCACCTCGCTGTAGGAGGGAACCAGCAACACATCGTCGAAAGTAAGGGCTTCAGGTAAGTTTTCTGCCAGCATAATGCTCTGATGCGCCTGGCGGCCGGCGGACTCGTGTCCACAGGCAGCAGGCGCTTAAACACTATTGTAGCGGAGAAGGCCTCAGAGGTCGGAGATCAGGATTATGGGCAATTGAACAAGATTATCGTCGATGCTGCAAAGTCTTGGAATCCCTCCATCAGTCCTCTGGCGGCGGCTCATGCTTCCAGAAAACATGACTGATCGAAGTCACGAAGGGAAAGGAGACAATAACACCCCCAAGAAAACATGCAGGTACACCGAGAAGAATTGCTAAAAACCAGAGTCCGGATTCCCTGTCCTCAAGAAGAAGGAGTTTCCAGAGAAAAAGCCTAAAGTAACGGATGAGATGAGCATCGCCAGTAGAGTGCCGAAAAATGCAAAGAGCACCCTCCCGAAATCTGCGGTATCAGCGTGCTCCCGAACCCTCCTATGCGTAATGACAAGCACGCATCCTAGAAGAATGGCACAGACTATAAGAACAGGTGGTAAGAAGACTGCGTCCATTGGCTATCCTGTGATTCTCATGCCCGCGTCCAACACGCTCTCAAACCCCCACAGGAAACGGCTTCGGACTCGACTCATCTGTATTGGCTGTGGTGCCCGTCCGCCAGCGTTCAAACCGCCCCTGCAGCAAGCTCATCAACCCCGTGTACCAGTAGCCGATGACGAACAAAATCAAAAACGGAGCAGTAAAGTAATTCTGGTTCGAGAATGTATAGAGAATCGCCAGGAAGAAGTAGGTGCCAAGCAGCAGCTCGATCCACGGGGCCAGGACCAGCCGCTTGCGGTACTTCGCGGCCTGCGACTTCTCGCCCTTCTTGGCAACCCGGTACTTAGGCGTACGCACAAACGCGCTCTTGATGCCGAACAGAGCCTCCATCACCGCCTTGGTGTTGGTCACGGTGAGGCCAATGCCCAAAGCCATGAGAAATGGCAGATAGTAAAAAGTCCTTTTCCAGGTTTTTGGGAAGAGCTCCCGCTCGCTCATCAGGTAGAACACGGCGATCGAAAAGGTGGAGGCAGTGAACAAGGGGAAATCGATCAGCAGCATCTGGAACCACCCCTGGTAGAAACGGCAGATCATAGCAGGCATCAGCGCCGCGGACATGATCACCATCAGCGGATAGCTCAAGTTGGCGGTCAAATGATAAACAGCCTCAACCTTGATCCTGCGCGGCACATCGGACTTGAAGACCTGAGGCAGGACCTTGATACTGGTCTGGATAAGTCCCTTGGCCCACCGAGCCTGTTGAGTCTTGAAAGCCGTCATCTCGATCGGCAGCTCGGAAGGGCACTCAACGTCGGGCAGATATTTGAATTTCCAGCCGGCGAGCTGCGAGCGATAGCTCAGGTCCGTATCTTCGGTGAGCGTGTCGTGCTGCCAGCCGCCGCCGTCCGTGATTGCCTGAATACGCCACATGCCCGCGGTCCCGTTGAAGTTGAAGTAGTCGCCGGTGCGCACGCGGGCGCCGTGCTCCATCACAAAGTGGCCGTCCAGCAGGATGGCCTCTATCTGGGTCAACATGCTGTAGTTGCGGTTCAGGTGCGACCAGCGCGTCTGCACCATCCCGATCCCCGGCTCGGCAAAGTGATGAATGACCTTCATCAGCCAGTCTGGGGGCGGGACAAAATCAGCGTCGAAGATAGCAACATATTCACCTTTGGCCACTTTCAGCCCTGCATCGAGCGCCCCGGCCTTATAACCGTAGCGATTGGTGCGATGGATGTAGACGATGGGATGGCCAAGAGCCGCATAGCGCTCGACGATGCCCGACGCTACCTCGCAAGTTTCGTCGGTCGAATCGTCCAGCACCTGTATCTCGAGCTTCTCGTGAGGGTACTCCATCGCACAGACCGCCTCGATAAGCCGGTCGATGACGAACTGCTCGTTGAAGATGGGCAGTTGCACCGTCACCCGGGGCAGTTCATTGAAGTGGTTGGGAGGATTGGGGTTGTAGTTCTTGCGGTACTTGAAATAGAGGTAACACATGGTGTAGCGGTGCACGCCGTAGAGGGCCAGCACGATCATTACCGCGAAGTAGGGCAGCAGCACCGCCGCGTCAAAGAGATTCCAGTGGTAAAGTCCCTTGAAGGTCTGATCCTGGTACTGCATTTTTAGGTAGTGGCGCAGTCCATTCTGGGAGGCAAAAGTCAGATACGTGGCCACTTGGGCAGGCAACGCCCCAAGACTCAAATGGAGCGGGCCAGCGGCTGGAATCAGACGGGTCGCAAGTGCGGTGAACAGGGCGGGCCTCCACAGTCCGGATATCGTTCATTGTATGCGACGGAGGCGCTTGGGACCGCGAGGTCGAAGCCCTCACCCGAGCTATCGGATGAGGTTAATCGAGTCCGGGTCGTGGCAATACGGTAACGTATGTGTTACCCTAAGGCGTGATCGAGCTCCGAGAATACATCGATGCGCGGGGCAGGAACCCCTACCGCAAGTGGGTGGCTGAGCTTGAGATTGGCACAAGAGCCCGGGTCATTGCCGGGGTGCTGCGTCTAGGGGACGGAAACTTCTCCGCGGTGAAAAGTGCGGGCGCAGGCATTCTTGAGTTGCGAATGGACTTTGGGCCAGGCTATCGAGTGTATTTCGGAAAAGACGGTGAGCAATTGGTAATTCTGCTTGGCGGCGGATCAAAGCGGCGCCAGCAGAAAGACATTGAAGCAGCCAAGACGCTCTGGTCTGAGTACAAGAGATACAAGAGGGAGGGATAGATGGCGCTCACACGAAGCTTTCGAGATACGGTGAAGGAAGAATTGGCGAGTGAGGACTTTCGCCGTGCATTCCTCTGTGAAGCGATCCGCGCGATGGTGGCCGGGGACCTGGAGACGGCTAAGGTTGTCCTCCGCGAATATGTCAACGGAACAATCGGGTTTCCTAAACTGGGCGCGGCGTTAGGCCGTTCTCCCAAGAGTCTTATGCGGATGCTGAGTCCGACCGGGAACCCACAGGCGCGGAATCTCTTCGAGATGGTCGCGTATCTCCAGAAGATTGAAGGAACGGTACTGGAAGTGCGCGCCACGGATGCGACCGCCGCCTGACGGGGCGCTACCGGGCCGGCCTGAATGCGTTGCGCAGGTTTTGCGCAGTTGAACGTCTCTAGCCTGTTGGCGTATTGTCATCTGACAGTTGGAGAAAGTTCGCAATGAGCACATCCACTGTATCGCCCATCGTTGCCGCCCCTGGCGGCAGTTTTCTTCTTGAGACCCGCACCCCGGCAGAGGTCTTTACGCCCGAAGATCTGACCGAGGAGCAGCGCCAGATCGCCGCCACGGCAGCTCGGTTCGCTCGTGAGGAGATTCAGCCGGCGATTGCCGCCATCGAGGCCAAGGACCCTGGGGTTCTGGCCGGACTCATGCGCAAGGCCGCTGATCTGGGCTTTGCATCCGTCGATATCCCTGAAGAATATGGCGGCATGGGCCTGGATAAGATCAGCTCCACGCTCATTACAGACCACATATCGGTGCTAGCGAGCTTCTCTACAGCCTTTGGCGCGCACATCGGCATTGCCACACTTCCCTTGGTCTGGTACGGCACCGAGGAGCAGAAAGAGCGCTACCTGCCCAAGCTCGGGAGCTGCGAGTGGATCGGCTCCTACGGGTTGTCGGAAGCCAGCTCCGGCTCCGATGCCATGAACATCCGCACGCGCGCCGTGCTCGCGGCCGACGGCACCTCGTACACCCTCAACGGCGAAAAGCAGTGGATTACCAATTGCGGCATCGCCGGACTCTACACCGTCTTTGCCAAAATCGTCGACGAAGCAACTGGAACCGAGAAGTTCTCCGCCTTCCTCATCGAGCGCGACACTCCTGGTCTGACTGTGGGCCCCGAGGAACACAAGCTTGGAATTCACGGCTCCTCCACCTGTGCCCTCGTTCTTCAAGATTGCAAGGTGCCCGCCGCAAATCTGCTAGGCGAGCCGGGCAAGGGGCACCATATCGCCTTCAACGTACTGAACGTGGGCCGGTTCAAGCTGGGTGTGGCTTGCATCGGCGGAGCCCGATACGTGCTCACCCACATGATTCGCTATGCCAAAGAGCGGCAAGCGTTCGGCAAGCCAATTGCGGAGTTCGGGTTGATTCAGCGCAAAATCTCCACCTCGGCCACGCAGCTTTATGCAGCCGAAAGCATGGCCTACCGGACGGCGGGCCTCATGGATGCGAGTCTGGGCAATGCCGGCGGCGCCCCCGCGCACTCTGCGCGGGAGACGCAAAAGAGAATCGAGGAATACGCCATCGAGTGCTCCATCCTGAAAGTCTACGGGTCGGAGATGCTGAGCCTGGTCGCGGACGAGCTGGTGGCTACCATGGGCGGATACGGGTACGTCGAGGAGTATCCGGCGGAACGTTTCTACCGCGACGCGCGCATCAACCGGATCTTCGAAGGCACCAACGAGATTAACCGGATGATTATTACCGGCTGGATGATGAAGCGGGCCATGAGCGGGCAACTGCCGCTGATGACGGCCATCAAGAGAGTGATGGACGAGGTGATGGAGCCCCCTAGCTTCGACGCCGGGACAGACACCGGCGAGCCGCTCGCCCGCGAATCTGCGGTGCTGGCGGCCGTAAAAAAGATGGCTCTGTTTACAGCAGGCGTTGCCAGCCAAAAGTTCATGACCGCATTGCAGGACGAGCAGGAAGTGATGGCCGACCTCGCCGACAGCATTAGCCAGATCTTTGCCTTGGAGTCGGCTCTTCTGCGGGCGCAAAAACTGGCCGAAGGCCTCAAAAGCTCCGCTGAAGCGGCCGCGGCGATGACCGGCCTGCTTGCGGACGAGACCATGGCGCTGACTGAACAGGCCGCCCGGCGGGTGCTGGCGGCCTGCGCCGAGGGCGACATGCTGCGCACCCAACTCGCAATTCTGCGCCGCCTCGCGCGATTCACTCCAGGAGACGCGGTCGGAATGAGCCGAACCGTAGCAAAAGCTGCCCTTGCCCTGGAACGGTACCCGCTTTAGATGGGCCGGTGGTCAGTGCTATACGATTCACCGGTTCCCGCGCAGCGTCAAACGCTCACCTGACTTTTCTGACGGACCTCGGCCTCTCAAGAGGTCGAAGTCCGCGGAAAGCCTTCAGGGCAGTTCCGTAACCTTGAAGTCCTTAAATTCAATTCGATAGCCTTCGGATTCCAGGCCAATGTAACCTCTTTCAAGCCCAACATGAACGGTGTTCACCGTCACGTCATTTACAGCGAGCGTACAAGTATCGCCCACGCAGCGGATGTCATAGACGTTCCATTGTCCCGCCGGCTTCACGCGGTTCTCCTTCATATTCTTGATCTCGTTGAATGAAGTCGGCTTCCCGTCGACAGGCGTCACGCCAAAAATATAGCCGCCCTCTGGCGAAGTCTGCGCCTGGTGCCAGATGTTCCCCATCGCGTCATTCCGGAAGAAGACGCCGCTGTTGTATTTGGGTGGACCGGGCACCGGGGTAAAACGCCATTTGACGTGAAACGTGAAATTGCCAAGTTCCTTGTTGAAGCGCAGCCAGTCGTGCCCTCCGTTCCCATCGCACAGAATCTGGCGCTTCGCCGCATCGATATGCCACTGCGCCACTTGGCTAACAGGATTCGTGGGCGGAATCGCGACCCGCGTCCACTGTACCTGAGCGTCGGCCGGAAACAAGTTGACGGTCTGTGCCGATGCGGGCAGCACCGCCGCGAAAAGCGTGAAGCCGAGCAGGCTGCCACTCGCTTGCAGGAACCGAATAGTAGTCTTGACCGGGTGAATGACAGAGCCGTGGAATCTAAAACTACTCATTCAGTCTTCTCCGAACGTGGAACATTATTCCCCAAAAATTCGAACGAATTGTAGCACCGCAAATCCGCGCGGAACGTGCTCGGGAGATACTTACTCCGACGCAAATCCGGGCGCAACATTCGGCGGTTTGGCAATGCTCCCAAGACGCGCCAACAAAGTCTCCTTCAGCGCCTGCAATCTCAGCGTCCCTGGGCCATTCTCACCTTCTGTCTTCTGGCGGAGTTCGAGAGCCACGTTTACCACCAGAAGTGCTGACCGGTTCAAGCCGGCCCGGTAACGTCGTTGGGCCTCGTCTTCGGCAATATCCGCTGCGCGGGAAAGGTTACCTGCGAAGTAAGCAGCCGTCCTTTCGTCGAACGTCGTCACCGCCTCGACTACGGATGGCAACCCTTCAGGATACGCGCGGTGAATTCTTGCCAATTCGGCCAGCAACTGCGGCGCATCGGTACTTTGCGGATTGGCAATCAGCGCCGCGGAAGCGTGCGCCTCCGCTGCAACCAATCCGTAAGGAAGAATGCTGCCCACCGCGCACGCCGTAATCCATTCGGCACGGCGCATGAACTGCTCCGACGCATTCACGGCAACCTTTGCCTTCTCCGCAGGCATTCGGCTGGCAGCTTGTTGCAGTTGATTATCGAGTTCCTTGACATGCTCTTCAAGAGTCTTCAGATGCGACTCCCTGGCGTCCTTTTCGGCTTCGAGGCCGTGGATCCGCAGTTCCAATTGCTCCACGCCAGCGCTTCGTTCGAGCGCCTCCTGGTGCACGCTCAACTTTTCACTCTCGCTCTTGAGCATTGCCTGCTGCAGTTGGTCTTCGAGGTACTGCGAGCGCTCCTGAGCCGCTGTCAGACTGGCAATGCTCGCAGCTTCCACCTCGCGTATCCGTTGTTCGAACTGGTCCACGGTCGCCCGATGAGCCTGCGCCTGTTCACCCGCCTGCGCCGTGAGCCGGTCATTCTGAACAGAAGCCTGTTGCAGTTGGTCTTCGAGTCCTCTCGAACGCTCATGAACCGCAGTCAGGCTGGCAGCGCTCGCAGCTTCCATCTCGCGGATGCGTTGTTCGAGTTGCTCCACGGTCGTCCGATCAGCCTGCGCCTGCTCTCCGGCCTGAACCCTGACACTTTCATGCTGGATGGCCGCTTGCTGCAGTTGGTCTTCAAGGTCCTTGGAGCGCTGGCGCAGCGCCGCTATATTTGCATCGCCCTCGGCTTCCATCGCGCGCATGCGTTGTTCGAGTTGCTCCACGGCTACCAGGTGCGCCTGCGCCTGTTCGCCAGCCTGCGCCGAGAGTTTCTCGTTCAGGATGCGCGCTCGCTGCAGTTGGTCTTCAAGATCTTTCGAGCGCTGTTGCTGCGCCGCCATGGTCGAAACGCCCTCGGCTTCCATCCCGCGCAAGCGTTGCTCAAGGTTGTCAACGGTGGTTCGATAGGCCTGCATCTGTTCGCCGGCTTCCGCCGTGACCCTCTCATGCCGCATGGCCGCCCGTTGCAATTGTTCCTCGAGTTCCTTCGAGCGCTGCTGAAGCGGGGCAAGATAGGCATTGCTCTCGGCTTCCATGTCGCGTATGCGCTGGTCAAGCTGCTCCACTGCCATCCGATGAGCCTTCGCCTGTTCCTCGGCCTGCGCACTGAGCTGGTCATTGTGGAAGAACGCCTGGTGCAGTTGTTCTTCAAGCTCCTTTGCGCGGCGCTCAAGGGCGGCTACAAAGGCACTGCCCTCAGCCTCCATTTGGCGGATCCGCTCCTCGAACTGCGACACGGTGATTTGATAGGCCTGCGCCTGCTCGCTGGCCTGTGCCGTGGCCTGTTCGTTCTGGAAGGCCGCCTGTTGCAGTTGATCCTCCAGATCTTTCGAGCGGCGCTGAGACGCGGTCAGATCGGCTATGTGCTCGGCTTCCTTGTCGCGCATGCGTTGTTCGTGCTGCTCCAAGGCCTTTTGATGAGCCTGCGCCTGGTCGTTGGCCAGAGCCGTGACCTTGTCGCTCCAAAGGTTCGCCTGCTGCAGTTTGTCTTCAAGCTCCCTCGCTCGTTGTTGAGCCGCGGCCACATTGGCACTGTTCTCGGTTTCCACGTCGCGCATACGCTGTTCGAGCTGCTCCAAGGCAATCCGATGGGCCTCGGTCTGTTCGACGGCCAGCGCCGCGGCCTTGTCGTTTTGGGCGCGCGCCTGCTGCAGTTGGTCATCCAGTTCCTTTGAGCGTCGATGAAGCGCCGTCAGTTCGACGAGTTTGTCTTCGCCGTCGCCCTCCAGCGCGTGTACGCGCTGCTCCAACTCCTCTACATTTGGCTTTGCGCCGCGCCCAACCATCCCTTCCGGGAATTCATCCTCGAAAATATCCTTCAGGTTTCCGTATGGAGGCTCATACCCCAGGCGCTCCGCAACCTGATAGACAATTGCCCGCAAGCCTCTCAGCTTCGCGAACAAATACAGCGAAAGAATTGCAAGCAGAAGAGCGATAAAAAGTGCGACGGTGGCAGCGCCGGATGGATGAAGGCCGGACCGGCTTTGGAGAAGCTGAAAGAAGGCATCGATATTATCGGACATTGGATGAAGCCTCGCGATGAGGACAACAGCTTACCATGAGAACGCGCACACCATCGTGGCATCCGGCGCTGTGCGCGGAATCGTTCGATATCGGGCAACTTGGAGTCGGTTCTTTTCCCGTGGTGGCGAATGAACCGGCTCGGTGGAACAATCGAGTTGAATTACGCCTTGGCGGAGGTCAGCGCCCCCAGGTCGGCAGCCAGCTTTTCCGTCGAGAAGGCTTCGATCAGGTCGCCTTCCTTCAGATCGCTGAAGCCGGCCAGGCCGATGCCGCACTCCATGCCGTTGGTTACTTCCTTGGCATCGTCCTTGAACCGCTTAAGCGAGCCGATCTTCCCCTTGAAGACCTGCTCGTCTCCGCGCATGACCTTCACTTCCGCATCCCGGCGGATGACCCCATCCTGAACGCGGCAGCCGGCGATGGTGCCGACCTTGGGAATGCGGAAGATGTTGAGCACTTCGGCGCGCCCAAGGTAGTTCTCCTTGAACGTTGGATCGAGCAGGCCCATCATGGCCAGCCGGATTTCATCCTGCAACTCGTAGATGATCGAGTGCAGGCGAATCTCGATGCCTTCCTGCTGGGCCAGCTCCGCGGCCTTGCGCTCGGGGCGAACATTGAAGCCGATGATGATGGTGTTGGAGGCGGTAGCTAGCAGCACATCGCTCTCGGTAATCGAGCCGACCCCGGAGTGGATGACCTTGATGCGCACCTTCTCGGTAGACATGCGGGTGAGCGAATCGGCCAGCACTTCCACCGATCCGGTGACGTCGCCCTTGATAATGAGGGGCAGGTCCTTGACTCCAGCGGTACGAATCTGTTCGGCCAGGCCTTCCAGCGACACGCGCGAGCTCTTGGCCAGTTGGGCATCGCGTTCCTTCATCTTGCGGTACTGGGCAATGCCCTTGGCTTTGTCGCGATCGGCCACAACCAGGAAAGTGTCGCCCGAGTCCGGCATCGACTCCAGACCCAGCACTTCAACCGGCGTGGATGGGCCGGCCTCCTCGATTGCACGCCCGCGGTCGTCGAACATGGCGCGAACCTTGCCGAATGTGTTGCCAACGATGTAGCTGTCGTTGAGCCGCAGCGTTCCGTCCTGCACCAGCACCGTGGCCACGGCGCCACGCCCGCGATCGAGCTTGGCTTCAATGACCGAACCGACAGCTTTGCGTCCGGGAGTCGCCTTGGGCGCGCGAATGTCGGAGACCAGGCAGATCATTTCAAGCAGCAGGTCGAGGTGAATGCGCTTCTTGGCCGAGACTTCGACAAAGACCGTGCCTTCCTGCCCCGCACCCGCCCACTCTTCAGGAATCAGGCCGCGGTCGGCAAGCTGCTTCTTGACGCGATCAGGATTGGCTTCGGGCTTGTCGATCTTGTTCACGGCCACAATGATGGGGACGCCGGCAGCCTTCGCGTGGTCGATCGCCTCAAGCGTCTGCGGCATCACGCCGTCATCTGCGGCAACCACGATCACCACAATGTCCGTGATCTTGGCTCCGCGCGCCCTCATGCGGGTGAATGCCTCGTGCCCAGGGGTATCCAGGAAGACGATTTCGCGTCCGGAAGCGGGCGAGCCTTCCTTGGCGAACTTCACCTTGTACGCGCCGATGTGCTGGGTAATGCCGCCGGCTTCCCCTGCGGCAACATCCGTCTCGCGGATGGCGTCGAGCAGCGATGTCTTGCCGTGATCGACGTGGCCCATGACCGTGACAACTGGTGAACGCGGAACCTCCAGTTCCTCCGTGTTGTCGGCTTCGAGAACTTCTTCGATTGCTTGGTTGGCAATCTCTTCTTCGTAGCTGATAACGGAGGCAGCCGCGCCGAACTTGGCGGCAACTTCCTTCACCATCTCCGCGTCGAGCGACTGGTTTACCGTGACAAAGACGCCGCCCATCAGCAGCGTCGCGATCAGGTCCTTGGCGCGGACTTCAAGCTTCTCGGCCAGGTCCTTCACGCTGATGCCTTCGGTGACGGTGATCTCGCGAGTAATGGGGAGCGGCTCACCGCCATATTGCACGCCGCCATAGCGTGGCGGCGGCACAAAGCCCTTCATCGGGCCTTCTTTGGTCTTCGGGTACTGTGGACGTCCACCGCGCCCACGCGAAGGAGCGCGCTGCGGACGAGGCGCCTCGCCGGTTGGCGGAGCTCCGCCCGCGCCCGGTCGTGCGCCAAATCCTGGTCGAGGTGGTCCGCCAAAGCCAGGACGAGCGCCAAATCCGGGCCGTGCTCCTGGTCCGCCTGGGCCGCCAGGGCCCATCGGCGTGCGCGTCGGGTGTTTGGGGCGCGGTCCACCGGGGAACTGTCCGGGAGCTGGAGCACCGCCGGGTGTCCGCTGCGGATAACTGCCAGGGCCGCCCGCGGGACGGCGATCAAAGATGGGTCTGCCGCGCTGAATTCCCGCACCAGGAGCGAGATTGCCGGTTCCGGGTTCGGCAGGTGGCAAAATGGGAGCCTTGTAAACCGGCCTCGGGCCAGTCTGCGGCATCACCATTCGGCGAGCAGGCGGCGCGGGAGGCGCAGGCGACTTGGCGCGGCCGGCAGTCGTGTGCGCGGTGGTGGACTCGGCGGAAATCGAGGAGACGGGAGCCTCCATAACCGGTTCTTCCGCGTGAACTTCAATTGCTTCAGGAGTGGAAACGGCAATTGGCTCAATGGCGTGCGGCGCGCTCGCGACTGGCACTTCGACAATGGCTGCGGCCGGCGCCGGGACCTCAAGCGCGGCTACTGCGGCTTTGGCTGGCGGCTTTGCAACTGCGGCGGGCTTTTCAGCAGCTTCCTTTTGGGGAGCCGCTGGCGGCTTTACCATGATGGTCCCCGGAGGTGGTGCAACCACGACAACCGGACGGGCGACAACAGCGCCTGCTGGAGCCTTGGCGACAACCGCACCGGCGGGCGGCTTGGAAGCAATGGCGGGGGGCGCGGCAGGGGTCACAATGTTTGGCGCCGAGCGAGGCTGGGGAACAATCTTGCGCGGTTCCGGACGTGCCGGAGCCGAGGCCACTGGTGCCGCTGCCACAATCGGCGCAGCCGGTGGCGCCACATGGGTCCTAGCCTGGGCGGGAGCCTTTGCGGGCGTCGCGGTCACAGGCGTTCCCGGCCGATGTGGGTGGCGCGCCTCTTCCTCCTCCTCCTTTTTCTTGGCCAGGATAGCCTTGAGTACGTCGCCCGGCTTGGAGATATGCGAGAGGTCGATTTTTGGAGTTATCGCCTGAGGAGCGCGCGAAGACCCAGCGCCTGTGTGACCGGCTGAGCGCATTCCGCGCTCAAAATGCGCACGAACCTTCTCTGCCTCATCCGACTCCAGTGAGCTGGAGTGGGTCTTTCCTGCGCCCAGGCCGAGTTCCGCCAAAATGTCGAGAATCTGCCTGCTCTTGACTTCCATCTCGCGCGCGAGATCGTTGATACGAACCTTACTCATCCGCCTCTTTTCAGAATCTGGCTCCAATCCACTCAGTCGCTCATAGCTACCTCGTGGCAATGGATGTTTTTCAAACTTCCAAATTGATTCGATTGGCTTTGAATGTTCCGGCGCATCTTACGCGCCGTCCTCTTCAGCCGCCTGCTCTTCTTCTACCGCAATTTCGGTTTCATTGGCGTCCGGCTCCGGAACCACTCCTTCGCCGATAGCATCCACTTCGTCTTGATCGGCTTCCTCGGATTCCGCTTCCATTTCCACGTCTGCCGTGCTTTCTGCTTCTTCAATGACCTCCGCGGAGTTTTCCGCCTCGGCTTCTTCCGTAGCTTCGCCGGCCTCGGAGGGCTCGGCGGTTTCCAAGGTTCCTTCCGTTGCGCCAGTCTCTTCCGTTGCGGCGCCTTCTGGCACATGGCCTTCTTCGCCCTCTTCAAAGTGTCCAAAATAGTGGCGAACCGCGACGGAGATCTTCTCCAGCGTCTTTTCGCCGATGCCGGGAATCTCCTCGAGCTGCTCGGGAGTCATGTCGGCAAGAGCCTCGACGGTGGTAATGCCGGCGGCGACCAGCTTCTGGATGATCCCGTCGCCCAGTTCGGTAACCTGCTCGATAGGCGTCGAAGGTCCGGTGCCGAAGGAGCCCATCTGCTGCTCCACCTCCTGGCGCTTCTCCTCTTCNNTCGATCTTCCAGCCCAGCAGCTTTGCGGCCAGGCGGACATTCTGTCCCTTCTTGCCAATGGCAAGCGAGAGCTGCGTATCGTCGACAATCACTTCCAACTGCTTTTCGGTCAGGTCGGTAATGGAAACACGGCTCACCTTGGCCGGTTGCAGGGCCTTCTCGGCGAAGGTCGTAATTTCGTCGCTGTACTCGATGATGTCGATCTTTTCTCCGCGTAGCTCGCGGATGATCGACTGCACGCGCATGCCCTTCATGCCCACGCAGGCGCCGACCGGGTCCACGTCCTTGTCGCGGCTCTGCACGGCGATCTTGGTGCGCTCGCCGGCCTCGCGCGCAATGGCGCGAATGGTCACCGTGTTGTCGTAGATCTCCGGAACTTCCGACTGGAACAGATTCGACACCAGCTCCGGCGCGGCCCTGGAGACAATCACCTGCGGACCCTTGGCGGCGCGGTCCACCTTCAGCAGCACCACGCGCACACGCTCGCCGATCGAGAACTGCTCCAGCCGCGACTGCTCGCGCTTGGGGCAGCGGGCTTCCGCTTTGCCCAGGTCGTAGATCACGTCCTGGCCCTCGATCCGCTTTACCGTGGCGTTCAGGACTTCCTTTTCGCGGTGTGCATATTCCTGGAATACCGTGTCGCGCTCCGCCTCGCGGACCTTCTGGAAGATCACCTGCTTGGCGAGCTGCGCGGCGATGCGCCCCAGTGGACTGGTGTCGCGATACATGCGAATCTCGGAGCCGACTTCTACGCCGGGGGCCAGCTCATTGGCCTCTTCCAGCGTGATCTGGTTCAGCGGGTCTTCCACTTGGTCCGCGTCCGCTACCACCGTCTTGTAGATGTAAGCCGTAATTTCGCCCGTCTCTTTGTTGAGTTCCCCGCGCATGTTTTCCTGGGTCTTGTAGTACTTGCGCGTAGCCAGGGCAATGGCTTCCTCCACCGCGCCCACAACAATGGCGGGGTCGATGCCCTTCTCCTGGCTGAGGAGCTCGATGCTTTGATACAAAACGCTGCTGGCCATACTCTGCTTACTCTCTCATTGATCTTTTGCGGCCGGGTTAGCTCTGTTCGTGGCCGGTTCTGTTGGTGTTGTGGAAAGGCTGGATAGTCACAACCCTCAACCCTTCCGATGTCAGGCTAGAAGCCGGGGGCCCCAGGTCTCGCTCTTGAGACCTGGGAATCCACGAACTCTAGATCTCCGGCACCAGTTGCGCCTTCTCGATATTCCCCAAGGCGATCTCAACGGTGCTGACGCCGGCCTTTCGGCTCTTGCTGTTCTGCTTGACCGCGTTCAGGTCCAGCGTGATTGTCTTTCCCGCCCCCGCCGTCAGGCGTCCCTGCCAGTGCCTGTTGTTGCGGATCGGCTCAAAGGTCTGCACTTTCACCAGGCACCCTTGAAACCGCTCAAAATCCTCTGCCCGGCTCAGCTTGCGATCCAAACCCGGCGAACTGGCTTCCAGCGTGTATTCCGCTCCTGGAACCAGGTCCTCCACGTCCAGCAGCACGCCAAAATCGCGGCTGAAAGCTGCGCAATCCTCATGCGTCACGCCAGACAACCGCTCCACGCTCAACGAGCCCTCTACCAGCCGCTCCGGAAGCCCTTCGGCCCCGTCTGCAATGGCCGCGTTGAGCTTTGCGCGTCCTTCTGCGTTCTTCTCCAGATAAATCCGAAGAGTCCGCTCCTTCGCGGGGCCTATAAACTCCAGGTCCACCACGTCCAGTCCATGCGAAGCGGCCACCCGTACCGCCGTCGCTCGGATTTCGTCCAGCTTGACTGCCATCGTTCCCACACCCCAACCAGCCCCAACAGCTCATCAGGGAACCCTAGCCTCTACCGCACCTTGGCGGCCTTCTGCGGGGTGTTTCTCCCGCTAAATTTGCCGCAAATAAAAAGTGGGCTATGAGCCCACTCATCTCTCCGCCAGCCGGTGCGCACACGGTAGTTCTCTGGCGGACAAATTCGTCTGCACCCTTAGCATAGGCGAAATTGCGGGGAAATTCAATGGGGAAGTGCGCCTTAACGGTGAAAATCGTCATTTGAAATGCGGCGTTTAAATCCGGGCTTGGGGCCGAAGATGACAGGTCCAAAGCGAATTGTCCCCCGGCAGCGGCAAGATCTCTCCCCTCCGCTTGACAATTTCCGCTCTTCCGCTAAGCTGAAAGTATGTCAAGCCGAAGTTCATCCACGGTGACCACAGTGAGCCGGATCGGGCAGCGGCGGCAGGTCGTCATACCCAAGCGCGTATTCGATGCTCTGAAATTGCGTGCTGGTGACTTTGTCGAAGTGAGTGCCGAAGGTGGACGTCTACAGATGCGCCCCAAACGGCTCGTCGACATCGGCGGCGAAGTCTTGACAGCGGGTGAGGCGGCTATAGTTCGTAGTGGCGAGGCGGAGATCAAAGCCGGACGTTCAAAACCCTGGCGATCGGTTAAAGATGAACTGGGCCGTTGAGCTATCCGCTTCGGCCATCAAGGAGTTGAAAAAGATCCCTCGTGATCGGCAGGCGCAGATCAAGCGCGCCATCGACGAGATGGAATCCGATCCCATGGCCGGGGATGTCATTCCGCTCAAAGGCGCTGAATGGAAGGGCCGCTTCCGCAAACCTGTCGGTGCCTACCGGATCATCTTCGCATTGGACCGCAAAGCCGCGGCAGTAACTATCTCCGCGATCCTAATCTGTTCCGAGAAGACCTATAGGTAGTAGCTGTCAGATCGTTGCTTGCCCGGACCGGTGCAAGGGACGACAATAGCGGAATGAATTCGCTCCGGAAAATAGCCCTGCTGCTGCTCGCCGCCTCCACAGCCATCCCCACCCTGTGCGCCCTCGAAAAGCTGCCCGCCAGCGTCTACCACGCTCGGCGCATGGCCCTCGCCGCCAAACTACACGGTGGCGTTGCTGTGCTGTTCGCCGCCGAAGAGCCCCTGCTCGATCTCACCCCCTATCGCCAGGACGCGGACTTTTACTACCTCACCGGTTGGACCGAGCCCGGTGCGGCGCTGATGGTCGTCGGCGAGCCGCAAAGTGGCGCAGCGGCCGTCGGATACAAGGAGATTCTCTTCCTGCCCACCCGCGACCTGCGCATGGAAAAGTACACCGGCATCAAGCTCGATTCCACCTCGCCCGGCGTCGCGCAGATCACAGGCGTCGACGCCGTCGAACAGATGACCGACCTTCCCGCAGGTCTCAACGCCCTCATCGACCAGGACCGCCGCCTCTTCTACAACCTCTGGACCCAGCCCACCGCTCCGCAAGCGAAGGCGCTCGTCGATTTCACAGCTGTCACTCTCGGGACAGCATCCGTCTCCACACACGACGTGACCAGCCTGACCGCGGTATTGCGGATGGTAAAGGACAATGGCGAAATCGACCTCTTAAAGAAGGCCTCCGCCGCCTCCATCGCCGGCCAGCGCGTGATGATGCGGACCGTAAAGCCCGGTATCACCGAGCGCTCCGTTGCCGGCCAGATGACGGCGGCATGGATGGAGAACGGCTGTGAACGAGCCAGTTACGCGGCCATTGTCGGCTCTGGCCTAAACTCCACCACGCTGCACTACGCAGAAAACCACCGCACCATCGAAGACGGCGACATCGTAGTGGTCGACGCGGCCTGCGAGTACTCCATGTACGCCGCCGACATTACGCGCACCGTGCCCGCCAACGGCCATTTCACCCCGCGCCAGCGCGAGATTTACTCGATCGTCCTCGGCGCCCAGCAGGCGGCTATCGACGCATTCATCGCCGGCAAATCCACCGTCAACGACCGCGACCGCCGCGACCCCAACTCGCTCGACACGGCTGCCTACAACTACATCGACGCGCACGGCAAAGACCTGCACGGCCAGCCGCTCGGTCAGTACTGGCTGCACGGCCTGGGCCACATGCTGGGCATCGACGTGCACGATCCCGTTGACCGCTATCCGGCAGTGCTGAAGCCGGGAATGGTCTTCACCATCGAACCCGGCATCTACATCCCCGAAGAGAAGCTCGGGGTCCGCATCGAGTGCGATTTCCTGGTTGGCGCCGATGGAAAGCTGATTGATCTGGATGCGGACCTCGCGCACACCGCCGACGATGTGGAAGCGGCGATGCGTGGCAAGTAGCGACAGGATGCTGAAGAAATGATGATCGACCCGCGTGATGAAGCAAATTCCGAAGAAATGGTGATGCTGGAGAGCGCCTTTAGTGAGCAACTTCTGGCCTGCCTCGACGAGTGTGCACGTGGCCGCCGGGGCCTGTTCTCCGAGTCTGTCAGCGATCAGGACGAAGGCGGCGCCTGGCCCGAAGCTGCACGGCTCCGCGAACTCGCGGTCGCCCTGCAGTCGATCTTTGCGCAATTGGAAGAACGCAATGCGCTCTGCGACGAATTCCTCGACCTGTGCACGATTCACGGCGAGAGCCATCCGGGCGAGCGCAGGCTGGCGCGAGCGTTTCTCGAGCGCATTGAGCGCGGCGAAGTGGGCACGTCGACCCAGGAGGAAAGAAAGCCGTGGTAGCCCTTCATGCATTTCTGGCGCTGGCAGCCGGATTCATTACCATGGCCCTTCTCGTGGCCATTATGACCGCGGTGCTGGCGCGGCTCACGCCTAGTTGGGTCAGCGGCGAGGGCAAGCCGCAGCCGGGATACATCTTTGTCAACCTCGGCTACTCGTTTCTGGCGGCAGCGGTCGGCGGATATGTCGCGGCCTGGCTGGCGGTCGCAAACCCGCTCTACCACGTGCTCGCGCTGGGCATCATTGTGCTGGCGCTGGCCGCGTTGAGTGCGTTGCAATCCAAGGGCAAGCAGCCAATCTGGTATCAACTAGCTCTTGTAGCCCTGACGCCGATCGGCGTGCTCGCCGGCGGCCTCGTGCGCCTCCGAGTAGTAGGGATTTTGTAAAGGCGCGGATTTGGCCGATCGGAATCTGTGGTACCCACCCTTTCCGCAGAAAGAAGCGGAAAGGATGGGGCACGGGACTGAATTGAGAACCCAGGCCTGAGAAGGGGGTTCAATGGTTTCGCGTTGCTTTGGCGGCCCTAGAAACGCACGCCGACAGATATGGGGATTACCTTTGTGCCGGCGGCTACGGTGGTTGTTCCCAGGCCGTTGGGCTGTGTTGTCACGGCGGGCGTCAGCACATCCACGTAGCGGACTTCGGCGAAGAGCTTCGTTTTGCTGTCCTGGTACATGCCGCCTAAGCGGTGCTGGTAGCCGCCGCCGATGTTGAAACCGCCCTGGTTCGATGAGAAGTGGCCGACGACTGTGTTCACCGTTGCGATACCGCAGTAGTAGTAACTGCAGTACTCTTCTTCCTCGGGATCGGTGAAGCTGGTCACCTTGCGATAAAATCCGCCGCCGCCCGTGACATAAATGTCGTTGCTGGACTTGGGAAAGAGGCTTACGACCGGATCGAGCGTCAGCGACCAGATGTGCGCGTGGCCGCCGCTGGCGCCCGTCTCGGCGATCAATGCGCCGGGCAACTTGTCGTCGATCAATTGATATTCCGCCAGCAGGGCAAAGCGCTTCGAGAAGTTGACCCCGCCGCCGACGGTAAACTGGCCGCCCCAGGTGATGTAGTTCTTGTCCGTGGGGGCATCGAAGCCGCCGCCGAACTCCAGGGCATATTTGCTCGCCACCTCGTGCTTCCACCCGCGGCCACTATCCTGGCTGGCCCCCGAGGCTGCCGGTTCGGGCGCGGAGGGCAGAGCAGCAAGGCCTGCGGGAGCGACGGATTCCGCCATCTGCACCTGAGTGGGATCGTTTGAGGAAGAAAACCCCGCAGAACTGGTCCGGCTGGGGGTAGGGGAGGACTGAGCGCTTGCCAAACCGGCAGCAAGAAGGGCGGTAGATCCAAGCAAACTAGCACGCCGCACAAGCGACATCCATTTAGTAAGTGACATGTCTGAACCTCAAATAAAGAATTGAACTAAATACGTTTGGGCATACAGTGCCCTGTAATCGGTTAGACACCAATTCAACCCGGAAGGTTGCGGCCGGCCGAAATACTCGGTCGGTGGGACAAAATCGCACTGTGCCACTTCGATATTTAGTGACACTTTGATATGATGGTGTCACGCAAGGCGTGGAGGGACAGATGGAACTGATGGAGCGTAACGAACTTAGGGCGCGAACCCGCTTGGGCCAGAAGGGTCGGTTTGTGATTCCGGCACCAATGCGCGAGGCGCTCGGGCTCGACGTCGGCGGCGTGCTGGATCTGCGCCTCGTCGATGGCGAACTACGGATCTCGACTCTGCGGAGCCGGATCCAGCGCGCGCAGGAGAGGGCGCGGCAGATCATTCCGCACGGAGTCAGCCTTTCAGAAGAACTAAGCGCGGAGCGGCGCGAGGCTGCAAAACATGAATGAGGTAGTGATGGACGCATCCGCCATTCTCGCTCTAATTCAAGATGAACGGGGCGCGGAGAATCTGACAGCCGAGATCATGGACGATGCGATCATCAGCACGGTCAATCTCGCGGAGGTGCAGTCCAAGTTGGTTAAGAACGGGTACGCTGCGGACGAAGCCTGGGAAACCGCCTTGTCGCTGATTAAGGCCGCAGAGCCTTATACCAGCGAGCAAGGCAGAATCGCCGGAGACTTGATTACAGAGACCGAGAAATATGGACTGTCGTTGGGAGACCGTTCCTGCCTCGCTCTTGCGATTGCGCTCAAGGCCCCCGTGTACACCACCGAGCAGCTTTGGAGAAACCTGAAAGTGGGCATTCCCATTCATGTGATCAGGTGAAACAGGCCAGGCATCATAAGGCAGAAACACTGAAGGCCGAAGTTCTGCTCCGGCCTTCAGTGTTTTCAGTGGTTAGATTCTTACCGTTTCATTCGTGAGCAAGAATACTTCAACAAGTTCATGCAGCTTCGAGCAATTGGATGATGTTTTGGATGCAGTGGCCGGCTTGGTGGAAGGCGGTTTCGAGCTTGCTGTCTGGTCGTGGTGCTTTGGCGGGTTAATGGTGAAATAGGCTGTTGGCAAGCGGTCCGCAGAGTTGCTTGTGGAAGAGGACGAAGAGGAGCGCGACGTTGCTTCCTTTCTCAGTCATCATAATCTGTCTTCGTTACGTTGACACCGACCGAGTAATGCTTCATGTCCGGGGCGATATTCTCGCCCTCCTTAATCTGCAAGAACCGCAATTCCTCGGCTTCGTTTTTCATTCCCTCCTGTTCATACCTTTCGATAACCGGCTGCAACCACGCCATCGCAAGCGTGGAGTTTGCCTTCTCGGGCATTGTTACGAATGGCCCGCTCGACATTGGTTCTATCATTCTTCTTCTTATAATGTTGGACCAGGCGTTTAGCAGCGGCCTGCGCACCATACGGGTTGAACTCATTCGGTTCTCCGACGACTGTTAACCTGCTCAGCATCGCTTCGAGATCGCTGATTATCTGAGCTTCCTGCGATGTAGATATTCCCAGGTGACTCTCCAGACAGACCACTGTTGGGCACAAGCCTGGCGCACATGCATACGAAGGTTTGCCGTCCGGGAAGCGGGAAGAAACGAAAATTCATCTTCCCCAAGGAATTCGTACTGCACTCGCTCCGCCATACGTCCCTTACAAGGATGGGGGAATCTGAAGCTGATCCATTTACAATAATGAAGCCGGCAGGGCACGCCAATGTCACAATCTCACAGAGGTACGTGCATCCCACGCGCGAGACAGTTCAGGTTGTATTCGACAGGCTTGAGACGCTCAATCGGAAGGCTCTGGAGGCATCAAACGGTGGCAAGAAGCTACGTTTCTAGATACAGTTCATTAGTCATCGAGAAGCGCAGCCAGTAAACTACTCATTCTAAGCAGCGGGCCTGTAGCTCAACGGTTAGAGCAGGGGACTCATAATCCCTTGGTTCGGGGTTCGAATCCCTGCAGGCCCACCACCAACTCTTCAGGTGTCTAAAGACCCTTGCTCCCTCCTCAAGAAGAAGCAAAGACCGGTCACAACTCTCCTATTCGGAGGATTGCTGAGAGATTTAAATGCGTCTACCCTGAGCGGTCGCAGACACATACCTGCCCCGCTCCGTCACCGCGTTATCCTAGAGTGTCCGGCTAGCATAATCACTCCGTTCAAAAGGAAAGGGCCAACACCTATGCCTGAAGAGAACTCCCCGGCAACTCCAACCGCTCCCGTTGCCACAATTGCCACTCTCGGCCAACATGAAGGCCAGTCGGTCACCCTGCGCGGATGGTTATATAACCTCCGAGAGAGCGGGAAGCTGCTGTTCCCGCTCTTTCGAGACGGCACGGGAACCGTGCAGGGCGTAGCCCATGTCAAGAGCGTGCCGCCTGAGGTTTTTGAGGCACTCAAAGGGCTTACGCAGGAGTCGTCGGTCATTGTCACCGGCAAGGTGCGGGCCGACAAGCGCGCGCCGGGCGGCTTTGAGCTCGATGTTGAAGACATCCATGTCGTTCAGAGGGTGCCTGAGTCCGACCCCTATCCCATTACGCTGAAGGAACATGGCGTCGATTTTCTGATGGAGCATCGACACTTGTGGGTGCGTTCGCCCCGACAGTCGGCCATTTTGCGCGTCCGCGCAGAGATCATGCGCGCCGCAGCCGAGTACTTGGATTCCAATGGCTACATTCGCACCGATCCGCCTATTCTGACGCCAGCCGCCTGTGAGGGCACGTCAACTCTGTTCCCAGTTGACTACTTCGGCGACCCTGCGTATCTCACACAATCGGGACAGCTTTACATTGAGTCGACGGCGCTGGCGCTGGGGAAGGTTTATAGCTTCGGCCCCACTTTCCGTGCAGAGAAATCGAAGACCCGCCGGCACCTTACCGAGTTCTGGATGATCGAGCCGGAGGTGGCGTACATGGACCTAGATGGACTGCTGGAGCTGGCCGAGAACTTTCTTTCTCACATTATTCAAAGCGTGCTCAAGAATCGCGGTTCGGAGTTGGAGGTCATTGGCCGCGATCGCGCCAAGCTCGAGGCGATTCTGCCGCCGTTTCCGCGGCTGCGGTACGACAAGGCTGTGGAGATGCTCAACCAGGCGCACAAGGACGGGCAGCTCGAAGCGCCCTTCGAATACGGCAACGACTTCGGCTCTCCCGACGAAACCTGGCTCAGCTCACAGTTTGATCGGCCGGTCATGGTTCACCGCTATCCGGCCGACGTAAAGTCCTTCTATATGGAGCCGGATCCGCAGGATTCCCGTTACGCTCTTTGCGTGGATGTGCTTGCACCTGAGGGCTATGGCGAAATCATCGGCGGCTCGCAACGCGTTTCAAGCTTCGAGCTGCTGAACGCGAGGATTGAGCAGCACAAGCTGCCCAAGGAAGCCTTCGAGTGGTATCTCGACCTGCGCCGCTACGGCAGCGTGCCGCACTCCGGCTTCGGCATGGGCATTGAGCGCGCGGTGGCGTGGATCTGCGGCCTCGATCATGTGCGGGAGACAATTCCATTTGCGCGGACGCTGCATCGGATATATCCGTAAAGCAGGGAACAGGGATCAGACCGGCTGTACGTGCCGGTGTGCGCTGGTTGCTGGCTACTGACGTTTGTCCGGTTGAAACCAGACAAAAGAGGGAAAATATGTCGGCCTGCAGAGCGAGAAATTGCGTTGCGCGGGTTTTCTCGTCAATACGTACTGATACATGAGGAGATTTTTCGCAAAGCGTACTGATCTATCAGTGCGCTTTTTCCCGAGAGTCGGTAAAACGTGCTTTTTTGAGCGTTTTTGGCGCTCTTCCTTGCTTGAAATCACGACGATCTTGCTGCTATTCGGGAGAGATCTGCCTTCGGCGATCTACGCCTAGTCGGCCGGGACGGCGATGGCTTCGCGGCGGGCTTTGAGAATTGCGCCTACGAAGACGACTACGCCTGCGCCGACCAGGACAAGCATTCCACCGACAACTTTGGCTTTGGCGAGGGGCTTGTCGGGCTCGTCCGCTGAGGGAACCAGGGAGAGCGCGAGGGTGAGCAGGGTGCTGGCGAAGCCGAGGGAGGCCAGGACGATGGCCACGGGCTTGCCGCCGGGAACGCGGCGGACTCCCGGCGGGACGGGGCGGCTCTGGAGGCGAATCATGGCGCCGAAGATGAAGAGAAAGGGCAGGAGTGTGGCGAGAACAGTCATGCTGACCAGCACGTCGTATGCTCCGCGGACGGAGGTGCCGGCCTGGCTAAGAACGGCGACGGCCATCCCCGCTACTCCGAGGACGGTGATGGCGACCCAAGGGGTGCGATAGCGCGGGTGAATTGAGCCAAAGGCGGCGGGCAAATAGTGGTGGATGCCGACGACGAAGGGGAGGCGCGAGTTGGCCGAGAAGTTGGCTGCCGCTCCGCCGATGCTGTTGAGTCCGACCAGCAAGGCGATGGGGGCGAGCAGCCAAGGAGCGCCCAAATGGGCGCTTAGCTGGCGGATTCCGTTGACGAAGCCGTCAGGGCCGGCGACGGCCTGAGGAGGCAGGGCCACCAGAAGTGCAGCCGTTCCGCCGATATAGCCGATGGTGAGAATGGCGCCTCCGACAAGGATGGCCCAGGGAATGGTGCGGCGGGGATTCTGAATTTCGTCGCCCATGGCAGAGCCCGCTTCGATGCCGGTGAAGGCCAGACAGATGGTGGACCAGAAGACGGCATCTCCGAGCGAGAGGTGAGGAATGAAGCCGGCGGGGGCGATGTGGAATGCGGGACCGAATTGAAACCAGGAGAGGGCGGCAAGAATCATGACCGCGCCGAGCGGGAGGATGCTGCCGAGAGAACCGATGTTATTGAGCCATTTGGCGGCTTCGATGCTGCGGATGTTGACGAAGGTGATGAGGGCGAGCGAGAGGACGGAAAAGGTGATGAAGTAGAGCGGGCTGGCAGCGAGGGCCTGCGCGCGGGGACCAAAGGCATAGAGGACAGAAGCGGCGCCGAAGTAAAAGAAGCCGGCAAAAAAAGGCAGATTGGACATCCAGTAGGTCCAGGCGGCGATGAAGCCGGCGAAGTCGCCGAAGGCCTCGCGGGTCCAGACGTAGAGGCCGCCTTCTTCCGGATGCCGCTCGGAGAGTTCCATGACGGTGGCCGCAAGCGGGATGAAGAAACAGAAGAGGGCGCCGATCCAGACCACAAGAACGCTGGGCCCGACGGCGGCGGCGGTGGCCGTCCAACGCACGCCGAGGGAAACGACCACGTAGAAAAGGGCGAGGTCACGGAAGCGGATGCCTCGCTTGAGTGCCGGAGGGGAAGACATGTACGGCGGAGCATAGCAGAGGTTAGGCGACAGGATAAAGGAAAATTTTTGGCGGCGGTTCAGATTTTGAGGCGTCGGGCTCCACGAATCCGTTACGGCTCGTGCTGTCCGCCGTTCTTACCTGACGACCGTTTTTGTTTCTCCGGACGACTCTGAAGCGCTTGCGACGCACCCTATAGGCCAACCTTCTCATTCGCGGAACTCAGGTTTTAATCGCAGCAACCTATTGCCCGGTGTCATGCCCATCGGCGGTTCGATTACGGGCGCTCCACGGCCAGGGCAACGGAATTGCCGCCGCCAAGACAGAGGGCGGCGACTCCTTTCTTTGCATCGCGGCGCATCATTTCGTGGATAAGGGTGACGAGGATTCTTGCGCCGCTCGCGCCAATGGGATGGCCGATGGCGACTGCGCCGCCGTTGACGTTTACCTTGTCGAGGCTGATTCCCAGTTCGCCTGTGACGGCGAGGGCCTGCACGGCGAAGGCTTCGTTGAGTTCGAAGAGATCGACGTCGCTGACGGACCATCCGGCGCGGGCAAGTACGTTCCTGACTCCGGCGATGGGGGCGAGCATGACCCATTTGGGGGCGATGCCGCTGGTGGCCTGGGCGCGGATGATGACCATGGGCTTGAGACCGAGCTGGCGGGCGCGTTCAGAGGACATGAGGACCACGGCGGCTGCACCGTCGTTCATGCCGGGAGCGTTGCCGGCGGTTACGGTCCCGTCAGGTTTGAAGGCGGGACTGAGCTTGGCAAGGGCTTCGAATGAGGCATTGTCGCGGACGGATTCGTCGCGGCGGAGTTCGGCGGGAGTGCGCGTGGGCGTAGGGACGGGGATGGTTTCGGCGGTGAAGCGGCCTTCGTTCCAGGCAGCGGCGGCGCGGCGATGGCTTTCGACGGCGTACCGATCCTGCATCTCGCGGGTGAGGGAGTAGGCCTCGGCGACCAGCTCGCCGGTCATGCCCATGTGGATGTTGCCGTGAGCGCACCAGAGGCCATCTTTGATCACGGAGTCAACCACTTTTGCGTCGCCGAGGCGAAGACCTTTGCGGGCCTGGGGCAGGAGGTAAGGCGCGCTGCTCATGGACTCCATGCCGCCGGCTACGACGATTTCGGACGAGCCGGTGAGGATTGCCTGGGCGGCGAGGGCGACGGCTTTGAGGCCGCTTCCACAGACCATGTTGATTGTGAGGGCGCTGACAGTGTCGGCGAGGCCGCCGCAGAGGGCGGTCTGGCGGGCGGGGTTCTGACCGAGGCCGGCGGGGAGAACGCAGCCCATGATGCATTCGTCGATGGTTTCTGGGGCGAGGGCAGCGCGGCGGACAGCTTCGCGGACGGCGATAGCGCCGAGGTCGACGGCGCCGAGGTCGCTGAGCGCACCGAGGAATTTGCCCACGGGGGTGCGGACGGCGCTTACGATTGCTACGTCTTTCATGGTGAATACCTCGGGCTAATGGTCTTGGAGCAAATGCAGCAAGTCAGCGGCGACAGTGATAGGTTGACGCTTAATGCAGCCGCGGCATTGAGCCTCTCCAGATGATTCACTTGGGCGCCATGCGGAGGGCGCCGTCGAGGCGAATGGTTTCGCCGTTGAGCATGGTTTGCGTACAGATGGTGGCGACGAGCTCGGCGAATTCTTCTGGCTTGCCGAGGCGTTGGGGAAACAGGACGGTTTGCGCGAGGGATTGCTGCACCTCTAACGAAAAGCCGGCCATCATGGGAGTCATGAACAGGCCGGGAGCGATGGTGACGACGCGAATGCCGAAGCGGGCGAGTTCGCGCGCGGCGGGAAGCGTGAGGCCGGCGACTCCGGCCTTGGAGGCTGCGTAGGCGGCCTGGCCGATCTGGCCTTCAAACGCGGCGACCGAGGCGGTGTTGACGATGACGCCGCGCTCACCGTCGGTCATGGGTTCGTTGCTTGTCATGGCGACGGCAGCGAGCCGGAGCATATTGAAGGTGCCGACGAGGTTGATGTTGATGGCGCGAATGAAGGTTTCAAGACTGTGGGGGCCGTTGCGACCGGCGATGCGTTCGGTGGGAGCGATGCCGGCGCAGTTGACGAGGCCGTGGAGAGCGCCGAATTTCTCTTTTGCGGTTTGGACGGCGCGGAGGCCGTCGGCTTCGCTGGTGACGTCGGTGGGGACGAAGTGGGCTGCGGGGCCGAGTTCTTTGGCGAGCGCTGCGCCGGCGGGATCGATGTCGGCAATGACTACGGAGCCGCCGCGGTGGACGATCATGCGCGCTGTTGCCTCGCCAAGGCCGGAAGCTGCGCCGGTAACGATGAATGCTCGGTTGCTAATTTCCATTCGACATCCTCTATACCGTTAGCGGGGGTCAAGCAGGTTGCGGGCGATGATTACGCGCATGATCTCGTTGGTACCTTCCAGTATCTGATGTACGCGAAGATCGCGGACGATTTTTTCAATGCCGTAGTCGGTCAGATAGCCGTAACCGCCGAAGAGCTGGAGAGCCTGGTTGGCGATGTCGAATCCGGCATCGGTCACAAATCGCTTGGCCATGGCGCAGAGAATGGGTGCGTTGGATTCTTTCGCGTCGAGAGCAGAGGCGGCGCGCCAGAGAAAGGTCTGTGCAACTTCAAGCTCGGTGATCATGTCGGCCAGGCGAAACTGCAAGGCCTGAAACTCAGCAAGAGGATGGCCGAAGGCAATGCGCTCTTTCAAGTAGGCGGCGGCCTTGCCGAGGGCTGTACGCGCGCCTCCGAGAGAGCAGGCGGCGATGTTAAGTCGGCCGCCGTCGAGGGCGGACAGGGCGATCCTGAAGCCGGTGCCTTCGACGCCGAGGAGATTTTCCGCGGGTACGCGAACATCTTCAAGAATTACCTGGCGCGTAGCCTGGGCATTCCAGCCCATCTTTTTTTCGACAGGGCCGAAAGTGAGGCCTTCGGTTCCTTTTTCGACGATGAAGGCGGAGATGCCACGCGGACCGGGAGCTCCGGTGCGGGCCATGACGATGTACACGTCGGCATCGCCGGCGCCGGAGATGAACTGCTTGACGCCGTTGAGGACGTAAGCGCCGCCGTCATGGACTGCGCGGGTGGAAAGTGCGGCTGCGTCGGATCCAGAGGAAGGCTCGGAGAGGCAGTATGCGCCAAGAAGATCGAAGCGGCACATGCGCGGGAGCCATTGCTTACGCTGCTGCTCGGTGCCGAACCGATCGATGACTGAGGCGACCATGTTGTGGACGGAAAAGTAGCCGGCGATGCAAGGGCAGGCGGTGGCGAGACTGTCATAGATGAGGACGCCTTCCAAGCGGCTAAGGGCGCTGCCGCCGACGTCTTCCGCCACGCAAACGCCGCCGAATCCGAGTGCGGCCGAGCTTCGGATGACGTCGCGGGGAAAGTATTTGTCCCGGTCCCAGCGGAGAGCGTGGGGCGCCAACTGCCCGGTAGCAAAGGAGAGCGCAAGGTCCCGGATGGCATGTTGCTCCGCATTGAGTGAGAACTGGCCCGGTGGGTTTGAATCGCTCACGGCTTTGGCCACCTCGTCTGTTCATTTCCTGACGGCCGGGTTTGAGTTGTCAAGCCTCACGGCGCGGGTGGAATCCTGAAGCCTGTCTGGGGAATCAAAATAAGCGTAGTGACTTTTTACTCCCAAAGTCTCGCAAGGAGCCCCGATTCATGACCCTGTCCGCCAATGAAGTCAATAGCCTGAAGCATGCTCCGACTGTCGAGGGCGTGTTGCCGATCTTCCACGAGCGCTGGAGCCCGCGCTCCTTTGCCGAGCGCGAAGTCAGCCCTGGCGACCTCCGCAAGGTCTTTGAGGCCGCGCGCTGGGCTGCCTCATCCTTCAACGAGCAACCCTGGCGTTTCCTGGTTGGAAGCCATAACTCTCTTACTTACAAAAAGATATTCGACTCACTTGTGCCCTTCAACCAGGCCTGGGCGGCGAATGCACCGGTGTTGATCCTTGGCGTAGCCAAGACCAAATTCAGCCACAACGATACCCCTAATCGTTCTGCCCTTTACGACCTGGGAGCCGCCAGCTCCTACCTTACGCTGCAAGCCGCGGCGCTCGGCCTCTTCACTCACCAGATGGCTGGTTTTGACCCGGCAGTCGCCCGCCAAGCCTTTGAAATTCCAGAAGAATACACCTTGGGCGCGGTGATCGCGCTTGGCTATCAGGGTGAGCCAGCAGCACTCACCAACGAGCAGATGGTTGCACAGGAGACCGCGCCCCGCGAACGTAAACTATTGAGGGAATTTGTCTTTTCAGCCTGGGGTGAACCCGCCAGGCTGGGCTGAATTTGGCCGAGGGGAACGTCCGCCCACGACTGCGCTAAAGTGGACTCTGGAGGAGATCGCCTTTGATCGGCACACGGACCAGCAGCCGCAACGCGGCACGGAGGAAGACGGGCCGGACACATGGGACAAGCCAGTCCGGCTCACCCCGGACCAACCGGCTGAGGCGCGGACGGCTGGGCTGGCTGGGCTGGCTCATTCTTGCTTCGAGTGTGCTGGTTCTGGGCCTGCTCGGTTGGGCAGTCCTGTCGCGCCAATTGGCTCCTGCTTCCAATACTTCGCTGACGCGCTTTGACGCCATCATTGTGCTGGGCGCTCCGGCAGATACGGACGGAAACCCCAGTCCGACGCAACTGGCTCGAGTGACCGAGGCGGTGCACGAATATGAGCGCGGCGTGGCACCAAGGCTGATTGTCAGCGGGGCAGCTGACGGCAGCCGTCCCGTCGAAGCAATGGTGATGGCGCGCACCGCAGAGGCCCAGGGGATTCCAGCTTCCGCCATTTATGAAGAGGTGAAGGCCAAAGACACCATCGAGAACGGATGCTATTCGGTGCGCATCATGGAGAGCCACGGCTGGCACTCGGCGGAGGTGGTTTCAAGCGCCAGTCACCTGCCGCGCGCCGGGATTATCTTCAGCGAGTTGCCGCTGGAGTGGCGCACACATGCTGCCCCGCCTCTGGAGCCAGTATCGACGCGGCACTCAATCCGAGTGGCTGCGTTGGAAACCTTGAAGACGCTGCGTTACCTGGTGTGGGCTCGCCAAATGGAGCAGTGCGAGCCGTAACCCTAGGGAAAGAATGGGAAGAATTCCGCGTTTTGCAGGGCTTTGGCCGGCGTGGGTCAACTGAACTGATGGAATGAGGATTGGAGACGAAACAGGAGGATGGTCCGTCTAACCTGCGAGCCAGGGGAAATCTCGAAGGGGCTGCGTTGTCGCCCATCGGCATGGTCCTGTAAGCTGTTGAGTGATGCGCTTTCAAGCAAGGTTTTCAGTTTCCATAGTCGCCGTTGCCGCCCTGGCTTTGCTGGGCGGACCAGGCACGATTCAAGCCCAGGACCAGGCAAGCCAGGGATCGCCGGGCCAGAGTTCGTCGAATCAGCCAACGACTCCCCAGAACACGCCGGACCAGACGAGCAACGGCAGATACATTTCTATCGATCCGCTGGCGCTGGTTCGCTACGATAACAAGTTCGATGTGTCGCTGGGGATGGCCTACGACCACATGAAGGCGGGCCCGAACCTGCTGCAGGGGTCCAACCTGGGCGGGCTGGATTTGAGCGGCTCGATGTGGTTGAGCAAGCACTGGGCCGTAGAGGCCTCAGGCCGCGGCTACCTGGGTACCAGTGGCGCCGCGCCGAACGCTCCGTACAACATCAAGGGTCCATTTGTGCAAGAGTACTTGTTCACAGCCGGCCCGGAGTGGCTGGGGCCGCACAACAAGCACGGCGCGCTGCTGGCCCACGTGCTGGTAGGCGGCGTGGATGGGATGTTCGAGAAGGATCTGCTGGGGCAGTCGCCTTCAGTGGTGGGTTTCTACAATAACCAGATCGCGCTGGCGGGCATTGTCGGTGGCCATATGGACCTGAATCGCTCGGCTCACTGGGTTTTCCGCATCACCCCTGACGCAGTAATCACCCGCTATGGCATCAACTACGGGAACAAGATTACCCAGACGGATGTCAACTTCGCCATTTCGGTCGGGCTGGAATACAAGTTCAGGAAGAAGCGGTAAAGCAGTTGCCGCCAGGGTTCGGGGACGGTAAAGGGGCTAGCCTGCGGGTAACGCGGAGATCCCACTTAAGGAAGTGAAGCCCGTGTCAATTCTCAGTTTCTTCCGGTACGGTTGAAGCGGCGCCCTGACACGTGTCCGGGCACTGAGAGCTATTTCTGGAATCTCGAAGATCCAGGTTCATTTTCAAGTTGGTCGCGGGGTGCTCGGCTGTCTGCCGGGGTATTGCGGCTGGTGGACTAGCGTCAGACATCCTCAGTACAACCGAATGGGTTCAGATGATGGGCAGCCAAGTCCATCTGTGTGTGGTATTCTCCACCGTTCAGTGGCGATTCAAGAAAAGTATCGCTGCAAGAAATTCCGTTCCGGATAGCGGCACTCCTCCGATGGGGCGGGAGCATCGGGACGGGAATGAATGAGGAAGGCGGGTTTTGACGGACATGAGAGACACTCTTGGCGTACTGCTTGCCGGCGGGGCAGGAGAGCGGCTGTTTCCACTGACCCGCGACAGGGCCAAGCCGGCGGTGCCGTTCGGGGGGCATTACCGAATTATCGACATCACGCTTTCCAACTGCATCAACTCGGGGTTGCGCAGGGTTTATGTGCTCACGCAGTACAAGGCGCTCTCTCTTAACCGGCACATCCGCGAAGGGTGGACGGGGATTGTGGCGCAGGAGCTGGGCGAATTCTTTGAGCTGATGCCGCCCACGCAGCGCACCGGCGGCAACTGGTACATGGGCACGGCGGATGCCGTTTACCAGAACATCTACTCAATCGGCAGCGAACAGCCCAAGCACGTGATCATTCTTTCCGGCGACCACATTTACAAGATGGACTACGGCCGGATGCTGGCGCACCACAAGGAGACCAACGCCGAAGTGACCTTGGCGACGTTGCCTATTTCGCCTGAGGACGTTGCCCGATATGGCGTGGTGGAAGTGGGGCACACAGGTGAGGTTCTGGGGTTCCAGGAGAAACCGACGTCGACGAGCATCCGGTCGCCGTTCAATCCGAATGCCGTGGATGCCTCGATGGGCATTTACATCTTCAATACCGAGACGCTGCTGAAGGCGCTGATTGCCGACGCGGAAGACACAGACTCGAAGCACGATTTTGGCCACAACATTCTGCCCAAGATGCTGGGCCAGAAAAAGATGGTGGCTTACAGCTTTGTGGATGAAAACAAGAAGCAGGCGCTCTACTGGCGCGATGTGGGCACGCTGGACGCCTACTACGACGCCAACATGGATCTGTGCTCGGTTTCGCCAATCTTCAACCTCTACGACAAGACCTGGCCGATCCGGACGCGAGTACGGCAGTATCCGCCGGCGAAGTTTGTGTTTGGCGAGCCGGGACGGTCAGGCATGGCCGTGAACTCGGTGATTACCGCCGGCGTGATTATTTCGGGCGCATCGGTTTACAACTCGGTGCTGTCGCAGGATGTGAGGGTGAACTCCTACTCGGATGTGGACGCGAGCATTATTTTTTCGCACGTGAACATCGGGCGGCATTGCCGAATCCGGCGGGCGATTATCGATCGCGATGTGCATATTCCGGAGGGGACGGTGATTGGGTACGATCCGGTAGAGGACAAGCGGCGGTACTTTGTTACGCCCTCGGGGCTGACGATCGTGACCCGGGATACTTCGCTATTTGAAAATCCGGTGGATCCGGAGTTTCTGCAGCGGTATTGAGAGGGCGAATTTGATGGAGCCCCAGGTCTAAGGGATTGAGACCCTTCGGCAAGCTCAGGGCAGGCTCTGGGGCGCCTGGAATCGAATCCACTGACCGGCCGCAAAGGAACTGACTTTTTGCTCCACGGAACCATCGTTCAAAAACTTGCGTATAGCCCCCTATGCAATGCGTGGGGACATTAAGCTGGAGCGGGATGGGGCTGGGGACGGTGGCCAACCACCGCGGCGAAAAAGGCCCGACGCTGGGGACTCCGGCGAGGCCGTCGCGGCGTAGTATGGAGGCGCCGGAGATTGCTGTCCGACGGGTGCCTTCCGCCGGTGACCCGCAGAGCGGAGTAACACATTCCCCAACCACTTATCAGCCGCAGACGGAGGTGAGAGCGCTGGACAGACCGCTCGAGATGGACTGGTCCCAAATTGTCCGCCGCTGCATGGATGGAGACTCCGGCGCCTGGGCGGAGATGGTGCGTACGCACCACAAGCGCGTCTACGGGCTCTGCTATCGGTTCACTGGCAGTGTGCCCGATGCGGAGGACCTGACCCAGGACGTTTTCCTGAAAATCTACTCGAACCTGGCAAGCTTCGATATGGCCCGCGGCAGTCTGCAGGTGTGGATTACCACCATGACGCGCAACCTGCTGGTGGACAACTTCCGGCGTACGAAGAATCAGCGAGCGACGGGATCGCTGGACGACGGCTGGGAGTCGGCCGAAGAGCTGAAGCCGATTGACCGGTTGACCTCGAAGGGACTTTCACAGCATGAACAAGCGGCTCAGAAGGAGCTGTCGGCGATGGTGCAAAATGCGCTGGCGCGGGTGTCGGTTGAGCTGCGCGAGGCTGTGATTCTAAGAGACTTGCAGGATATGGACTACAAGGAAATAGCCCAGGTGCTGGGCATTCCCGAGGGGACCGTGAAGTCCCGCATCAGCAGAGGCCGCGCGGAACTTGCGCGCCTGCTGGAACGTAATAAACGGGAGGTGATGTAACCATGGCAGACCGCGCACACATTCCGAGCTCTCCAGCCTGCGGGCAATGGGAGACACTTTTGGCGGACGCGCTGGACGGGCAACTCAGGGCCGAAGACGAGGCAACATTTGCCGAGCACATGGCCAACTGCAAGGCCTGCACGGCGCTGTTCGATGAGGCGCGCAAGGGCCGCGAGTGGCTGGAGTTTCTGTCCCCGGAACCAGAAGTGCCCTCCGGGCTATTAGATAAGATCCTTGCGCAAACCGGACCGGGACAGGTAGCGGGCTACGGACTTATCTCCGGGGGCACGAACGTGCTGCCGATGTCTCCGGCCTCCATCCCAGCACGCAAAGGCCGTGTGCCGGGGACCCCGGCGTGGCAACGTCCCGGTTTCGCCGGCCAGGTTCGGCGCTTTGCCGAGCCTCGGCTGCTGATGACAGCGGCGATGGCGTTCTTCTCGATCGCTCTCACACTAAACCTGACGGGCGTAAGGTTGAGCAGCCTGCGCCTGGCCAACCTTCGGCCGGCGGCGGTGCGGTCATTCATGGAGCGGCGGCTGATGACGGCTTCGGTTCCGATCGTCCGCTATTACGACCATCTCCGTTTTGTGTACGAGGTTGAGTCGAGGATGCGAGAACTACGCCGGGGTACGGAAGGCGAAGGCCAAGGCACGGACAACGGCCAGCAGAATCCGGGCGGGACAGCGCCGGCGACGCCAGGCGAGTCGAAACAGAATCCAAACCGCAAGGATGGTGGCTCCCGCATAGAGCCTCCGCTGCAACAGTCGGGCAAACCGGCGACAGGACCGGCACAAGACAATTCCAGTAATTTTCTTGAAACTTCCCTGACGTTAGACGGGACATCCCGCGCATTCCGGCGGCTCCAAAATGGCAGCACGGGAATTGAAGTACGGGAAAGGAGCACAGTATGGACTGCGTAAATCACACAGGCGTCGAAGCGACTGCCTATTGCCAGAGCTGCGGGAAGGCCCTGTGCGCCGGTTGCGTGCGCAACGCGGCCGGCGGGCAGATTCTTTGCGAGCCGTGCTGGACGGCGTGGCATAGCTATCAACAGCCTTTTGCCAACCCAAATGCTGGGAGTCCAAGCCCTTCGGTTGCAGCAGTTCTGGGCCTGATCCCGGGCGTGGGGGCGATGTACAACGGCCAGTTCATCAAGGGGCTGGTTCACGTGGTGATCTTCGCGGTGCTGGTGAGCGCCGCCCATATTTACGGGATTTTTGGAATCTTCATTGCGGCATGGATCGTATACCAGTCGTTCGAGGCTTATCACACCGCCAAGGCGCGACGCGATGGGCTTCCACTGCCCGATCCGCTGGGGCTGAATGAGGTGGGCAACTGGATCAATCCGGGCGCTCGGGCGCAGTATCCGCCGCCACCGGGTGTGGGGCCGGCGGGAACTGGCCAGCAGGGGCAGGATCCGGCGGCAGCAGGCTATCAGACTCCGTATCAACAGGCGCCGTATCAGCAGGTTCCTTACCAAACGCCTTTTCAGGGACCGTATTCTCCGCCCGTTCCGCCGATTCCACCGGTGCCCCCGGTTGGATGGCGCCGCAAGGAGCCGATAGGCGCGATTGTCCTGATCGGACTTGGGTTGCTGTTTCTGTTGGGACAGTTGGATATCTTCTCCGGCCGTCTGCTTGAATTCGCCTGGCCGGTGCTGCTGATCGGGTTGGGCGTGTGGTTGATCGTTCGGCGCCTCGGAGATTCACAAGGAGGTTCAAAATGAACCATTACATACTGATTCGCCGGCTTCGCGGCCCCGCGTTACTTTTGCTGATCGGGACGATCGCCCTGCTGCATTCGACGGGCGTGATTGAAAGCTTCTGGCGCTGGTTCTGGCCATTGCTGTTCATACTGCTGGGCGTGTTGCTGCTTGCCGAGCGGGCGACACTGGCCAGTGGGGACGGCTATCCAGGGTGGCCCTGCGGCGGTGGACCCTACCCAGGCGGAACGAATCCCAACGCGCCAGGGGGCGTCCCACCTTATGCAGGACAGGGAGTTCCAGGGCAGGGGACGGCCATCGTCCCTGCTGAGCCGCACGACTTTGGGAAAGACCCCAATGGAGGGCAATCATGAGCAGCGTACCTCCTAATACGCCTCCGGGCGCCAACATGCCTCCGGGCGGCGGAGCGCCACCCCCGTTTCCACCCTACGATCCGAAGACCCAATGGCGGGTCTACCGGGAGCAGCAGAAGGTCGCCTGGCGCGCCCAACGCGATGCCTGGAAGGCCCAGCGTTATGCATGGAAGGCGGGCTACGGCGGCGGCTACGGTCCGCGTGTTCCGTCGATCGTTGGTCCCGTCATCCTGATCACTATCGGGATTGTGGCCTTGCTTGTAATCAGCGGCACCATCAGCGGCAGCCAGTTCTGGGCCTGGTATGGGCGTTGGTGGCCACTGGTGCTTATCGGCGCCGGCCTGGGCCTGCTTGCGGAGTGGGCTTTGGACCTGCGCCGGGAGACTCCTGTGCGGCGCAGCGGCAGCTTTGTTGGAATCATTATCCTGCTGGCCTTGATGGGCTTTGGCGCCGCTGGCTGGAACCACATGGGCCCCTGGTTTAACCAGTGGGGTAATGAAAATGGCGACCTTTTCAACATGTTTGGCATGCCCCAGCACGATAGCGATCAGCAGGCGCTGAATGCACAGATTCCCGCCAACTCGGCCATCGATATCGAGAATCCGCGCGGAGACGTGAGCGTGACCGCGGGCGACGGGCCGAACGTGGAAGTGCAATCGCATGAGGTGGCCTACGCCGGCTCGGACGGGGATGCCAAGAAGATCTTCGACGCTGAAGCTGCGCAACTGAAGGTAAGCGGCAATGCCGTGCTGATCAAGTCAGAGAGCAACGACAGGGGCCGGGTAAACCTGACGGTGACCGTGCCCAAGACCGCAAGAGTGACTGTAAGCGCGGGCAGAGGAGATGTGGCGGCGGCCGGATTGGGGGCGGGCCTCAGCGTAAGGACCGCGCATGGGGACACGCACCTGAATTCAATTACGGGAAATGTGGAAGTGCACCTGTCAAACAGCAAGGAGGATTTTTCTGCTCACCAGGTCGACGGTGACCTGACGGCGGATGGGGACTGCAACGATCTGACTCTCTCCGAGATCAAAGGCCGCGTCTCCTTGAGCGGACAGATTTTCGGCGAGGCGCACGTAGAGAACGTAACGGGGCCCGTAAGCGTGCACACTTCTATTACGGATGTGCAGATCGCCGAACTGCCGGGTGACCTGACATTCGACTCAGACAATTTGCGGGTGAACGAATCCAAGGGCCTTGTGCATGTGGTGACGCACTCCAAGGACGTTGACCTGAGCCAGATTTACGGCGACAGCTACGTGGAAGACCGCGACGGCCGGATCTCGGTGGAGCCGGCGGGCGCCTACAACGTAGAGGCAAAGAACAGCAAAGGCGATGTGGAACTTACGCTGCCGCCCAACGCGTCGGGCACAGTGGACGGCCGTACGCACAACGGAGACATTGTTTCGGAATTTGGCCTGGCCATAAGCGGCGATGAAGACAAGTCGGTGAGCGGCCGGATTGGTTCCGGGAACTCGAGAATCGTGCTGAGCACGAGCAACGGCGACTTGAACATCAAGAAAGGGCCAGCCTTCCCGGCGGCGCCGGCGGTTGCCAACGCGCTGGCTCCTCCGAGCGCCCCGGCGCCGCCGAATGCGCGCCATCTGAAGGCGCCCAAGGTGCCTCCGCCGCAACCTGTTGCACAGTAAAAAGCGAACTTACTCCGAATGAACAAATTGAGGCGCGGAAGGGACTCCTTCCGCGCCAATTTTGTTCTGTTCGATTTTCCTACACGGCGATGCGGCGGACACGGGCGGCGATGCGGGTGAAGACTTCCCACGGAATGGTTCCGGTGGCGTCGGCGTGTTCGTATGCGGTAATTGTTTCAGAGCCTTGCGTTCCAAGGATTACTACTTCGTCGCCGGCTTCGACGCCGGGGATTTCGGTAACGTCGAGCATTGCGTGGTCCATGCTGATGCGGCCGACAAGGGGCGCGCGCTGGCCGCGAACCAGGAGGCTGAACCGGTTGCCGAGGCTGCGGTCGAGGCCATCGGCGTAGCCCGCCGCCACTAACGCGAGACGCATGGGTTCAGTGGCTACGAAGGTTCCGTTGTAGCCCACGACTGCGCCGGAGGGGACGTTGCGGACACTCATGACAGCGGATTTCCAGGTAAGCACGGGCTGGAGTTCGGAGCGGGCGGCGGCGAGCGATGGTGGTTCGCCGGATTCGAAGGGCGGACTGAACCGGGTGGTGATGCCGTAAAGGGCAAGTCCTGGGCGCAGCATCGCTTTCATGCCATGACGGGCGGCCAGATTGGCGATTGCGCCGTCCATGGCGCCGATCACCATTGGCGAGCTGCCCACACTGAGCCAATCCGGATAGAGCCCGGCAGCTTCGACGCGGGCCAGCGCCAACTGCAGTTCGGCAAGCTGAGTCTGCGTGGCGACGCCGTTGCTTTCGTCGGCGGCATAGAGATGGGTCATGATGCCTTCGAGTTTGAGGGGCGACTGGGGACCAAATCGCGCGAGGAGCGGGGCGAGATCTTCGAGGCTTGCCCCCTGGCGGCTCATACCGGTGTCGATTTCGAGGTGGACTGGAAGGGAGCCGGGACGCAGTCCGGCGGCGCGCGCAGCGGAATCAAGATTGTCGATTTGCGCGGGCTCCCAGATGTCCGCAGTGAGGCCGTGTTCCACGACTGCCTCGCCTTGACCTGGAAAGACGCCGGCCATGACCATGATTCGCGCAGCAGGACACAGACCACGCGCGGCCACGCCCTCCTCGACACTGGTGACGCCGATCCATCGGGCTCCTGCGCGCACGACCGCCGGAGCGCAGAGATCGAGTGAGTGGCCATAGGAATCAGCCTTGACAACGGCGAGGAGTTCTACTTCGGAAGCCGCGAGACTTTGAAGAAAGCGGAAGTTGTCTTCGAGGGCGTGGGTTCTAATTTCAACCCAACATGGGCGCATTTGCATCTGGTTGTCCTATGTGTAAGTTTACGGCATTGGCGGGGAGAGTATTGAGACGCAGAATGTGGTGGGATGGGTGGGGCGGTTTCGGATAGACTTGGCACTTAAACCCTTGACGCGACGCGGAGGTTACGTTCATGGCAGATTGGAAACTTGTGCAGAGAGATCCATCGGAGGCGCTGGCGAGGCTGCACTTTTTCTCAGTGACGAAGAAACATGCGGCTGGCGAGATTGAAGCTCGCATCACGATCAAGGAATTTGCTACCCCCAAGATGAGCGAACTGCAGTTTTTTGCCCAGGCGGATATTGAGTTGAATCAGAAGACGATGAAGTTCCATCCCTGCGGATGGAGCGAAACGATGATGGGGGCGCTGGCGGAGTGCATGCGGAATCTGCGCAAGTTCGATTTTGAGGCCGAAGCGGAGCCTTGTGCGTCACCGGCAGAGTGAGGAATCGTATGTTCTGCCGATGGCGTAGCGAGGGATGTTAGCGCAGCAGGGCAAAGGCAACAATGGTTTCGCCGCGGGCGGGGAGTTCTTCGAGCAGCTTTTGTTCGAGTTCATGTGGAACGGGCATTTCGCAGGCCGCGATCTGTTCGGTGGATGCGCCTGCGAAACATAGTTCGCAATGGCCGATGGCGGTGGCGGCATCGGCTTGGATGCGGACGGGCGGGCCGAAGACGCGGCAGGTCATGGGACGCCATTGGTAGACGTCGCAGAGCCCGGTGGTGGGGTCGAGGGCTGGACACGGCGCCAGGTTGGCGTAGTCTTCGAAGCAGGCACGATCGGCATCGGTGTCGCCAAGGCAGCCTGTTTGAGGATCGCCGGGAAAGCCGGGACCGTGCTCGGCAATCCATGTGTTTGCGCGCCGTTGAAGCTCGGCGGCGAGATTTGGATTTTCACTGCGCAGAGTTTGCATGCCGGAGGCGAGGCGCTGGACATCGAGTTCGTTGATGGCGAATGCGCCGTGGCAGCATTGCGTGCAGCCGGGGCGGCAGACTAACCAGGCGCCAGCACGGCGGGCCGCGCCGGCTAAGGCTGCATCCATGATTTGCACGAGTTCGCTGTCGCCTGCTGGCAGGCCCATGCCGGCTAGAATACCGGAATCTATTGTTCTCCGTCCTGCTTGCCGCCTTGCCGCGTGAGCGAATGCGCTAGACAAGGCTTCGGTCCCAGGTTTCCAGAACTTTTTTGAACTTGAGCATGAATTTTCCGGAATCTGCGCCGTCGATTAGGCGGTGGTCGAAGCCGAGGCAGTAGAGCTGCACGGAGCGGATGGCGATGCTGTCGTTGCCTTCGGCGTCGGTGAGGACGACAGGCTCTTTGCGGAGACCGCCGATGGCCAGGATGGCCGACTCGGGCTGGTTGATGATGGGGGTGCCGAATTCGCCGCCAAAGACTCCTGCGTTAGTGAGGGTGAAGGTGGAGCCGGAGGTTTCTTCGGGCATAAGCTTTTTGGTTCGGGCGCGGTTGGCGAGGTCGGCGAGGGTGCGGGCGAGATCGACGAAACTGCGCTGCTCGGCCTGGCGGATGACGGGTACGATGAGCCCCCACTCGAGGGCTACGGCGATGCCGAGATGGATGTTCTGGTGGTATTGGATCGATGTGCCCACGAGCGAGGCGTTGACGATGGGGAAACGGCGGAGAGCCTCTACCGCCGCAGTGGCGATGAAGGGCATATAGGTGAGATTGAAGCCGTTGCGCTGCTGGAAGGCGGCCTTCTCGCGCTCGCGGAGGCGGACGATGCGGGTCATGTCCACCTTGTAGACGGTGTGAACGTGCGGGCTGGTGCGGACACTCTCTACCATGCGCTGGGCGATGATGGCGCGCATTTTGGTCATGGGGACCAGGTCGCCGGAGAGCGGCAGCGGGGGCGGTTGTAGCGCGGTGACGTCGGCGCTTGCGCTTCCGGGGCCATATTGACTGAGGTGGCGGAGCGCGTCGTCTTTGGTGATGCGGCCATTGGAACCGGTGCCGGGGATTCGGTTCAGGTCGAGTTTGTTCTCTTTGGCAATGCGCCGGACCAGAGGGGAAGAGCGGGGCGGCGAGGAGCGGAGAGGCGACGAGCTGACGGGGCGGCCGGTGTGGATGTCGGGCGGCGGTGCGGAGATTGGAGCAACTTTCTCGTTCGCGGTAGCGGCGGTGGCCGATTTGCCCGTTTCCTTGGCGGCTGGAGTTGCAGCGCCGATTGCGCCGCCGATGACGGCAACCACCGTGTTGATTTCGNNGAAGGAATCTCGGCGTCTACCTTGTCGGTAGAGATTTCGAAGAGCGGTTCATCTTTTTCGACATGGTCGCCGACCTTTTTGAGCCACTTGGTGATGGTGCCTTCGACGATGGATTCGCCCATCTGAGGCATAACGATTTCCGTTCCGTGCGCGGCGGTTTTGGCAACGGGCGCGGAGCCTCCAATGACGGCGACTACCGTGTTGATGCCGACGGTGGCGCCTTCAGGAACCTTAATCTCGCTAAGGATGCCTGCCTCGGGGGAAGGGATTTCGGCGTCTACCTTGTCGGTGGAGATCTCGAAGAGGGGCTCGTCTTTTTCGACGCGGTCGCCGGGCNNTTTACGAGCGGTTCCTGCCGGATTATAAATCGCTGCGGGTGTGGGAATAGATGGGAATGCTGGGGTTGAACCCTTGTCCGTACTGAGTGCCGCGAGCCGAAAACCAGCGATGGGGTGGATTTCCAAGCCGGGTTCAGGCGGGGACGGGGCGGTCTTTTGCGTGCGCGAGGCGCTCGACTTCGAGGGGAACCTGAAGAGGCGTATCGTTGGCCGGGAATACTGGGGTGTTTGCGACGGCCTCAGCCTGGGCGCGGAGGACTGCGAGGCTCTCTATGGCGAGGATCTGCTGGTTGAAGACGAGGCCGAACTGCCGGGCGGCCTGGTGGGCAATGGCTTCGAGGCCGGGTAACGGTTCAATTGCGTTTGCTGGGGGCAGCGAGCGCTGACGCGCCTCTATTTCGTTTTCTAGGCTGGTGACGTGGCGGTCGGTGATCCCGCAGGGGTTGATTAGGGCGAAGTCGCGGAGGTTGGTGGTTACGTTGAAGGCGAAACCGTGGGAGGTGATCCCGCGGGAGACGTGGATCCCGATGGCGCCGATCTTGCGTTCGCCGCGGGGGTGGTCTTTCTCCATTAAGGCACAACTCTGGGTCGAGGAGGCGCCGGCCGGAGGGCACCAGACGCCGGTGAGACCGCAGATGCGGCCCGCGGGGACGCCGTAGCCGCCGCAAACTCGGATGAGGACCTCTTCCATGAGGCGGACGAAGTCTACGGGACCGAGGCGGGAGGCGCTGTTGGGGTTGCGGAGGCTGCGGAGGTCGAAGATTGGGTAGCCGACGAGCTGTCCGGGGCCGTGGTAGGTGACATCGCCGCCGCGGTTGATCTCGTGGAGGGTGACGCCGCGACTGGCCAGCAGCTCATCCGAGGCCAAGATGTTGGAACGGTTGGCATTGCGGCCAAGGGTGAGCACGGGCGGGTGCTCAAGAAGGAGCAGGACGTTGTCGACGCGTCCCCGGAGTCGTAGATCGACCAACTCCGCCTGAAGGCGAAGGCCTTCGTCGTAGGGGACGCGGCCAAGGTAGAGATACTGAATCATAACTGCTTTGATTGTAGAGAAGAGACCGGACTGGCGATCAGGCCGCGTCCGGCACACGCCGCTCAAAGATCCCCGCAAACGCGGAGCGAACGCGGTAGAACACCAGAAGCCACAAGACAACCACGAGGGCAGCGATGGGCAGTCCGCTTGGGGCCATGAGAATGTGGACCAGGCAGATGTTGACGATCACCGGGGCCAGCAGAGTGAGGCCGAGCGGCACATAGCGGTTGAGAAAAAGCAGAACCGCAGGCACCACCTGGAAGAAGGCGACCGCGTAGATGTAATGGGAAGTTGACAGCGCACTGGCGAATTGACCCATGATTCCTGCGGGCATGGGCGCGTGGAGAAAATTGATGAAGAGGTTGGATCCGAAGAAGAGGAAGATCGCACCCAACAAGAACCGGGCAATGGTGTAAGCAATTTTCACAAAGGTCTCCTTGAAGGGACATTCTTTAAAAAAACTCGACTAAGAGAGCCGGCCTACGGGCCTGCGGCGGTGCCGAAAGCTCATCCGTCAGATTGGATGCGGTTTCGCTGCCTGCTGATTCAGGCGCCGGCAACGGGCATGTGGAACTACTTTGACGGGTCGAGCAGCGCCTGGTAGACGAGTTCGTGGGTGCGGTAAAGCAGAGCGTGATTGTCGGGGCTGGAGCGGCGCTGGATCATGCCGACGAAGACAAGGTCGTTTGTGGGATCGACCCAGAACATGGTTCCAGCCGCGCCGTCCCAGAAAAAGGTTCCGTTGCCATCGGGCAGGTTTGCTTCGGGCGGATCGAAGACGACCGCGCAGTCGTATCCGTAGCCGAAGCCGGGACGCATGATGTGCTGGCCGATGCCGAAGTGGCCGTTGAGGAGCTCATTGGGAAGATGGTTTGAAGTCATCAGTTTGACGGTGGCGGGAGCGAGGATGCGCGCTCCGTCCAATTGACCGCGGTTGAGGAGCATTTGCGCGAAGCGGTAGTAGTCTTCGGGGGTCGAGACCAGGCCGCCACCACCCGAGGGCGCGGTCGGCTGCTCCGCATAGTCGGTGGGTATGTCATTGGCGGTGGGCTCGGCGACTAGCTCGCCTTTCTCCTCTTGGTAGCCGGCGGCAAAGCGGGCGCGCTTGTCGGCGGGCACGTAGAAGGCGGCGCCTTTCATGCCGAGCGGGGTGAAGATGTGGTCGCGCATGAAGTTAGGCAGCGACTGGCCGGAGAGCTTTTCAACGATGTAGCCCTGAATGTCCATCGACATGCTGTAAGTCCATCCATGGCCGGGCTGATAGAGCAGCGGAATCTGCGCGATGCGATCGATTTGTTCCTGAAGGGTTTTTGCGTCCCGGACTTTCAGGTCGCCATACATTTTGTCGACGGGCGTGTCGCTGTTGCCATAGGTGAAGCCGGCGGAGTGGGTCATGAGCTCGCGCATGGTGGGCGCGTGGTCGGGCTCGGCAAGGAGCATTTTGCCCGTGGAGTCAAAGCCGTTGAAGACTTTGAGGTGCGCGAACTCGGGAATGTACTTCGAGATGGGGTCGGAGGGCAGCCACTTGCCTTCTTCGTAGAGGATCATCATGGCGACGCCGGTGACGGGCTTGGTCATGGAGTAGTCGCGGAAGATGGTGTCTTTGGTCATGGGGGCCGAGGCGGCCAGGTCGCGGTCGCCGTAGGTGCGGTAGTCGACGATTTTGCCGTGACGGGCCAGGATGGTGACGGCGCCGGCGAGTTGTTTATTGGTGATTTCGTCCTGAAAGGCGGCGTGGAGGCGCTCGAGGCGCTGCGCGGAGAAACCGACGGACTCGGGCTGGACGGGGGTCATGTCGAGAGCGGGAGCGGACTGCTGGGCGCGGGCGGCGGGAATATTGAGGGCAAAGAGGATGGCGGCGGCGAGAACGAAGGCGATTCCGGGTGACAGGAGCGATTTCATGGGTCTCCTTTTCGGCGCTGCGCAGATAGGCGGCAGCGCACGGCCATCTTTATATCAAATTTGGGCAGCAGTCAGGGCAGTGCGCCGACACAACCGAAGGCACAGCTCGCGCACGGTAAAACTGTATTCGGGGTACACTTGGGACTGGCAGGAGGACTGGGCGGTCGCTGCCGGGGGCTTGGGAAACCGGGTTTCCGGGGGAGGAAAGTCCGAACTCCGCAGGGTAGTGTGCCGGATAACGTCCGGGACGTGGGCTTGAAGGTCCACGGACGGCTAGTGCCACAGAAAAGATACCGCCTCGGCTACCCCTCCCCGGTTCTTCGGATCCGGTCGGAGGGCCACCCTGGAAACGCAATACCCGAGTTGGCCCGGCTTGCCGGGTGCGCTTGCGGTTGCGAAAACTCCAGCGCCGGGGTAAGGGTGAAATGGTGCGGTAAGAGCGCACCGCCCGTCCTGTA
>PLOG01000112.1 GCA_003142935.1 Acidobacteriaceae bacterium
TTCCAGAATTGGGAATGCCGTTCCCATAGAGAATTACATATTCCCTGGGGAAAACAAAAGCGGCCCCCACTCGGGAGCCGCTTTTGTCAATCCTTGAAGGTCTGACTAATTCACCGCTGTGGCGGCACTGTCGTTGTTCAGATTCGCAACCTGCTCGAAGGTGACGCGGAGATATTTGTGAGGATTGACCGGAACCTTGTGTACACGCACCTCGTAGTGAAGATGCGGTCCGGTGGCGCGGCCCGACTGGCCTACATAGCCGATGACCTGCCCGCGCGATACATGCTCTCCGGGCACCACGGCGATTGAAGAGAGATGCCCGTAGACCGTCTCGACTTCGTGGCCGTGATCGAGGACCACCTCGCGGCCGTAGCCCGCGCCCATGGAGGCATCGGAGACAGCGCCATCCGCGGCAGCGCGCACCGGCGTTCCAAAGGGCGCGTCGATATCCAGGCCGGAGTGGAAGGCGCCTTCGCCGTTGATTGGATCTTGGCGCTGGCCAAAGCTCGAGGCCACGCGGCCTTCGAGAGGCCACATCGAGGGAGCGTCTGCCAGCTCGGTCCAGTCACCGGAAAAACTGGGCGAAAGGCCGCTTTCGAGGGCCCGCGAGATGCGGCCGGAGAGCGCTTCCGTGCGCAATACATAAAACTGATCGATCGAACTTTTAATCTGCTGCTGGCTGGGGTGGTCGGTCTGGGCCAGACTCACCGGCGTCGGAGCAACCGCCGCAGCGCTTGCCGCGGCCTGAGGCTTGGCTGTGCTGAGCCGGTTCTGGCGGAGGCCGTAAAGCGCAGTCACTTCGTTGGCCAACGCGCCCAGCGACGCCACCTGCACATCGCGATCGTGCGCGATTTGCGCCATCTGCTTGTAGTCTTTGCGGAGCGTCTCCCGCTCCTGACGCATCTGGTTGTAACTCTCGGTCTTGAGCAGCATCCGCGTGTAGGAGCCGGCCAGCCCCACGATGGTAAACGCGCCAATCAGCGCGGCGGCCACAAATCCGTACGCATACTGCAACGGCAGCGGAATCTTGCGGATCCGCCCGTCCTCATCGCATGCAACAAAAAGTATGTAATAGCGCTTGCGTAGCATTTTCGCCCTTCATCCCTGCGACCCGCAGGACCGCAATTCGCCTGGAACCGAGAATGGCGTAGATACCCCAGAGCCAACCCAGCCCATGAAAATACACAATCACCCGCGGGGGGAGATGATCCGTGAATGCCTACTCAGGTTAACAAAGCTGTCTCCATTTGGTCAATTGAATTGATACAAAAGTGCAAACTTTGGTTACCCATTCCCGTCCCGGCATCGAACTGCTTAAGAATCCCATTGCGGGCTGCTTCGGGAACGGCAACTTGCCCTATCCTCAAGAGAGAAAGGAAGAAATGAAGGAGAATCGCCGCATCCAGGGAACGAAACGGCCTGATCGGTTGCCGAGCCGGAAGCCGAGCGAGCTTGTGCTTCTGGAGCAGATTCGCAGCCGGGCAGCATGTGGCTCCAGCCACGGAGTGAGGCTGGGGATCGGCGACGATTGCGCGCTTCTTCGCCTGCGCGCCGGCGAGGAGATGGCCGTGACCACCGATCTCTCCATTGCCGGTCGCCATTTCCGGCTGGATATGCATCCTGCTGAATCCGTTGGACATCGGGCTCTTGCTCGGGGACTCAGCGATCTGGCCGCCATGGGCGCCCGTCCCGTTGCTGCCTTTCTTTCCCTGGGCTTGCCGCGCGAGCTGACCAAACCCTCAGGACGCAGCCCGAGCTGGATCTCCCGCTTCTACGACGGCCTGCTCGCCTTGGCCGAGGCCTACGAAACGCCCCTTGCCGGCGGCGACCTGGCGGAATCTCCGGTCGCGGTGGCCGACATTGTGCTGGTGGGCGCCGTGCCGCGCGGGAAGGCGCTGCTCCGCTCCGGCGCGCAGCCGGGGGACTTGATTTACGTCACCGGCAGCCTGGGAGGCGCGGCGGCTGGCCTGGAAAGCCTGGCCGAGTTGGCCGCTGCCTCCGAGCCTGCGGCGAAACCACCTGCACGGCCGAAGCCGCTGAGAATTCCCAGAGATTTCGAATCCCTGCTCGCTCCCCACCTTTATCCGCAGCCACGCATTGAGCAGGGTCTGTGGCTCCGCCGCCGCGGGCTTCCAACTGCGGCAATCGATTTAAGCGACGGCCTTTCAACGGACCTGGCTCACCTGTGCGCCGAATCCGGCGTGGCAGCCGAGGTTGAGGCCGCTCAACTGCCTGTCCGCTCAGGCGCAAGCATCGAGCAGGCTCTTCACGGCGGCGAGGACTACGAACTGCTGTTCACGGCCCCGTCGGCTGCGCGTATGCCGCGGTCCGTGGCCGGCGTTCCTGTTACGCGCATCGGCCGCGTCCTTCGCGCCCGCAAGGGCAGTCCGCTGATCACGCTGGTGATGCCGCAAGGCAAGCAGCCGCTTGAACCACACGGCTGGGAGCATTTTTCCTGAACTTTTGTTTTGAAGTTCGAAGAGCAGGCCGGGCAGAGTGCTTACATCAACCGCACTTCAGGGAAATCTTTACTGTAGCGATGCGGGTCCAGGGTCAGCAGACGGTCTGCCTGCACCAGCGCGTGTGAACCGATCAGGAAATCGGCGAGCAGCCGCTTTGCGCCGGTTCCCGACGATTGTCTCCGCCGGGCAGCGTAGAGCGCAAAGCGCCTGCCGGTCTCAATCCAGATTCTCTCCTCCAGCCGAAGATCGACGACAACACCGGTTGCCTCAAGAAACCTGCGAATAAAGCCCTCGGTTGCGCCGGGATATGCGTGCAATTCCGCAAAGACAAAGGGAGAGATAAGAAGCGCCCCTTCCACTTTTGCCTCGCCTAACTGCTTAACGAGTTTCTTTGCGGATGGCTCTGCGGACCATATCGCGGAAATGACATTCGAATCGATCGCCGTTCTCACTGGCCATCCTGTTCGCCGGGTTCGGCGTCCCGTGAATCCTCATCGCGAAGATCGCGAATCCACGCGTTGATTTCTTTGCGGGAGTGGAACGCCGGGAGAGCTCCAAGGTAGGCGTCAAACGGGTTGGTTTCCTGCCGGCCGGGGCGAAGAACTGTACGGCCGTCCTCGAAGACGAACTCCACGCGATCCCCTTCCCTGAGTCCCAGGCGGTGGCGAACCTCGATTGGCACCGTTACCTGGCCTTTGCTGCTGATGGTGCTGGAAGCCGGCATCTTTACTTTACCTCTTTAGGTAAAGATTTTATTCTTTACCCAGCATCTTTGCAATCGCTCCAGGTCAAAACCCCAAAGACAAAGCGAACCCGCGGACATAGGTCCAGCGACTAACACGATAGATGTGTTTCCGGGCTCTCCACCGTCTATCATCGAAAATGAAGAATGTGATGGCTGCCAGGAAGGTCGGCTTCCGCACTGCCATTACAGGCGCGCATCCCCGGAGACCAGCGCGTAGGACACTTTTGAGGAGTCTTAGGACCTTGAGCAGTATTTTCTGGATCGATTGCGAACCGCGTGTGCCGCTGGCCATTGTCTTGTGCCCGCGCGGAGACCACATGCTTCGCGACGAGATGATCCATCTGAAGCAGGGTGGAATTCAGACCCTGGTTTCGCTGCTCGAGAAGGATGAGGCCGCATGGCTGGGGCTCAAGGACGAAGCCCGATTGGCGGCGCAGGCCGGAATGCAGTTCATTTCCCACCCCATTCCCGATGCCAATGTCCCGCTCGATCCCGTCGAATTCCGCGTCTTTGTTGCAGATCTTGCGAGCCGCCTGCAGGCTGGAGAGCGCATTGGCGTGCACTGCCGCGGCAGCATCGGCCGCTCCACCATCGCCGCGGCCTGCGCGCTTATCCATCTTGGCTGGCCGGCGCGCAATGCCCTGGCCGTGATTGAAGCAGCGCGCGGATGCCCGGTTCCCAACACTCTGCCCCAGGAGCGCTGGATTCTGCAATACAAGGTCGTGCCGTGAGTTCGCCTGCCGGCGCCTCTTCCGTTGACCTCAGGTTTCCGCATCTTTGGCAGGCGGAGATACTTCCAGCACGTCCGGTCATTCTGCCCGCACGCCACTTTGTGTATCCGCGAAATGCCGAGGAGGTTGAACGCGGCGCGCTCGAAGTGCTGGTGAGACCATCGCAATCCGCGCAGCCCTTCCTAGCTACGTGTGCCCTGGGTTTTCGCGACCCGGCTGTGCCCACGGGCCTCTGGTCTGCACCCAATCCGCATGAAATCTGCGCCGTCTCCGGCGGCTACGCGTACATGATTGACTCGACCGTGCCGGAGCGATTCACCATGATTCCTTATCGGCCGGTACTCCAAGTGAGGCCGGTTGTCGACGCGGGCTTGTTATTGTTCGTTGGCCATCGCGGCATCTTCGCCTGGGGAGCTGGCGGCGAGGCATGGGAATCGGAAAAGCTTTCCGATGAAGGCGTCACTCTTGCGGCTATCGAAGGCAACTTTCTACGCGGAGTTGGATGGGACATGCGGACTGACAAGGAGACGCGGTTCACGCTCGATCTGCGCAGCGGGCTTCGCGGTGCGTAGTTCAGTAATGCCGCGCTTAGCATCCGCATCGTTTCTCCTCTGCGCCCGGAAGCCTCAATGTGCTGTCTGCACCTGCTGGGGAAGAATGGCTTCGTAGGCTTTGTATACGTCCTCGAAGACCGAATCCCAACTGGCAGTGAGCGCGTGAGCGCGTGCGGCATTGCGCATCTTCGCGTGCCTGACGGGATCGGCGAGAACCCAGGCCACAGCGGTAGAGAAATCTTCATCGGGCACAACCCGGCCGGTTTCGCCATCGCGGACAATGGTGCACGGACCGCCATCGGGTGTGACGACGGCAGGAACGCCGCTGGCCAGCGCTTCAAGCACTACGTTGCCGAATGTATCGGTGTGCGATGGAAAGACGAACAGATCCATGTTGGCGTATGCGGTTGAAAGCGCCTCGCCCTTCAACACGCCGGTGAACTCGGCGCGCGGCATCCGCTCCTGCAGCCACCTTTGGTCGGCGCCATGACCGACGATGAGGAAATGGAAGTCCCTGAACCCTTTCTGCTCCAGTTCCTGCTGCACCGCTGCCAGCAGGGCAATGTTCTTTTCGATTGAAAGCCGGCCCACAAAGCCCAGCACTTGTTCGCGGTCTTCAGGATCGCGGCTGCGCTTGCCGGGGTGGAAGAGCTCGGCGTCCACGCCGCGCGGCATGAGATGGCAGGGCCGGCCGATCTTTCGCTCCAGCAGTTGGCAGAGCTCGGGATTGGGAGCAAATAGCACCCGCGCGTTGGAATAGAGAATGGAAGCCGCGGAAAGCGTGAGGTCTTCAATCTTGCGGCCGGTAGCGGCGGATTGGCGGCGTGGCAGCAGGCGCAGGAACCAGTTGGAACGGCGGGCGAGGTACTCGTGCACGTTTGTGTGCCAGCTTGCGGCCAGCGGCACATTCAGGTGGTGGGCCAGCCCCGCACCCAGCATTCCCAGCTCGCTGGGCCCGGTGATGTGGATCAGATCCGGCTGAAAGCGCTCAAGCATCTCGCCGATCAGAGGAACGTGGCGAAGAAACGCAGGATCGAAGCGGAGGTCTTTTTCCAGAGCAAAGGAAAGAAAGCTACGCGGCAGCTCGAGGGTCCACACGTTGCCGTCGTCCATGACAGCCTGGCTGCGATCTCCGGCGCGCACGCAGAGAAAGGGCAAGTTGCGCCGCCGCGCAAATGCTTCAAAGTGACGGCTGGTGTGGGCCACTCCGTTCACTTCGTGGAAGGAGTCGGGGAAGTAAGCGACGCGCGGCGTATGCACTGGGCTAGCTGAGGCTGCGGAGTGAGCGGTGTCGGCGGAGACGGTGACCTCTTCCAGTTGCATCCCTAACTCCGCTAACACGCGCGCAGCGCGGCAAACTCCGCCAACTCCGCTGCTTCCAATCGACTTTCGTTCTTAGCTTTCGGTCTCGCCCAGCTCGAGGCGCAACTGGTGCGATTCGCTCCATGCGATGCGCAGGCCGCCTGCCACTGGCCCTTTGCCCAGGAGTTGAACCATTGCAATCACCCCGCGCATAAACAGCGGCGCCGATCCCTTCGGCCACAGCTCGCTCAAGGGGCGTACCACGCCGTTGCCATCCGGATGATAGGCGCGCTCGTCCCAGTTGCGCGAGCCCTGAGGAAACTCCGGATAGTTGCGAATCGCGTCGATGGTGGACTGCAACAGCCGATGCTTCCACGGCTGGGCATACTGCGGCATGAAGAGCACGCTGCTCTTGCGTTCGCGCCGGATCTCGTGGACAAACTCGGTAAAGCTGGCGGCGTTGGTCAGGTTGATGTTGGCATTCGGCTCCACGCCGTGACGGTCGCCGCCGGAGATGAGCACCATGTTCCACTTTTCGGCCAAACGGCGAGCGCTTCGGTTCTCGTCCCAGTTGCGCAGCCCGTTCAACTCCAGCGCATGAAGATAGGCGCCGTTCTTCTGCAGGAACTCGTTGACCAGGAACCCGTGCCTCTCTTTGCCGACCATGTAGAGATCCCACATGGGATGATTGAAAATCACCAGCACGTTGGGTTCGTTGTGAAGGGCCCGGAGAATCTCCGTGAGGCGATTGCCGCTCGGGTTGGCGGAAAATTCCGCGAGCGTCGCCATCCACTCCTGCGCGCGGGCGCTGGGCAGGTTGTGAACGCCGAGGTGGAACGATTGCGGGCCATAAGGAGCGCTCCACTCCACGGAAACGGGAATATGGCGGGCGCTGGGCACGGTGCGCAGCAGCATGGGCGCGTTGATGTTGTCGTGGTCGCTGATAGACACCATCGACGCCAGACCGAGCATTTCAATCTGCCGGCTTTCCAGGTCGAAGGCCAGTTTGGGAGTCATCGGAGGCGTCCAATAGCTGGCTGCATAATTCACGCTTACCCCGTGAATCTCCTTTGCGCGGCGCTCCAGACGCGCCAGCAATGGGCGCATCACCGGATACTGATTGCCGAAGTTGGCCAGAAAGTCCAGCGTTTCCTTCGATTGGTTGGTGTGGCTGTGCAACGAGACGCCAGTCCGGAAACCCCTGGACGCATCTTTGTCGCGCCAGAGATACGAGATGGACGCATTGGGCATGGCTGCTCCTTTATCCGCGATCAAGAAACCGCGATGGTGCCCGGATTTCTGTGCATAGTGTCCACGGAGAGCCATAAATTGAAGGTGAATATCCCGCGAATTCCCCTTCAATTATAGGATGTACCCGAAGAGTTAACCGTAATTTCCCAAAATACCGGGCATCCTCGGCGGCATTCGGGGCGGATCGCCTCTATTATTTTCTGATTATTTACTCATTATTTGCTGGTTTTAGCCATCTCGGGACTGAGAAAATCTCCCACTGTCCAGCCGGTCATCAGGTCTTCGCTGGGGTTGGCCGACAGGCCTAGGGAGTGCGCGTCCGCGGCGGCGGCGGCCAGTTCAGCCGCCAGATAGTTTTCCGTCAGCCCCTTCCGCAACATCTCAAAAGCCTGCTCGGGGGTATCGGCATACTGGAACAGTTCGATGTCCTTAGGCGAAATGGCGCCCTTATCCACCAGCGCGTCCAGGTCCAGAATCTTCTTCCAGTAGTCTGACCCGTAAATGACCACGGTGATCTTTTTGGCCAGCTTGTTGGTCTGGGTGAGGGTAAGAATCTCGAACATCTCGTCGAGCGTGCCGAATCCCCCGGGAAACACCACCAGCGCCTTTGACAGGTAGGCGAACCACAGCTTGCGCATGAAGAAGTAGTGGAACTCGAAGTTGAGCGAGGGCGTGATGTAGGGATTGGGCGCCTGCTCGAAGGGCAGCCGGATGTTCAGGCCGATGGTCTTTCCGCCGGCCTCCCAGGCGCCGCGGTTCGCGGCTTCCATAATGCCCGGACCGCCACCGGAGGTAATCACAAAGCGGTGTTTCTGAGATGGAATTTTGGCAGCCCACTGGGTGAGCAATTGGGCCAGGCGGCGGGCATCCTCATAGTAGCGGGCCATTTCCACGGCGGCTACGGCGCGCTTGCGTTGCAGGTCGGTGGCCTTGCCGGCAGCTATATCCGGAGGGCTTGCAGGTTGCTCGTGACTGGGCGCTGCCTGCTGTGAACCGGTATTGTCCAGCAGTTCCAGGGCGTGATCGGCCTCCTTGCGGCCGCGAAAACGCGCTGAACCGAAAAATACGACCGTGTCCTGAATCTGCTCGTTGCGAAAGCGCGCCAGCGGCTCAAGATACTCAGCGACGATGCGCATCACCCGCCCATCGGCGCTGTTCAGAAATGTGGAGTTCTCGTAAGCCAGCGGCGCGCGCTCCAGCGGCGGAGGGGCGCCGTTTCCCGGAATCGTCGCCGCGGCCCGCGGCGCATCGGGCGCTTTTCCTCCCTGCTCTCTATTCCCTGTTCCCTGCTCTTTATCGTTCATGTTTAATCCCCCGCCGGCCGAGAATGTCCTGGAGCGCTATCCAAAGGTTCAAGAGTCCCAGTCCCGAAACGATTCCGCGCACCGCGCCATTGGCGGCAATATTGGAGAGGGTGGGGTACTGAAGGAAAAGCGGGTTCTGGTCCCAGAACGCGGGCGACCAGGGCGCGTAGCAGACAGCCAGGCCTATATACATACGCAGCATTACCCTGAGCAGCATTTCGATGCGCTCCAGCCAGCGAGGAATCCGCTGCGGCACGGGCCGTTCAGGCTGCGGTGCGGCGGCCCCTGGGTCCACTGCCTGCCCAGGCGATGAAGCCGGACTCGCAGTGAGCGTAGACGATATCAATTCCGGCTGCTGAGACATTCTCTTGGGTGCGTCCGCCGCTCCCGTTTCCAACCACAAAACAGGCACTCTGCCCAGGCCGCAAAATCGCGGCCCTGCTCTGGGACGCCGTATTGCAACGGTAACACAGCAGGGGGGAAATAAGGACGCAGCGGCAGAACCTGGAAATGACGCCGCCGCGGACCCTCCGGGCCGGCCCGGGGCACCGTGCCGCAATCGCAATCAAATCAGCGTGGGCTTCAGCCTCCGAGGGAGGCTTTTCACGGAATTCTCTCAATCTCGAGGTTTCCAGCGGCCCGATCAGCCCCCCCCCTGAGGCATGGGTTTTTGAGGTCTCCCACTGCCTTCCGAACAATTTTTCAACGGGCTCTCAAAGCGCACATGCCCGGGGATTCAGAACCGGTAGTACACGCCGCCCATGGGCTCCAGCGACTCGGTGAAGGCCCCGGTCGCGGGATAGATGGATGAAGTGTTGGGCGCCTTGTAAAAGGTGTCGCGGACCTGCGCGCGGACGCCAATGCGGGAACTGATCGCTAAATCCACACCGCCGCCGACAATATAAGCTCCGCGAATTGAGGTGTTATTCCCTAGAGGCGTAGAACCGGGCACCGCGATAAAAACGCCAAGGCCTCCGACGACGAATGGCCTCAGATGCCCGACTTTGTGCGAGACCACATAATCGAGCGAGACCTCGGTTGCATTGCCGGTGAGGCTGACCGCCGGGGTCTGGCACGCCAAGGCACAGGCCCCGGCTTTGGGAGCATACGCCTGATCGGCCAAGTTGAAGGCGACTGCCAACTCGTAGCCGACGAGCGGTTTGACGATGTGGCGAACTTCGGCCAGGCCGCCCATTCCGTTACTGGGTGTCTGCTGGATACCGGTGCCGGTGGAACTTTTGGTGAGGGCCTCATAGAAACTGCCGCCAATATCCCACTGCGACTGGGAATCCCGGGCGGTCCGCGCATTGGCGGCTGCGCCGGTTTTCCCGCTTGCCGGACCATCGTCCTGGCCATACGCCGCGGCGCCAGTCAGCGCTGCCATTCCAATCAAAATAAAGGTAGTCAGCATCCACTTCTTTCGCATCATCGTCTCCGTATTCGATTTCACCCTTGTTCTGCAAACCTGGGCCAGAGAGGCGCGGTCTCGGGTTATGCCGAAACCTTGCTCCCCGCCGGGAGTGGGCAGAACGTTTGGTGACTTGCTGGAGCGGTACTCCAGGAAATAGGGCGTCTCCGTCATCGTACATGGCGGCTCATGCGCCCACCCCAGCTCCAGGAAACCGGACGCTGGGCATTGTGGCGGAAAGCCACTCCGATTATATCGGCTTTGATCCGGGGCATTTGGCGCGCGGCGGCGCGAACGGGATAAATTGGCCATTCAAGCGTTAGACGCTCCGCCGGGAAATTGGAGGCCCTGCTCCGGTCCGCGCTATTTGGCCCGGTTCCGCGCTATTTTCTCAAAACACTCGTGAATCGCCGGTCCATGCGCCTCGCTAAGGCGGCGACTGGTCTTCTCCCAGATTGAGCTGAATCGACATTCATCTCATAAAAATAAACGTCGAAAAGTGCCCGGAATTGAACAGATTAACAATTCATAACGGAATAGATTAAGGCTGTACTTTGAGACTTGCGTTCCGGTTTGGAACGACGAGAGACAAGACCGGAGCAACAGCCTTCGGCAAGCACATGCGTTAATGTTTTTGCCTTCGCACACCGGGATCGCCGCGATTCATGCACAAGGACCCCGGCAAGCGCGGGCAGTTTCAACGCGACACGATTTCCCAGTCAAGCGTTGCCGGGATGCGAGCTGGAGATTCCACCACGAGGATCGCCAGCTTGCACCTCGAGTCTCAATTCGACCCCCGCCTCTCCGATCCATGCTAATCCCCGCCCATCGCCCAATCTCCCCCCAAAAGTTGCCTTCACCGTTGGCCGGCGAGCATCGTTTAAACATGCGCATCTCGCCTGGCGCTCCTGCTCCAACTCCTTGCATCAGCCTCCGCAACACCCTATTGCCCGTAAAGTGTTGTGACGGTGCGACAATAGCAGCAGCTAGAGGTTCGTCGTTCAAGTCGAGCCGGCACAAGGAATTTGTTGACCATGCTGCGCGTCCTTTCTACGCATCTTTTCCTGAATCAGAGGCTTCATCCCGGACTTCTGGAACACGCCGAAACGTCAGGCGCGCAGGCCGTCGAGATTTTTGCCGCTCGCCAGCACTTCGATTACACCAGCCGCGAACATGTGTCCGAGCTGGCAAGCTGGTTCCGCTCCAACTCGCTTCAGCCGTTCTCTATGCACGCGCCGCTCTATCCCGGCCGCGAAATGGGCCGTTCCGCGGCGCCCGCGGTGAACCTGCTGCACCCTGAAAAAGCGCGACGCATCGATGCCATGGACGAGGTGAAACGCGCACTTGAAACGGCCGAGCACATTCCCCTGCGCAATCTGGTCGTGCATCTCGGCGAGCAGGCGGATGCCTGGTCGCCGCGCAGCGTTGAATACGCGATCACCGCTCTGGAGCATCTGGGCGCCTTTGCCCGCCCGCTCGGCGTACGCCTGCTGATTGAAAACCTGTTAAGCGAGCCCACCACGCCCGAGCACCTGGTGTCCGTTCTGGAGATCGGCCATTTGAATAATGTCGGGATCTGTCTTGACCTGGGCCACGCGCACGTCACTGTCGGCATCGCGGCGGCTATTGGCACGCTGGGCGCCCGCATCGCCTCGGTCCATGTGCACGACAATCATGGCCAAAAGGACGAGCATCTTTGGCCCGGTGACGGAACCATTGACTGGACGCCCACGGCCGAGGCTCTGAAGAAGCTCGCTACTCCTCCCGCCATTGTGTTGGAGATCAGCCAGAACCTGGGGGAGACACCGCTCACAATTCCCGCCAAAATCAAGCAGGCTTTCGAGCGATTCGCCTGAGATTCCCATTCGCTTGTCATTGGTCCTCTGCCAGCGCCGCCAGCCCAAGAGAGTCTCGCCATCGTATGCCGCCCGCTGACTTGCTGCATTTGTTCACTCCATGCCCTTCCGATGACTGAACTCATCAATTCAGTTTTTTGCCTCAGTCCCCAATTACTGAAGCAGCTTGCGTACCGAAACAGGCCGGCCACATGGTGAGTGCAACAGCCACGTCATGCCAAGGCAGATCCTGGGAGCAAGCACTTGCACTGTGACGCTCTGGGTCGCACTGAGTCCATCCCCCGCCGCAGCAAGTACAAAAATCGACTCTCCCGGCACAGCCAGCCTTGAAGCCGTCAGCGTCAGCATCACCGCGTTCGTGCTCTCGCCCTCACCCACCGTTATAGGATTCGCCTGCCATGTGGCCGTCAGGCCGGGTGGAAGTCCCGCAAGCGAAAAGCCGATTGTTCCCGCAAACGATCCTCCCGTGACCGCGGCAAGACTGACCGTAGCGGCCCCGCCCTGCGCCACCGCAACCGCGCTGGATTCAGCGGTAAGTGCCAGCGTGGGTGGCTGCTCCGATCCCGGGCCCCAACTGCCAATCAGAGCCGCGGCGTCAACCGAGCCCAGCCCGCTGGCCAGGTTATAGGTTGCGCCATTTGCCCAGAATCCCGTCACGCCGGGGACGCTGTTATTCCCCGAGGGCGTTCGATGGAACGGACTGTTTTCCGCATTGGCGAGTGAATATAATCTCGAGTTCGCGCTTCCCTGCCCCACCCCGCCCATCCGTTCGACGGCCAGCGCCATCACGCCGGCAAAGGCCGGTGTCGCTGCCGAAGTTCCAGAGACGATCCAGCGCGAACCGTTTTCTTCGATCATGTATCCGTCATGACTAGCCGCGGAGAACGCCACGTCGGGCACGGCTCTCATGCCATTGGCAGCGCCGGCGCCCTCCACGGCCGCCTGCCACTTCGGTTGCGCATACACCTGGCTCACCCCGCCGCCCGACGCCCACAAGGCCTCGCCGCCATTCGACGCGCTTTCGTTCCACGCCTCTTCCGGAATGTATCCCAGTGCCGATTCGTAACCGCTGGAGTTCGCCGATGACCAGTACTGCGCTGGATTCGAGCCTTCATTGAATTCCGTGCCGCCCACGCACGTGGAGTAGGGCGAACTGCATAGCCCGTTCACCGCCGCCTGCGCGCCCTTGGCTGAAAAGGGCGCCGAACAGCCCGCCGCGCCCGCGTCGCCGGAAGCGACAAACACCGTCATCCCCTGGCTGGCGGCCTGCTCCCACAGGCTGTTGTAGAACGCGAGTTCCGCCGAGCCCATCTCCTGCTCGCAACTGCCATAGCTCACGCTCACCACCGGCGCCGTGGCGTGATTCACAATGTACTGGGTCGCCAGATCGATGCCGTCGGTTGTAGAAGTGGAGGCCGCGGCCACCAGCGAGATCGCGGCCGCTGGCGCAACCGCGCCCGCCCACTCCACGTCAAGTGTCGACTCGTCCTGGTCGTTCGCAACAATGCCGGGATTGGTTCCCGCCACAATCACCGATGGCGTGTTTGCCGGCAGTCCGGAAAGTAAGCGAAACGCTGATACATCGCTCAGGTTGATGTTGCTTCGCGCGGCGATCGCGATTGAGACTCCAGCTCCCACCGTGCCCGCGCCGTAAAGCGGATTGAGATTGTAGATCGCCGCGAAATCCGCTGGGAACAGATAATGAGTGCTTCCGGCCGAGTAGAGCGGTTTCGGCCCAAAGGCAGTTTGCGCAGGCAAAGCCGTCCGCGTTTTGATCTCCGATGTACTGCGAAAATCATTGAGCGACACAACGCCGTCCACAACTCCGCTGAGCGCGACGGGAATCTGCGGGTCTTGCGCATTGGCAACGTGAGCGACTCCCTCCACTTGATAACGATGAATCTGCGTGTGGAATGCATCGAAGACCTGCACCGCCGTTCCGGAGAACTCCACCAGCCGATTGCCGGCCGGAATCTCGACTACCGCAAATCCATGCGCTGCGAGCCATGCAGTCACTCGCGTGAGGTCCTGCGCACTGGCTCCGAAGCGGGCGCCGTACTCGGCCGGTGTCAGCCATTGGTGATAATGCGCTGAGGTTGGATTCTGCTGTGCCTTGACCAGTGCATCGAGATCGGCTTGCCGCGCCGGCGATGGCTTAAGCAGAAGCAGCATCCGGTCCATGCGGGTCTCCGCGCTCACTTGACCTAGATCGAACTCCGGCCGCGCCAGCGGATGCACGTTGCCGGTGAGCGTGACTGCCTGCGTCTCGTCAACGTAGGCTGGCGGGCGAAGGATAACGCCTTGATACACGGACGCCTGGACTGCGCCTTGCGCCAGAGCCAGACGGCTCGATGCCGTGAGAGCAACAGCTCCCGCCAGGAATAAACACAGTGGGTTCAACTTGAAGTTATCTGCCTTTCAGGACCGGGGAGCACGGAACCTATCTCAGGCAGTAACTCCGCAGTCATCGCTACTGATAACTTCGGAGCAGATGTTAGGTAGCTTTAACTAATTTATTTCAATTTATGAGTTATCTAATGAGCAAAGTACTTATAACTGACTCGAAACAAGACATAGATGCCACACAGAAATTAGTTCGCAGTCCGACAAGGTAATTGCGTTGGAAATCTGGAGCTTGCAATGAGAAGGAGTTGGCTAACAGATGCGCGGTAACTGCTCGCCAATTTGCGTGGGAACCACGCGATTGGAGCCCATGGCGGTGCGGGCGACTAACATGCTCTTATGTTCGCCGGTCACCTGGCCGATGCGGGCCGCGTCGCGGCCCAGCGGATGCGCGCGCAGAACTTTCAGAACCGAGTCCGCGGCCTCCGGCGCAACGATGAATACCGCCTTGCCCTCGTTGGCAACGTAGACCGGATCGAGCCCCAGCAACTCGCAGGCAGACTGCACTTCAGTGCGCACCGGCAGGCTGGCTTCGTCAATCGCAATGCCAACTCCGGAGGAGTGCGCAATCTCGTTCAGCGTGGAGGCGAGTCCGCCGCGCGTGGGGTCGCGCATGGCATGAACAGCAGAGCCGGCCNNTTCGCGCACGCTCATAATGGCCATGCCGTGGTCGCCGATGGTTCCAGAGACCAGGACCTTGTCGCCGGGCTGGGCGCGATGCGGTCCCACTTGGATGCCCTCGCGCAATACGCCCACGCCCGCCGTCGAGATGTAGCAGCCGTCGCCGTGTCCGCGTTCGACAACCTTGGTGTCGCCGGTTACGATCTGGACGCCGGCCGTGGCCGCGGCCTTGGCCATGGCTTCAACAATCGCGGCCAGTTGCGCGAGTGGAAATCCCTCCTCGAGGATGAAGCTGGCGCTGAGGAAGCGCGGCACGGCGCCGGAGACTGCCAGGTCGTTCACGGTACCGTTCACGGCCAGTTCGCCGATCGATCCGCCGGGAAAAAAGAGCGGCTGCACAACGAAGGAGTCGGTGCTCATGGCGATGCGTCCGCTGCCCAGGTCGAGCACGGCCGCGTCGCCAAGATTTTCAAGAGCGGGATTGCGGAAAGCGGGCAGAAACAGATATTCGACCAGTTCGTTGCCCAGCTTGCCGCCGCCGCCGTGGCCCATCACGATGGTGGGATAACCGGCGAGAGGCAGCGGGCAAGACCAATTCGAAAAGTCCGGCGCGGCACGGTAGGCCAGGGCTTCAGCCCTGGCATCCACGCTAGCGGAATCCATGGGGGCTTTAGCCCCTGAGGTTGGCTTTTCGGAGCTTTCTGACAAATCTCGCTCCATCTTCTCTCGCAACTCAGACATGGGCAGCTCCGCTGAGCCCCGAGCCTGCGGTTGCCAACTCATCGGCTGAGATAAAGCGCCCGTAGTTGTAGTACGCGGCGCAGGCGCCTTCGCTTGAAACCATGGTGGCGCCGAGCGGATGGCGCGGCGTGCATTCTTTGCCGAATGCCGCGCACTCGGCGGGCTTGATGGCTCCGCGCAGCACATCGCCCGCGCGGCACAGCGCCGACTCCTGGGTGTGAATGCCGGCGATGTGGAAGCGCTCTTCGGCATCGAACTCGCGGTAGGCCTCGCTGAGACGCCAGCCGCTCTTGGGAATCACGCCAATGCCGCGCCAGGCACGATCCGTGACTTCGAAAACCTCGGCCAGCAGCTTTTGCGCCGCGCGGTTGCCTTCGAACGTGACGACGCGGCTGTAGGCGTTCTCCACAACATGGCGGCCGGATTCCAGTTGAATAACGGCGCGCCGAATTCCATCGAGCAGATCGAGGGGCTCAAAGCCCGTGACGACGAGTGGAATGGAATACTTATCGGCCAGCGGCGGATACTCCCAATAGCCCATCACGCTGCATACGTGACCCGCCAGCAGAAATGCCTGCACCTTGTTTCCNNGCGGTGGTCTCAAAGCCGACACCGAAAAAAACCACCTGGCGATCGGGATTCTTTTGGGCAAGCTCTACCGCATCCAGCGGCGAATAGACAACGCGGACGTCTCCGCCGGCGCCCTTCACCTGGAACAGATCGGCGTCGGTGCCGGGAACGCGGAGCATGTCGCCAAAGGAGCAGAAGATGACGCCCGGCTGGGCGGCAATGGCCAGCGCCTTGTCGATCAGCTCCAGCGGCGTGACGCAGACCGGGCAGCCGGGCCCATGAATCATTTCGATTCCAGCGGGGAGCATCTGGTCGATTCCGTTGCGAATGATGGAGTGGGTTTGCCCGCCGCAAACTTCCATGATCTTCCACGGGCGGGTAGCGATCGAGTGGATCTCCCGCGCCATGCGCTGGGCAATTTCGCCGTTGCGAAACTCGGTGAGGTACTTCATTTGCCGGAGCAACTGCCGTCTGGGCAGGGCGATTGGGGGGCTTTGGCGGCGCGCGCAAAGGCCTCTTCCTCGCTGGACAGTTCCTCGTCCAGAACGCCCATTTCGCGGAAGTCTCTGAGCGTCTGCTCGGCCGTTTCCTCGTCAATCTTAGAGAGGGCAAACCCAACGTGGACTATCGTGTAGTCGCCCACTTCGACCTCGGGCACGTAGTCCAGGCAAACGTTCTTGACTACCCCGCCGAAGTTGACCCTGCCGACCCGGATGAGGCCGTCGGTGGTAATCTCTTCCACTTTTCCAGGAATGGCTAAGCACATGGCAACTACGTTATACCTTGGCAGCGGCCACGTGCTTTGTGATTTAAATCACACCCACCTCCATCGCTTCCGGCATCGACCTGTGCCACGACCCAGACGATCAATGTAAGAACGCATTTTTAAAGGAGATGCACAACTGGCTCGCGACAGGAGAGGCAAATTATGAATTCAGATATATGCGGGAGCCCAATTTGTCTGACCCGATCCATTGAAATCTGGGCGTCATCCTTTGGGGCTTTAGAATGGGAGATCCGAGGCCACTCATTATGCCCCTTTACTCGAACGCCAGGGGACTGATTCGAAAGAACCTTGAGATGCTTGAAGCCGGTGAGCGAGTTCCACGGGTTGCAGTTGGCAAGTTGACGAACTCCCAGATCGAAGCTGTGAATGCGCAGCAGGCCTCCCAAGGGCTTCCACTGAGCATCAATGAGGTCGTTTTCGTGGGCCGCCACATCCACAAAAGGCGCATTTTGGAGGACGGCTACATGATCGAAGACGTGATTGAGCAGATAGAAAGTGCCATGGATGAAGCATCGGAAGTAATTGCAAATGATTACATGACAGCCATCAGGAATCCGGTAGCTCGTGCGGACCGGCTTGGAAATCTCGTAAATGACGAAGCGATCTTAGAGTGTTCCAGGTATCGACCCAATCCGGATATCTTCTCAGTGATCCCGAAGGGTGACAGAATCAAACCGCAAAAAGCAAAGGGCCGCTTTTAGCGGCCCTTTGCTTAGAAACTGAACGATTCGCCCGGTTAACACGTTCCCCCGGCGCCCCAACCGTTCATGTTGAGTATCGGCTCAACTCGAACATTTGTCAACGGAAATCGAAGCCAGGACGCTTGTCGCCGGCTCCCGGCAAAGCACCACGCCTCAGTCGGAGACCATCAGCTCTCCCGGCAGAATGGGCCGGGTGCGGGGCAGCATTCCGCGCCAAGTGGCCAAACCCATGAACGTGAGCGTGCCGACAAAGACGACCAGCTTGATCAGGCTCCCTTGCTGAGTGGGGCCGACATTCGGCGGCAGAGCCTTCCAGACAACCAGCAATATGGTTTGGGCAATCGTAACCGCCCAGACCGAACCGTAGAAGTAGCGGCGCTCGGTGCCTTCATTCTTGGTGGAGGGGCCGACGCGGGGCAGCTTGCCCATCAGGCCGAGCAGTAGAATCAGCGCGCAAAGCGGCGAATACGCGTAAATGTAAATCTCCTTCATGCGCCACTCGCCCGTGAAGGCGGCAAACGCCAGACCTGCCCCGTTGAGCAGGGCAAAACTGAGCACTGCGTTCCACGCAAAGGTGTAGCAGATCTTCCGGTACAGCGGATTGGGCTTGTCCTCGTCGAAACGGAGGATGTAAGGGCGGGGCTCAACGCCGGGCAACTGGCCATACCAGCCGGCGATACCGGTGCCGATCAGTACGGCAGCCAGCCAGGCTCCATTGGCCCAGGTAAATCCGTGTGCAAACAGGCTGAAGGTGAGGGGACCGGGGGCAAGGAAAAAGACCCAAATCCATATAGGCAGGTGCAAAACCCGGTAGAGACGCGTGTTCCGCGCCCGGATTTTGCGCTCCTGGGCATATTCAATCTTTCCACTATAACGCATGGTCGTGAGTTTCTCAGATTGACCGCGAGCGAGTCAATCGTGGGGCCATTGCCTAAAGCCAAGGCAAGCTATCAACCCTATAATTGACGGGGAGCCGGAAGGCATCGTACTGAACATTTCCGGTCGCCAAAGTCCGATATTTTTGAGGAGCTCATGGCCGCACTGATTGAAGCCATCACCGTTAAGCGCAAGATGTACTTTGAGTTCGAGAACACGCCTTATTACTGCATGGAAGCGGAGGTTTCCACGCCGACGGCTCGCGGCGGCCAAACGCTTGTGCGCCTTAAGATGCGCAACCTGCTCACCCGCGCTGTCTTCGATAAGACCTTCAAGGCCGGCGACCGCTTCAAGGAACCGGATCTTGAAATGGTGGAAGCATCCTATTTATATAGCGATGCGGACGGCTCCTACTTCCTTGACCAGGAGACCTTTGAAACGCTTTCGCTTTCCGATGCCATGATGGGGGATGCATTGGAGTTTCTGGTGGAGGGCGCAATCATTCAGCTTCACAAGTTCAACGGGAACCCCATCGGCCTGCAGTTGCCGGAAAAGGTAGAGCTTGCAATCACCTACACCGAGCCCGGCGCGCGTGGCGACACTAGCGGCAGCGTCACCAAGCTCGGGCGGCTTGAAACCGGCCTCGAAATCAAGGTTCCGCTCTACATTCAGGAGGGCGAAAAAGTGCGCGTCTACACGGAGACGAAGGAGTTTGCGGGACGGGCTTGAGGCGCCGGAGTCGAAAATCATTTTCGAAGGAGTCCTTGAGAAGCGCTCCATAACCGCGCGGATTTGCTTCTAGCCATTAGCTCCTAGCTTTTTAGCTGATGCAGCACGGTTAATTAGCGATCGCAAGACGAGCTAGAAGCTAGAGGCCAGAAGCTGGATTTTATCGAGGCACAGGCTAGACCAGGTGCGGAGTGAGATGCGGGCAGTGCATCGATACACGCAATCTTGAGTAATGGACCTGGCCGCCTGCGGATTCAACAGACGCGGTGAAAGCCCAAGCCCATCAGTGCGGCTGTCTTTTCCAGAGTTGAGGCGAGATGCCCGATCCCAACGGCACAGTGATGCGCAGGCCCCTGCGCGTTCCACGCCTCAATAAATCCCCGCGCGCCGAGCGGGAAACGATAGCGGCTGTTGGTGTTGCCTATTTCGAGAATCGGGCCGTCTATGCTCTCGCCCTCGGCAACAATCAGCCGGAAATGCGAATGTTCGTCCTCAACGACGGAAAGCAAAGTTACAGGGCCGGTCTTGACGCGCATTTCAACCGAAAGGCCGCTGCCCACTTTTCCGTGATACACGCCAAGGGGACGGACTTTGGTCTTTCCTTCGGCGATGGCGATGTGTCCAGGGCCATCGTGGCCCATCAGTACCAGATCTTCGTTGAAGTCGATGGCGTAGTGCTCGGTAAACGAGCCTCCGGCGCCGAGAAGGTCCATGATCTTCATGGCGATTGCGTTCTTTACCTCGTACTCCCCGGCCACGGGAATATGGCGCGCGGTAAGCAGCGATGTGCCCAGGATGATGGAACTCATGGTGTCCTCGTTGGCGGGAACACCCGAGCCTTTGTAGTAATAAGCGAGCGCATCGAGCTCGTGGAGCGCGACAAAACGATCCAATGCGACTGAGGTGCGTGCGGCGCGTTTGAGCTCGGCATCCCGGCAATCGGGCTGGATATCGAATTCGGCGCGAAACTCCCCGATGCGCCTCTCGATATCGGGATCGCTGACATCCGCGGCGAGTGCGCTCAACTCATCGACTTCGACAATTTCAACATGCGTCCCGAAAGCAATCGAGACCAGGGTCACATCGGTCATGATGTCGAGCATGCCGCTGTAGTAGTGGCCCATGAGTCCCAATCGGGACGAAGCCAGTTCTGCGCGCACGCGTACTGCGGCAAGCCACTGCTCAATTTCGCGCCAGGTCTCCTGCCGATCGAGCACGCCTGTGACTTGATGAAACGGAATACGCGCGCGGCTGAATACATTCGCGATCTCCGGCACGGGGCAGGCAGAGCAGTAGGCAAGCCAGACGCCGGTCATCGCTGTGCGATCGCCCAGCCGGTTGAATCTGGAATAGTCGATGGCCGCTTCCGGCTGAAGATTCAAAACGATCACAGGTACGCCGGCACGTTGCACAAGCGGAAGGACAGTATTCGATAGTGCGTAGGTTGTCACATAAAGAAAGAGTGCGTCGATTTCCTGTCGGCGACATGCGCGACCGGTTTCCTGCGCTTGACGAGGTGAGTCAACGAGCCCGAGGTTGACCACATGAACGCCTGGCTGCTCAAGATGCGCGCCCACGCGTGAAACGAAGCCCGCGAGCCGCTCCTTCAAGCCGGAGAACTGAGGCCAATAGGTATCCAGGCCGATGCCACAGAGGCCTATCCGTACTTTATTCTCGACGCTCATGTGTAGTCACCGCGGTTTCACTCACTCATTTACTCCGTTCTGTTACCAAATCACGGCAGTAACTGAAAAAGGTTCCAGTTTGATTTGACCATCGGCCAGTACCAGTTGACGGGCTGGTCCATTCCCTGAGCCTAGGTCAACGGTAAAGGCCCTGGCAGCGGCGGCATCGGGCAGAAGAACTTTAAAGCTTCGATTGCGTTTGTTAACCAACAGAAGCTTGTGACCAGATGGCGTGGAGAATGCCTGTGCGGAAATGTCCGAAATAGAAAACTTCGATGAATCCTGGTCAGGTTGAAACTGCACAGTGGTCGTTACCAGCGCATCGCCGGGATGGAAGTTGTCCTTGATCAGCTTTAGTACCCAGAAGCGCGCATTGGGCTCGTTGGTGCGCCAATCCATCATGCTGACGCTGGGGAACTGCGTTGGATAGCCCACAAGCTGCGACTCGCCAATGATGTCGATCTGCATCAAAGAGAGCTGTATGTAGAGATCCGCATACAGGGCTCCGGCCAGGTTCCAATAGGCGTTCGGAGGTGCAATGTCGTCATGTGGGTTGTTATCGGTTGGCAGAATCACGCCAAGCTCGTCCGTGTCGGTCTTGACGTTGGGCGCCAGGCGCTTTCGAATGGCTTCGATATAGCGAACCGAATTCAGGAATCCCGCTTCCTGCTCGAAGAAGGTGTATTGCCAACCGTTGATATCCTGCTCAGGCAGCGGCGAAGCATAGAAGTGGTAGGAGATGTAGTCGATTGGTATGCCCGGCTTGTGATTGGCTGAATTCAGAAAGTATTCGAAATATTGCGGGAACTGCGACGGCATGGCCAGTGCCATGCCCATGAACTTGGTATCCGGGCTGGCACGGCGGATGCCTTCGACGATCGCATCGTAGCGCTGAGTGTATTGTTCCGGCGTGGTACTGTGCTCAAACTCTGGTTCGTTGAGAACTTCCCAGACGGAGAATTTGTAATGGTTGTCCGAATTGTGCCGGACACCGCTTTCATCCGTGAATCCGCCGTTTGCATACCAGCTCACGAGGCGGTTGTAGTAGTCTCCTAATTCCTTGCCCGTAGGGTCGCGCAACTCGGTGCCCTGCGTGTACTTCCATGTCACCTGGTTGGGATCGTCCGGATACGTAACCGGCTTCTCGGTCTTGAACAACCAGGCCGGCATGGTGCTGAAGTTGACGACGCTGGGATGCCCGGCCGTCGCGGAGAAAAAGTCCTTCGTCATCGGATCGATCGGGCTGAAATCCCAACTGGTCTTTTTTGCGGTGGGCGGCTCAAGTTCGGCAACCCCCAGCCGGGGATAGGGCAACCACGGGACGTAGCGCACATAATCGGCGCCCAGCTCCTTCACGTACTTATACGATGCGGCGCTGAGCGGATCGCCCGGTCGAAGGCGCGGATTTACAACCACCTGAAGAGTGGGAATTGACCGCGAGATGACGATGGTCTTATCCCAGTCGATCTTTAGTTCCAGCGTCGATTCAGCGGCTTGTGCGCGCGCGGAAAGCGCCGTCGCAAGCGCCAGGAGGGCAGTAAGCAGCAGGCATTTGCAGAAATCGAAACTCGCTCGCATCGAAGTACGTCTCCTTGGTTGGGCTGGTCCGTTCAGAGCGGCAAAAGGCAGTTGTAAGAGTGCGCTATACCGCTTCACTCACCGAAATCTCTCTGTCAAACTTTGGATTGCCAAGGCAGGGCTAGAGTTGCCATGTCCCGCTTTGAAAGGGCACGGCTTCAGACGCGCCGCAACTGCCCTAAAACTAAGGTGGGCTTTACAGGCTGCGGAAAAACTTGCGTGGGCAATGAAACTCAGAGGCTTTGTAAAAGGGCACGGCTTTAGCCGGGCCGCAATTGCCGCAAAATGAACGGAGGGCTTTAGCCCCTGAGGGAAGGTTTCAGGCAATTCGATACCAACTTGGAGCCTTTTGAAGGTGACCATATTTGCGGCGGCCTACGCTAGCGGTTCTGCTAGTGAGAATTCCGCGCCGCCCGCCACAATGATGAACATGAAAAAACAGGCGAGGAGGAGTTCTACCCCGGTTTGCGAAGCCCCCCGCGCGATTCCGTCCGCCGCGGGAGCAGGAGTTACCTGCCCCCGCCTGAAATCTCGCGGGGCCGAGGCAATTCTCATTCCGCTCTAACTCCGCTGTGTAACTCCGGAATACCTGAGATTCGCACCACGACATCGTCTCCCGGTCGGAGCCAGCGGGGTGGCGTCTTTGCTTCACCCACTCCTCCCGGAGTCCCCGTCGAGATAACATCTCCCGGCTCGAGCGTGAATATGCTCGAGATGTATTCGATGAGCTCTGGAATGCCAAAAACCATCTGCGATGTGTTCGAACTTTGCAGAGTTTCTCCGTTGATGATCATCTGAATATCCAGGGCCTGGGGGTCGGCGATTTCGTCCGCCGTAACGATGGCGGGGCCCATGGGCGCGAAGGTATCGAATGTCTTTCCTACCATCCATTGGCTGGTGGCCGCCTGATAATCTCGAGCGCTGACATCATTCAAATTGGTGTAGCCGAATACGTGATCGCGCCAACGGTTTTTTGAGATGTAGCGCCCTCCCTTCCCGATCACGACAGCAAGTTCAGCTTCATAATCGGGCTCCTTGGAATCCTTCGGCAATACGATCGCCTCTCCCGGACCGATGATGGAAGTCGTGTATTTGGAGAAAAGAGTCGGTAACTTTGGGATCTGCTCGTTGCACTCGAGAGCGTGATCACGGTAGTTCAAACCCACACAGATAATCTTTGGGGGATTTGACAAAGGGGCTAAGATCCGAGCGTTCGCGAGAGGAACAATCTCATCCTTGGGAGGATTATCCACCCAGGTTTTTATGCGCTGAAGCGCCTCTGAACCTCCCTGGATAAGGTGCAGCAGAGTGGAAAAGCCGGCGGCCTGAAGCCCGATGATTTTGTCTCCTACAATTACGCCCGGTTTTGCAGACCCATTATGTTCGAACGTGACAAGTTGCATATGTGCTCCTCCCTAACCTGATTGATAAGTCTATCCAACCCAATAATTATAATGGACCATCCGAAGGGGCAGGAACGATATCCGGGTAACTTATGGAACGGCCAGGTCTGACCTTGCCCGCGGAAAACGTACCCCTTAGCGAGCTGATGTAATAGCGAAGGGAAGGCAGATGAGGAACGGTAAGCGGGGCAGGTACCAGGGCAGACGCATCTAAATCTCTCAGCAGTTCTTCGAATGAGAGAGTGGCGCCCGGTTGTTGCTTGTTCTTGGGGAGGGAGCAGGGGTCTTCAGACCCCTGAACATGAGTGCAAAAGCGATAGGCTTTAGCCTCGGGCATCCAGTTCGCAGCCGGTATACGGCCCGTGCCTGAAGGCCCATCTACCCGCCGGCGATGTTCAGGGGCCTGAAGACCCCCTGCTCCAGCCGAAAACCGGCCTCTGCATCGAATCACAGTCCAAGACTGAATACGCCGCTGGAATTAAGATGCGTTTGCCCTGCCCAGCTGTGCCTCACTTGGCTGCGCGGGGTAGCGTTTTATTGTAGTATTGTCTTTCCATCCAGTCGATCTACTCAAGCGATAAGGAATCTCGTGTCCGCAGGGCTCCGGTGGCTGGGTTTCCCGAGGACCTGCCTCCGCTTTGGAGCGCAGCTGCCGCTAAGATGATGAAGGTGGGAGCCCAATGAGCAGTTCTGCGTTGCTCAAGCCACAGCATGTCTCGGAGATTTGAATGCGGATTTCGCAAGACCCATTCTTTTACATTCTGCTCGCGGTGGCGCTTTTTGTCTCCTGCCCTTCCTGGGGGCAGGTCCAGGACTCATCGGGCGCAGCATCAACTCCGCCGAATCCTCGTGTGCCTGAAAGATCGATCGAAGATCTGAACCGTCTCGGCGCAGAAACGGCGATGCCCCCGTTTGTGGAGAGCCCTATCAACATCGATTCGGGCTTCAGGCAGAAGCTCTTTTCCGAGGGCGTCGCCCTGCGCTCACAACTCACGGTGATGTACGCGCAGAATTCGCTTGAGGCTCCAGTGCCTACCGATACGCAGAGCTACGTCGGCGATGATCCGTTCCAAAGCGTAATGTATAACTGGACCCTCACGGCCGACCTTCGCCAGATGCATCTGAAACATGCCGAGTTATATGTTTGCGGAGGTTGGTACTGGGTGAGCTGGAATCCTGCCGGTCCGAAGGCCTTTCAGATGCACACACTGTATCTCTACAAAGCTTTTGCCGACAGACGCGTCGAGTTCAAAGCCGGGTACATCGGCAACAATATGGAACTGATCGGATTGTCGATCGGCGGATCGTTAACAACAGCTGCGCAGGGAGTCTATGCGGTGCTGCCCTATGAGGTGGGAGTCTCGAATTTTCCACTCACGGCGCCGTCGTTCAATCTGCGGATACAGGGGCCGAAGCGCACCTATTTGAAGACTGTTGCACAGCGAAGTATCGATCCTCACGGAGGTCCGAAAGAAGTCGAACGGAACCATACCGGATTCCGGTTCATCCCAAACGGGGACAAACTCCTCCTCTTTGACGAGATGGGATACCGGCGCACCGCCAGCGCAACGGCTCATGATACCTGGTTTCGCGCCGGTTACATCCATAACAGTTCTCCATTTACCAACTTGACCACTGGAGCGGCACAGTCCGGCAATCACTCCGAGTTCGTTCTGATGGATTATCAGTTGCGAAGGTCGAATTCATTGCACCCCGGTCAAGGCCTCTATCTGGGCGGAACGGCCATGGCCGCCGACTCGCATCTCGACCGTTATGACAGCTACTACGAATTGCGCCTTTACCGGAAAGCGCCCTTTCGCTCAAGGCCGTTCGACATGGCTTCGCTTGTCTCCTACTACTCCGGACACAGTAAAGAACTGACGGATTCGCTGGTAGCCCAGGGGAAGTCTGTCTGGCGTGCATCCGCCTCGCTTACTGGCAGCTATTCGTTGCGCGTCCATCCCGGCCAATACATGAGTATGGGTTTCAGCTACATTCATGGGCCTGCCATCACGCCGCGAGTAAGCGACACTTTAACCTTTTCCACGAACTATCAATTCTTCTTCTGATTCTCGGTTCGATGAATTCGACCGGCTCGAAGTGCCCCTGAAAGGACCAGGAGTACGCCGAGGCTCTCAGTGATCAAACCGATGCGAACAAGCTAGTACCGTGACCGCATGATTTTGTAAAGGGTGCAATGTAGCGTCTCCAGACCGGCTGTCGTGCGGGCGTCCACGCCCACACCTGTCTGAGAGTGATTACCAATTCATACAGTCTGAATACTATTAGTGTCTGCCACGCAGATGGTCCTTTATGTTTTGAAAGGGCACGACTTCAGTCGTGCCGCAAATAGCCGCAAACAATCTGGGCTTTAGCCCCCGAGGGATGGTTTCAAGCAATTCGATACCAACTTGGAGCCTTTTGAAAATGACCATATTTGCGGCGGCCTACACTAGGACGGCATGGAATCGCTCGGTTTTTCGACTGCAAATGCAACTTTGACCTTGCTATTCCAATCGGAAGCGGTACAATTCGGACAAACTGGACCCAAAAAGGAGATTCCAGTTGAAGAAACTTGTCGCGAGAGGCGCATGTGACGATGGGCACACCGCGACTGGTGGCTTTAGCTCCAAGATGGTTGAGGAGGTTGGCTGAGTGATATCTAGACGAGAGATTCTGCGCACATTAGGGGCAATTCCGCTGGTAGGCGCGGCAGGCGCGCTGACCCCCGGACGTCTTTACGCTGAGGCCGCCACCGAACTTCCGAAACGGCTTCTCGGCCGGACGGGACGCATGGTTGTCCCGCTTGGTCTGGGCGGTCAGGCTTCCCTGCAATTGACGGCGCCTGGCATTGACGCCCCCGACATTATCGTTCGGGCGGTTCACCTTGGACTGAACTATCTCGATTCCGCCAATCGCTACGGCGCGAGCCAAATGAACTATGGCGAAGCATTCCGCCGTCTGCACCTGACGCCGTCCGACCCCAGCTACGATCGCGCCTTGCGGGAGAGCCTGTATATCACCAGCAAGACCAGGATCCGTCATGCGGCCGACCCGGCCAAACAGGGGCCGACCGCAATCGACGAACTGAAGCGCTCCCTCACTCAAATGTTTGGCGATGGCAAAGGCTTCATTCCGGAGGGGGCGTATCTCGACGTCATGCAAGTCCATCACCTGATGTCGTTCGAGGAAGTCGACCAGATCTACGTGGGCTACAACGACCGCGGCACTGGAAAGCAGGACCAGGTCGGAGTTATGGCCGCCCTGATCGATTATCGCGATGGCACAAACTGCACCGGCCTGAACCCCGAGCACAAACGCTGGATCCGCCACATTGGAATCACGGGCCACCAAAGCTCGCCAGTGTTAATGAGCGCCATTCGCCGTGATCGCGACAGCGTCATTGACACGGTTCTGGTCGCGCTCAATTCCAACGATCGCCTATGCAGTTCCCACCAGAACAACGTCCTGCCGCTGGCTGTGGCCCGTGGCCTCGGTGTAATCGCTATGAAGATCTTCGGCGATGGAACCTACTACGGAAAGCCGTCACGCTTCTCGAACTCTCCAGCCGACGTGATCCGCACGGTTGGAAAGCCGGGCGCTGTGGCATATTCGGATTTGGTGCGTTACCCGCTGTCGCTCCCTGGCGTTTCGGTGGAGATTATCGGAACGGGGCAGATCAATCGCGAGAAGCCGGAAGACGACCAGTTGGTGGCGAATCTGGCCGCGGCGGTGAAGGACATGCCTTCGGAAATCGAGCGGCTGCGCATTGAAAAGGAATCTAAGGATCGCCATGGCGCCGGCACGAATTACTTCCAGGAAATGACCAATATCCTGGTACAGCCTAGCCAGGTGACTACGAAGCGTGATGGGAATCGAGTGAAAGTCGAATGGAACACCGCATTCGCCGGTCCCGAACCCCTCCGCTCTTACAACATCGTAGCCGGCAATCGTACCCTTCTCTCGCTGCCTTTCCGTCCACAGTGCACTGAACAGCCGCTTTCCGCCTCTCTGGAAGCAGCCGTGGTAGGAAACGACACGGTGAAAGTCATCGCGTCCGAACAACCACCCCAGCAGGTAGCATAACCCCTACCGTAACCTCGACGTGTTCGCTGATGAAGGCCGGCTTCCCCGAGGGAGCCGGCCTCAGGTTGCCACTCCGCGAGCCGGCTCGGCTATTTAGCTTTAGAGCTGGCGATACAGGTCCAGCGCCCGGCGGACGACAAAGTCGTTCTTCCGTCGCACAGGAGCATCGCCGCCACGAAACACCAGTCGCCACGAAACACCTGTCATGGATCGACCCTCGTGCTTATCGCCGCATCCATGTTCGTCCGCCAGCCGACACTGCTCAAATAAGCGCCGGAAGCAACCAAGGCGTAAGGGACTCGTGCCAGTGCCTTTCGATTTTGCCTCTGGCGGATGTACCCGCTCAGTTGAGGGGCAGGAAGCCACTCAAGCACACCGGCGCCTCCACATGCACCATTTTGCCCATCGGCGTGAGATGGCCGGTATTCTGATCGACCTTAAAAAGCACAATGGCGTTCGTTTTCCGATTCGCGGCGAGCAGATAGGCGCCCGTGGGGTCTATGGCGAAATCGGTTGGAAGATCTCCCTGCGTGTAGACCTGATCGGCCAGCGTGAGGGAGCCATCCGCACCTATCGCAAACACCGCGATTAATTCGGGACCGCCGTTGGCCGCGTACAGAAATCGCCCATTCGGATTCACCTGCACTTCCTGGCCGTTGTTCTTCACGGTGAATCCAGCGGGGACAGTGCCGATTTTCTGCGCCTCTTTCATTACCCCGTGTTCCGCATCCCAATTGAAAGCCGTCAGCGCTCCCGCGGTTGCACTGAACACATAAACGAATTTCCCGTTTGGATGAAATGCGAGACGGTTCGGGGTCGAGCCTGCCTGCATTTTCGTAAAGGGCGGGTCATCGGGCGCAAGAGTGCCCTTTGCCGAATCGAACCGGTCAACAAATACTTCGTCCAACCCAAGGTCCGGGCTGAGTACGAACTTATTGTCCGGACTAAAATAAACCGAGCCCGCCCGCGCGCCGGGCCCGCTATGCTGGCCGGCTGCGGTCTGGTCGCCCAGAGAACCGTCGCTTTTGATGCGGCGGATCGCTATCGCACCGTCCTCGCAGGCAGCTACGGCAACGCTCGTACCCGTGCGGTCGACCGAGATGTAGCAGGCATCTTTTACACCGGATGGCGTCGAATTCAACTCGGCGAGGCGGCCCGTCGCCTTATCAATCCGAAACGCATGGAGCGCCCCGCCGCGATCCTCGTGCTTGGTCACGGCATACAAGAAGCGACGGTTGGGATCGAACGCAATCCATGCCGGGTTGTCGAGAGGTGCGGCCAGTTCGAGCGCGCTCATCTCTGCCGTTTGTGGATTGAAGCGGAAAGCATAGATACCGCCAGTCCCCTGCGGAGAGTAACTTGCCACATACACTAGATAGTCGCCTGCCGAGGTGGGGGTATCATTCCGTGGTGCGGCCGAGATAATCATCGGTCCCAGCAGCAAACCAATAAGTAACGTCCAGCTTGCTTTCATATAATTGCGAGGCCTCCTATAAATGCCTGGAACTCCCTCGATCGCTTTCAATGGATTTTGTTGTAGTCTACGCACCCGCCGCTGTTCGCGTCAATTAAACGGCCCGGTGGGTCCCATCGTGAGGTTCAGGTTGTCATGAGAATGATTCCGCGCGATCAGTGTGCGGACCGGCGAGACGGGGAGGCTAAGCCAAAGAGACCGTTACGTGGCGATTCTGGTGTAATCGAACCAGCCGGACCGCAACCATTCCGACCTCGCCACCCAATCGAACAGGCGTTGATCCATTCAGAAAAGCCAGCTTTGGCAAACAGGTATAGAGACCCGGCAAGCAGACCTATCGTTTCCACCGTCCAACGGCGTCGGCCTCGCCAGGCCTTCCGATCCGCAAGAAAAAATGCGCCCCAGCGTTGCACCTGCGAATACAATGAAACAAAGGAGTTTTACCATGGTCTCGATCAATCGCCGTGCCTTTGTAAGAACAGCCGGAACCGCCATCGGAGCAGCAGTCGCATCCCATTGGTTGAACCCGGAAGCGCGGGCCGAAACCAACGCGGGAAGCAACGAAATGATCTATCGGACGCTGGGCCGCACCGGAGAGCGGGTATCGGCCATCGGATTGGGCGGATGGCACATCGGCAAATCTGAGCTCTCCGAGGAAGATGCCATCCAGCTCATCCGGCAGGCCATCGATCGCGGCATCACCTTCATGGATAACTCCTGGGACTATAACGATGGCGCAAGCGAGCTGCGCATGGGCAAGGTACTGGCCGGTGGCTATCGCAACAAGGTTTTTTTGATGAGCAAGATCGACGGCCGCACCAAGGCCGCGGCGGCAAAGCAGATCGACGAGTCCCTGCTGCGCTTGCGCACCGATCGCGTGGACCTGATGCAGTTCCACGAGGTGATCCATCTTGATGATCCCGACCGAATCTTTGCCGAAGGCGGCGGCATGGAGGCCATGCTCGAGGCGCAGAAGGCCGGTAAGCTGCGCTTCATCGGCTTCACCGGGCACAAAGACCCGTACGTCCATCTCCGCATGCTCGATCACGCCCGCGCGCACAACCTCCATTTCGACACCGTGCAAATGCCGCTCAACGTAATGGACGCGCACTTCCGCAGCTTTACGCACGAAGTTCTGCCTGTTGTGATCAGCGAAGGAATCGCACCCCTCGGCATGAAGTGTTTTGGTGATCATTACATCCTCGCCAGCAATACCGTAACGCCCATCGAGGCGCTGCACTATTGCCTGAACCTGCCGACCGCCACGCAGATCACCGGAATCGACAGCCAGCAGGTTCTCGATCAGGCATTCGAGGCCGTGCGAACCTTCAAGCCCCTCTCGCAGGCTGAGGTTGCCTCTCTTCTCGACCGCACAAAGACGGCTGCTCTGACGGGATTGTACGAACGGTACAAGACGAGTGCCCAATTCGACGGCACAAGCCGCAACGCGCAATTCTTGGGCTGAAACCTGCCCCCAGACTGGAATCCGGGCGAGTGGCGAGACTGAGGCNNGGGAGATGAAACTTCTGCCTGCCAATGCCGCCGCCAACTCGCTAACTTGCCATGTCCGCGAGGCGGACGCGAACTTGCTGAATTTATTACAACAATCTACGCGCACTTTCACGCGAATCACTGATAATTCCGGCTCAACAGCAACTTTGCTTCTCTTCAGAATTGTCAACTAAAGCCACGCGTACGTGGAGGCCTGTTCCTCACAGTAAAAAACTCGGAAGTTATCCTGCTTGTGCTTTTCCGTCCAGAGGCGACCGAGGATATAGTACGGCTTAGTCCAAGCCTCCGAATCGACGCTGCGCGGCGCGATCACTGAAACCGATAAAGTACCCATCGCCGGGTAGCCGGTTCTTGGATCGATGATGTGCCCCCAGATTTTGCCGTCGGCCCAAAAGAACTTCTCGAGATTGCCGGAAGTAGAGACCGCTTCATTCTTAAGAATGAGGGTTTCGGCTACTTTGGATGGCTGGCGCGGATCTTTGATGGTGACTTCCCATCCGGGCTCATTGGGGGGCGTACCAAGACCATAGATCGTGCTGCCGCCGGCAATGATCAGAGCCGAATAAACTTCACGGTGTTTAAGTATCTCAACCATGTTATCTACGGCAACGCCCTTCCCGATGCCACCAGGGTCCAATTCCACGCCCTCTTTGGCTAAACGTACAGTCATGTTCTGCTCGTCCAGAATAATGTTCGTATATCCAACCCTTTCTAAGGCCTGCACGACCTCCTCGGGCTGCGGCAGCTCGCCCGTTCCCATGTAGAATCCCCACGCCTTCATCAAAGGTCCCACAGTGATATCGAACGTTCCCTCGCTGGATCGGCTGTATGCGTGGCAGGCTGAAAGAAATTGGAAAAGTTCGCTCGATAAAGTCATGGGGCCTCGCGTACCAAGCTGGTTTACCCGGCTTAGCTCGCTTTCCGGACGAAAGTTCGAAAGCAGTTCGTCGAGGCGCTTCGACTCTCTCAGCGCATCGGCAATTGCCGACTCTAGTCGTTCGCGCTGAGTGCCATAAGCCACAATATTGAAGCTCGTTCCCATGCAATAAACACCGCCCGCCGAGCGTATGAGGCTCTGTCCAGAAACTCCATCTTGAGCGTGAACCTGGGCCGTGTCCTTCATAGAGAACCAGTTTAAACGGTCATGTTGTACACAGACTGGAGTGGCTGAAGTGTCCACCTGATTTTTGGTGGACACCTCAGGAGTGGGTCTAAGCGGCCTGGGCGGAGTGGATCTGGAGCGAAGAGACGAGTTGCCAGGGCAGAAGTTCGTGGATCCGGCTTACGGAGGAAGCTCCACGACTTTGCCCACGAAAAGCTGGCGGTCCGCCGTGAGAGCCGGATTAGGCTAAGTTGCTGATCGATATAGCGATCCGGAAAGCGGTGGATCGCCGGGCCAGCTAACTTGGTGCTTTCGGCACAGCCACTGACGAAGCCTTTGGCGGGCATGTCGTTCGATTGCCTTCAGCAGCCAGGCGCCGCCATCGGAGCAGCCTTGCCGCCGGTCGAACTCCAGCATCGTCGGCTTGGCGAGAATCTCTGGAAACAACAAACGCTATGTTGCGATAGAATCAGTCCAGCGAAAATCTCCCAACGTCCCCTTAAACACTGTTGTCAACATGTTTGTTGCACAAGAAGGCGCCTGCTACCTCAGGCTTCACGAATAATGCAGGCTGGACTTTATCGACGGGTGGTTGAAGTCGGAATGTTGCAACTGCGGAGGCGTCTTTGAACCGATCGCATGACGAGAGCGGCATACAAAAGGAGATCGAAAGCTCTGAAGTGGGCGTGGAGCATCGCCACCTGACTCGGGGCCTCGGCCTCTTTGATTCGACGATGATTGTAGCCGGTTCGATGATCGGCTCGGGCATCTTTATCGTCGCCGCCGAAATGGCGCGAGAGGTTGGGAGTTCCGGCTGGCTGCTCCTGGCCTGGGCAATCGCCGGCTTTCTCACGGTCGCAGGCGCGCTCTCCTATGGAGAACTGGCAGGGATGATGCCGCAGGCTGGAGGCCAGTATGTCTATTTGCGTGAAGCCTATTCACCGCTCTGGGGGTTTCTCTATGGATGGACACTTTTTCTGATCATTCAAACCGGCACAATCGCCGCTTCCTCTGTCGGCTTTTCCCGCTATCTTGGCGTGTTATGGCCGCAGATAGCGGAAAACAGCTACATGATCCCGCCAATCCATATTCTGCCCACATACGCAATCTCTCTTTCCAAGACCCAGTTCGTCGCGCTGATTGTTATCTCATTCCTGACCTGGACCAACACCAAAGGCCTAAAGTACGGCAAGGGAGTGCAAAACGTCTTCACGACAATGAAGATCGCCTCTCTGCTCGCTGTGATTGCGGTAGGAGTCCTGGTGGGCTGGAGAGCCTCCGTTGTTCAAGCGAACTTCAGCCACCCATGGACGCCTCACGGATTCACCTTGAGCGATCATGTACCTTCTCCTTTGACGGCGCTCGGAATACTGGTAGCGCTTTCGACCGCACAGGTTGGATCTCTTTTCGCGGCGGATGGCTGGAATAACATCACCTTTGCCGCCGGCGAGGTCCGGAACCCAAGACGAAACGTGCCCTTGTCTCTTGCCCTCGGAACTTTCATCGTGACCGGTCTGTGCCTCGCGGCTAACTTCGCATATATCGTTGTCCTGCCGTTCAGCGCCGTACAGCAGGCGCCCTCCGACCGAGTCGCGGCTGCCATGATGCAGGCCATCTTCCCCACGGCCGGCGCTGTGCTCATTGCGGTTGCGATTATGATTGCGGCATTCGGCTGTATGAATTCTCTGATACTTTCAGGAGCCCGCGCTTATTATGCGATGTCGCTCGACGGACTCTTTTTTAAGAAAGCCTCCTCACTGAATCGCGCCAACGTTCCAAGCGCGGCTTTGGTTATGCAAGGAATATGGTCGGCAGTCCTGGTATTGGTCCGGACCTACCAGCCGGCGACGAAAACCTACGGCAATCTCTACAGCAACCTCTTGGATTACATCATCTCTGCGGCGCTCATCTTTTATATTTTGACAATTGCCGGGGTCTTTCGCCTGCGAAAGCTCCGACCCAACGCCGAACGGCCGTACCGCGCCTTCGGGTATCCTCTTGTTCCGGCACTTTACATCGTCTGCGCAAGCGTGATCCTTGTGGTCCTATTTGCATATCGCCCGGCGACAACCATACCAGGGGTCGTCATCGTTCTGATCGGTGTCCCGGTTTACTTCCTCTTCCGATATAGTTCTGGACGCCATCTAAAGCGATCGGAGAAATCGATCTGATGCACGAGAGCGTGCAAAGTTGTGGGCTGGGGTAATCTCTGGAAATGAAATGGACAATCAAACCCGTATTTGAAGAGCAGAAACCATGACTGGAAGAAGCGCCGTCGATCCCGCCGCGGGCTCAATTCGCCCTACTTCGGCGCACGGCGCCACTTGAACACCTGGCTCGCGTTCACACCGTGAGCACGAGCCACCAGCACAACACTCGCACCTGGTTCGAATGTCAGCTCCGCACGCTTGATCAGGCCTGTGCTTCACGTAATGCTCACCCCACTCCTTGGGGGGATTCAGAGAATAAGCACGATTTACGGCTTGACGGCAAAAACCGCATCGAGAGGAGCACCCGTAATATGGCCGCGGACTTCGGTGAAGCCGGCTGATTCGAGCAATACGCGAAATTCGGTCAGGGTCCGCTCCTTGCCCTCCGTGCAGACCAGCATATTGAGGGACTGCAATTGGGCGGGAATGGGGCCGGTCTTATCTTCATTCAACAGTTTTTCTGCGATGAGAATTCCACCGCCAGAAGATAAACGTTCATAAATTGCCCGCAGAAGTCCGCTTACCTTTTCGTCCGGCCAGTCGTGGAGGATTCTGCTCAACCCAAACAAATCGGCCTGCGGAATCTGCTCGTAGCAAAAGAAATCACCCTTCAGGAGCTCGATGCGCGAGGCGACGGGCGAAAGAGAGACTTGGTGGCCAACCACGTCGATCACCCGGGGAAGATCGAATAGGATAGCGCTCAGGCCGGGATGCCGCTCGCAGGCTGCAATCGCCAAATGACCAGTGGCCCCCCCGAGATCGATCATCTTTTTGAAGGGCGAGAGATCGAAGGCGGACACAACCTGAGGCGAACTCAGCAACCCGAAGCCGTGCATTCCGTTGAGAAAGGTTTGCATGGCTTCGTCGGTACGAAAGAAATGATCGAAGATGCTGCCCTCCTGATGGAAGGCTTGTTTCCATTGGGGGCCACCCTCTCGAATGGCATTCTCCAGGTGTGCCCACAATGGGAAGAGAGCTTTGTCTGAATAGAGAATGTAACCGACCAGGGTACTCGGCTTGGCGCGGCATAGATAGGTGCTCGCAGTTGCCTGGTTCCGATACTTGCCACCATGTTTGTGCAGCAGCCCGAGCCCGACAGATGCATCCAAAAGTCGTTCCAGCGGTTCAGGTTGACAGCCGAGCTCGGATGCAAGGCTCTCCGAGGAAGCAGGCGCACACTCGAGAAAATCGAAAATGCCCAGGGAAACTGCGACGAACAGCACCTTCGAGGAGCGAAACGCCTCAAACAGTCCAATCACAAGCGAAGGATCGGGAGGGAGGGAGTCCACCGGCTGCGCTGCGTCGGAATCTGGATCAGGTGCGAGTGTACGATTCGGTCGTAACATTTTACCTCCATCGTTCGTGCCTCGGAGGTCTCGCACCTCTTGCTTGTACCAACCTCCCAGGCTCCAACTCAAATCAAATGTGCGAAAAATAGACTACGTTATCCAGCGCTGTTCATCCTCGAACAACAGTGGCGTGCGGGCGCGGCGCAGATGCCATTCCACATAGTAGGCCAACACGCACAGAAACTACGCGCAGGCACGCGATCCTCGGGGCGATGGCGAATCGATCGCACCAACAGATCGATTCGCTTCAGACAACGAAACGCCCGTTCCACCTCGGCAAGGCTCACTCGATTTTGAAGATACGAGGAAGCGGCCCGTTTTTGCGACCGCCGAAGCCCCTCGATATCAAAAGATCGTCACTGCTTCGCGTATACAACTACCTCGCTGTAGCACTTGATCACCTTGTCGCTTCCAACCGGCCGATAAGTCCCGATCGGCCCATAGTAGGTCTGGGTCTTACCATCTCGCGATAGTGTCGAGAAGGAATGAGTAATCTTTCCCTTATCGTTCCAGGTGTGTTCGATTCGATAGGGACTTACCATAACGACTTTCACCGTTACCCCATCTCTCCCATTAACCGGCACAAATTCTCCGACTTGCGGTTTGTACGTCGCGCCGCCTGGTGTTCCAGTAGAGCTGATCTCATGAATTGTCAGGGTCCCATCCGGCTGTATGATGACTCCATCCACCCTCGGCGCAGCTCCAGAAAAAGTGGATCGCGAGTCAGCAAGCCAGCTGCCTGCCCATGCTCCCGCAGGAATATCCTCGGCAGCCGCAACTAAGGGCGCCAAGAGCAACACACACAAGGCGGCCAGCAAGTAATTAGAGATTCTCGTCAAACGTGTCTTCATATTCTTCGTTTCCTCCTAGGATTGGTTATCTGGATTTCGATGGAACATTACAATTTCAGGAAATGCCCCGGCTTACTGCAACATTTCCGGGGGTTGACTCACGGTGCTCCGTGTACCGGGTAACGCATTCGCGCTTTACTTCCCAGAATCTGCTGAAAATCCAGCGCGAGTTTGTCCAAGCCGCTCTGCGGTGACTCTTTTCCAGTCACAATTTCCGAAAGGCGGCGCTCTGAAGCCTCTGTCATCTGTGACGCCTCCGGTATTGTCGGCTTTTCTTTGGCAACGGGAACACTTGCCTGGAAAGTTCGAGTGTAGGGAAGCTCCTTCACTCCGGGGTCTTCATAGGTCGATTTGCGGACAGAATCGCTTCCCATAAGTGTTTGCTGAATCTGAACCTGCGCCGACATAGCCCATTCGATGAATTGATAAGCTTCTTTCGGTTCTTTTGATTCTGTCGGAATGAGATAGGTGAGCCCTTCCAACTGACTAAACGGCTGGGAAGAGTTGGAGGGAATCAAGCTGTAGCCAATCTTGCCCGCGACCTTGGAGACCGCTGGGTTTTCCAGGAAGGGGGCCTGGTCGCTCCAAAGGAGACCCATGAATGCGTGTCCCTGCTGGAGCATCGATTGCGCTTGACCCCACCCGAAATTGAGGGTGTCAGGCGGACTAAAGGGGATCAATTTGATGTACTGCTCGGTGGCAGCAACATTTTGCGGGGAGTTGATCACAATATCCCCGTATTCCCAACCGTGTTGAGTATCCAGAATACTTCCGCCAAACGAATAAACAAGATTGAGCCACTCATACCAGAGGGCCAGCCCCTGCTTGCCAGAAATATAGGTCCCGTAGAAGTGCTCCCGAGGACGATTGAAGAACTCGGCTAACTGCCCGTACTCCTTCCATGTAGTCGGCACCGCGAGCTCGTGGTGGTAGCGAGCTTTGAATTCGCGCTTGTTCTTAGGATCCTCCAGCATATCTTTGCGGTAGCAGAGATATGCTGTCAGGCCAGTGTACGGATACCCGTACATCTTGTTTCCATAGGAGCTCAGCTCGCGCCACCAATTGGGAAAAAGTTGCTGTTGCGGCTGAAAGCTCGCATTTTGGAGGCCGGGATCTGCGAGCATCGAATCGATCGGCTGAACCTGGTTCTTATTGATGAGCGCACCAAGCAATCTGTGCCGCATCACGAGTACGTCGTACGCGGGCTTTCCCGGCTGACTACCCCGGTCCAGATCGCTCATGATCGTCCGGTCATCCCTGTCCAACACTTCGACCTGAATGCCGGTGCTCCGCTCAAAGCTCCCGATCGTGCCGGTTTTGGTAAGGCTATCCAGAAACCAGGCGTCACCAGCCACACGAATCGGCACGGGTTGGCTTTTCTTGCAACCCGTCGCCAACAAGACCGCGACAAGCAGTGCTGCGAGTGAAGCGACTCTCACTGTTTTCAGCGGCCTTTCATACATGCGTCACACTGCGCTCCCGAGTTAGATCATCACCTACCGGGGTCTGCCGTGCATTGTCGACAAACCTTCAATACCAGAGAAACTTGACCGGGGTATTTCCGACATTAATGTTCGAATGCGTCATGGTTTGGTCTGGCCTGATCATGTAGGCCATTCCCGGGGATTGAACTCGCAGTTGCGTGCCGAGAAACGCAAGACTTTTCCCCTCTATTGCACACCAGACCTCTTCCTGCCCTATGTTATGCGGGTGCGGCTCTCCCATTGTCATGGGATTGATATCGACTGTAATCACATCTCCAAGGGCGGCTAGACCATCCGTTTTTGAAAAGAGATCGTAGACGACATGAGCCCAGTGCCCGGAAGCGCCGGGGAGCGTATAGGGCGAGGCTTCCATGGGAACTCTAGGGGGCACCTTGGTCTCGTCTTTGACCAGCATGTCTGTTCTGGGAACAAAGCCTTTGTAAGTAGGTTCATTGATCACATACAGCGTGAGGTCCTCATCCCCGGTATTCCTGATCGTAAATTCCAGACCCTCCGGCATAAGGACGGCAATGTCCTTGTGTAACGCGGAGGTCTTTCCTCCTGCCGTTATCTCCCCTTCTCCGCTTTCAATGTAGTAGACCTCTTGTTGGCCTTCCAGCTTCTCCGGTGTGGTTGAGTCACGCAATTGGAGACGGCCAAAAGCCAAAAAATTGGCTCGCTGCAAAATCGCCCCAGGCTGCGGCGGATTCAAGTTGTCGCCCCGGGTGAGAATGTCCCTTAGTACCAATGAACCGTGTTCATAGCGCGGCGCCGAGTCTTGCCAGGAGCCAATGAACCGATCAATCAGCCGGTCCCCGCCTTCAGCGGACATCTCGTATCGGATGTCCTGGGGTCCGGCGAAGCTGTTTCCTCCCGCGGCAGGTGTTTTCACCGGAGGCTTAGCCACAACTTGTTGTGCGTTCCCCGAAGATAGAGCAATGCCCAAGAGTGACAATGCCAACAAGCTGTTACACGTTCCAGACAGCCAGACCATTGCCCGGTTTTCTCCGTTCATGCGTGTCCCCTCCAGGATTCCCTGATCCGCCTCGACGCAAGCTGCCAGTTGGATTGGCCGGTCGATCTAAATGGCGGCGGCCAGATTGAAGTGTTTAGACCTTGTGCTCTCCGCCGGTTCGTCAATCGATAATTTCTGCGAAGGCCCTAATAATGTTAAATCTCGGGTGCGAAAGAAAAGGGGAAGAAGACCCCAAAATCTTTCGCACCCGAAAACTGCTTGCCAAGTACAACAATCGAAGCTAGCTAGAAGATGAACTTGCCGCTTACTTGACCAATACGACCAGGGGCAGTGTTAGTGGCCTGACCGAACTGGGCGCCGCTGTTAGCGTTGCCAGTCACACCGGTGAAGTTGGCATGGTTGAAGACATTGAACATCTCGATGCGTAAATTGAAAGACATTCCTTCTCTGACTTTCGTGTCTTTTTCAACACCCGCATCGGTGGAAATTTGTCCGGGCCCGGAGAAGGCGAACTGCTTCACGTCGCCCGTCACGCCGCAAGTTTCGTAGGCTGGGTTACCTCCGCACGAGATGAGGTTACTAGCGAAGGCTGAGGTATCGAAGTAGGCATGATTCGTCGCATTAGAATGCGGATTGAGTTTCTTGATTGGACCCACCTGGGTAGGATAGTCGAGTCCAATGTTAGTGAGAGCAAAGTCGCCTGAGCTCGACATGTTGACCGGGAAACCGGTGTTGAAGTGGCTGATGCCCGTAATTTGCCATCCCTCGCTTGCCCGGTTGTGGCCAAGGAAACGTTGGAACGGAACAGCCCAGGAGTAGCTGGCCACCAGGTTCTGCCGCATGTCCCACGACGATAGGCCGTAGGCACGATGCGGATTGTTAGGGTCGAAGGTGGCAGCATCGCTGTCCAGCGATTTGCCGTAAGTATAGGCGAGCAGGAAGGTGACATCGGACGCACGACGTTCCAGCGAAGCCTGCAGTGCGTGGTAGTTGGAGTTACCCGAGTTCTGATCGTAATTCGCCTCGGCGAAGGCCACCACTGGGCCTCCAGCGGCGTTTGTGTAGTTGGGGCTGATGGTCTGGTTGTCGATCGCCCCGACAAGGCTCCCATAGTACGTAGTGCCGCCCGACGTGTAGACGCCGCCTTCACCATTCGGCCCGCAGCCTGGAAGCGACAGGCAAAGCGACGCAGAGCCCTCGAGTATGTTGATGTTACGTTGAATATGGTGTCCCACGGTTCCCACGTACTCTACAGTAGCAATAGTTGACGAGCCGAGCTGCCGCTGGAGAGAAAGGTTCCAATGTTCGGCGTCATCGGTCTTGTTATGGATGTCGTAGCCGGGAACATAAAGAGGCATCAGGTTTCCGAACTTAAAGTTCGGAAACGGCCCCGGGCCTGAGGGAAAGGTGAAGGGGAATTTCTGCCCTTGGGAGACACCGGTCGCGCGGCTGATGTAGGGGCTTCCGAAGTCCGTCGGCTGTGGCGATCCCCAGTAGAGGCCCCAGGGAGCATCTCCAATGATGCCGAAATTACCGTTATCCGCAGCGCCCAGGTAGTAGACCCCGTATGATGCGCGAATACTGGTCTGGCCCGCAGTGCCAAAGATGCCGCCCGAAGGCGCCCAGGCGATACCAATGCGAGGTCCAAAGTCATTCCACCGGGTGGGTGAAATCGTGCTCGGAACTCCCGGATCTCCCGGAACGACGTTGCCCAGAGGGGAGTTGGGGAACTTGACGGACTGCTCACCCGGAACAGGCGTGGTCAGACGGCCATAGGCGTCGCTCCAGGGCCGGGGAACATCCCAACGCAGGCCATAATTGACGGTGAGGCTGGGAGACACCTTCCAGGAATCCTGGGCGAAGGCCCCAATGTAATGGGTACGGTTGTCGAGCAGCTGGACGGAGCATTGGACGAAATTGGCCGGAGCGCCGATATAGTAGTCCGAAACATCGGAATTCGTCTCAACGCCGTAAAAATTGAAATATCCGTTGGGCCCGCAGGTGTTGCGGACAGTTAGCTCGTAATACCGGTAGGTGCCACCGAAGGCGATGGAGTGATTGCCAAGCACCTTGCTGAACGTGTCCTCGACACCGTAGTCCGTTTCAGGCTGATAGAGATTCAGCCAATCGTTGCCGACCGCAAAGGTGTTGAAGAACAGCTTCGGCATAGACGTTTGGTATCCGGCCGGCCCGGAGTTGACGAGACCACCGGTCGCGGGATTTGTGTTGAAGCCTAACGTACTGTAAGAGCTAATGGCGGTGCTGGAAGACGGGTTTGCCGAGTGCTCTTGCCAGCGGAAAAGTTGAGCTCGAGCCACATTCACCGAATTAGTGCCGATGGTCTTGGTGTTGCTCATGACAAACAGCTGGCTGCGCGATGGTTGACTGCTTGGAGAGCCGGGCAACGTCGGTACCGGCGTCACGTTCGGGTCGTCATAAACCGGCTCGAGTGCGTTCGCAGCGTCGTAGTGATAATAGAACGACCAGTCACCCGTCTTCACATTATCGAAGTCGATGCGCTCGGCCCAGTTGGTATCGATGATGCTTCCCACCGCGGCCGAATTATCGTAACTGTAGCCGTTGGGTTCATTTGCCGCGGGAATCGTCGATATTGTCCCCTTGGCGACCGGGTCGATATAGGCGGCGATATTGTGGGCGGCAACGGAATTGCCGCTGATGTCTTTGGTCGTCGTCGCCGTGCCGAGTTGGTTATATAAGGTAGTCCCGGGGACGATCGCTCCGCCACCGCGGCCCTCGAGGGTTGCGGCCCAGGCCGCACCATTAACCGGGGTGTTGAGTATCGTATCTGGAAAAATGCCATTGCGTTCGTCGTCACTTAGAACCTGCACCACACCCGTGCTGACTCCGGCAACCTGACGCGACATCTGATAGTCGCTGAACGTGAAGAGCCGGTTTTTCCAGATCGGACCGCCAACCACACCACCGAATTGATGGCGCTTCAACTCCGCTTTTGTGGTGTCGAAGTAGTTAATCGCATCCATTTTCTGGTTCCGGTAGAACTCGAAGAGCGTTCCATGGATGCTATTGGTTCCGGACTTCGTCACCGTGTTCATGACTGCACCGGTGAACTTGCCGTACTCTGCGCTGTAGCTGTTGGTGAGCAGGCGAAACTCGGCAACTGAGTCGGCGTCCGGAATCATCCCGGCGCCCATGTTCTGCGTTTCGTCGACCTCTGCGCCATTCACCAGGAAGGCGTTGGCCCACTCAGGCTGACCGTCGGTGGATTGGTTGCCGGCCGAGCCGTAAAGCCCGGAAGCGGGCATTTTAGTGTTGTAGCTGCCGTTTGAATTCCCAGGAGCGACACCTGGCTGGAGCGAGAGTAGATCGAGGTAGGAACGGCCGTTGAGGGGCATGGCCAGGATCTGAGTAGTGCTAATGGTGGTGCCCGTCGACGTGCTCACGGTATCGACCTGCAGAGCCTCCGCATTGACTGAGACGGTCGTGTTCACGTTACCGACTTTGAGCGAGAAATCAAAGGTCAGCACATCGTTGACGTTGAGAGTGATCTGCTGAATGGCTCCCTGGTCGAAACCGGTGGCCGAGCCGGTCAGGCTGTAAACCCCAGGCGGGAGAGCCATAAACGCGTAGTGGCCGGCCGTATCGGTGTTGATCTTACGCGTATAGCCGGTGGTAACTTGAGTGGCAGTTACAGTTGCGTTAGGAATGACTGCCCCAGAGCTGTCACGGACATAACCGGAAAGAGAACCGGTTACGTCTGCCCAAAGAGTTGCGCAGAACAGGACTAAGACAGAGAGAAATAGACAGCGGTAACGGCTATTGAACACGTGATCGTGCCTCCGAAAATTCACTGCAGTTTTGCTGCAATTACTTTTAGTGGAACGACTGTAGCCTTTGCCGTTAAGCCTAGACAAGCGAAATAGTGCGAAAAAGGTTACAGAATACGAAAATCAACGGTTACGGAACCCGGAGAGCTATTCCGTCGTCCGAATTCCTGGCCTCGAAACCACGGGCAAAGCGAAAAAATAAAACTTCCGGGCGTTCGCCGGGGACAGAAGCTCGGCGAAGTCGCGGTCTATAGCGGTCCTCCAATTGGTGTAGAGCGAAGGGCAATCGATAAGTGGATTTTTATCAAAAAGCGCCACATAGATTCTTACCTCTCAAATCGTAAACAGAATCACTTCAACAATTCCGAGGGGCTCTTAACATGCTAAGACTGGCTCCGTAAACAAAGGGATTTCAAGAGCGAAGCCCTTGGCTGGATATTGGAGAACCGCTCTAGCCGCGCAATGACAAAAAGAGAAGGAGCGGAATCTGCGTGGATTCCGCTCCTTCATTTGTCGTGCAGATCCCTGATCTCTCAAGTTCAGAACGTCGCGATCGGATTCACCAGCGAGCCGGTTCCACCCTTGATCCGCTCTGGAGCAAGCGTCAGCAGGAATGTCTGCCGGTTGAGTTTCCGCGCCTCGCGGCCAACGTCTTCAAGATCGCACTGGTCGGCGAGCGGCATGCCCATGGCCACAATGGCGAGAACATGAATGGGGAAATCAACTCCCTCCACTGGGGCGGGAAGCGCATCGTGCGCGCAATCGCTGACCAGGAACGCAGCATCGCGTTGATGCAACCATGCCATGGCTGACGGAGCAAGGCCGGCAGAGGCATTGGCGATGTCCCACGGTCCCTTGGCTTCTCGAAATGCCCACCGGCCGGTTCGGACCAAAACGGCGTCGCCGGAGAGAATGTGCACTCCGGTCTTCTCTTCCCACTGATCGAGCTCGTGAGCGGTGATGAGGGCGTCTGTGGGCAGGTACGGCAATCCGCGCAGCCAGGGAATATCAATCAGCACTCCACGCGCAAAAATGCCTTCGTAATATTTGGCCGCGTCTAGAACTTTGGCCCCGCTGCTGGTGATGTCGGTGTCCGGATATCCGTTATAAAGGCGGCCTTCATAGTAAGTGTGCGATAAGGCGTCGAAATGACTGAACGCGAAACCATGAAAGTTCACGGTATACGTGTCCATATTAAATTTGCCATCGACGTCCAGATTCATGACATCGCGAAACGGATCGGGGTTATCGACAGACTTCTCCGCGTTCAGATCGCGCGCCAAAGACACGCAGACGCCTTCTCGCACCAGCGCCGCTGCTTCTCGCCTGCAAGCCGGAGTAATAAGGTTCAGCGTTCCAAGCTGGTCTTCCTTACCCCACCGCCCCCAATTGGAAACTTGCTTGAAGAGCTGATCGAACTGCGCTTTAGTAAGGTGCTCGCGGGAGGATTCCACCGCCGTTTCCCCCTTGGCCGCTGACGCAACTGCATACGACGCCAAGGCTGCGCCCATGCCTTTCATGTATGAACGGCGGTCCATATCTCCTCCTCTTTCGATGCCCCGTGGTGCCGCGCATCGGGTCTATTTCGACACTCAGCCCCAACCAATCGCTCGCGCTTCAGTCGCCGCCCAAAGGCGTCGAAACCGCTCGTCCATCGCCCGGGACAATCATCTCTTGTATTTCAGGCGGATCGCCGCGATGCTTGTCACGCATCTGGATTATGACTAATAGGTGTTCCTCATAAGCCACGTATCGACAATGTCAAAGGTCCCGCTGGTGGTCGGACTGATGCTGAAGCGCAGCACGCTCGCCTGGGGGTCGATGGTTATGGGAAAAGAAGTGAGCGCAAAATTGCCTGAAAGAACAACTGAATTCGCTCCGGGGCCGCCGGGCAGCGGGGCCGATTCAGTAAACGACTTCTCACCCAAAACCTTGCCGTTGCGGTCGAGCATGGTCACCGCCAGCCGCAACGCGCCTGGTTGGCCTTCCGCATGTACTCTCGCGCCCAGCGTGTACTGTCCGCTGGTTGTCTTGGCGGTAATCGGGACGTCCTGATAAATCGCACTGGCCGCGGAGCAGTCGGCTGCGCAGGTGAGCGCCAGATAGCGAATGCCGGCGCCGTCGTGCTGCATGTTCAGCATATCCCTCGCCGTGGTCGAAGTCTTCAGGCTCAATTGCAACGCGTTGCCTGACTCAGTGTGCTTCCAGTTCGCGAGCCCCTGATCGAAGTGAAAGTTCTGTAGCAGATTTAAATCGGGCACCGGCCACGGAGCGGCAAGCTCCGGTCTATCCAGCACCGACACCGCCGACCAGTCGCGGCAGTAGGTCACCACAAATTTCTCTCCGTGATAAACGACGTCGCCGGTTCCTTTGCAGTACTTTGAAGCTTGATCTGCAAGCCGCCGGTACTGTGGATTGGCCTCCACCTCCTTGAGCGGCATCCAGTCCTCCCAGCGCGTCGAGCCGTAGAGCTTGGTGAAGTAGAAAACCTCCAGATCCCCGTGCGCAAAAAAATCTGGGCTATCGATAAAGCCGTGGATGGAGCGAATCGCATCCAGCCGCTTGACTGGGTTGCTGCCGATGCCGGCAAAGGGGTAATTGGGAATAAACTCCCAGCTCGTCAGTGGCTCTTCATAGTTCTTCGATGGGCAACCGGCCCCAGGATGGCAGAGCGCCTCTCCGGGAGTCGATTGCGTAAGGGATGCCTGAGGGGTTGATGGGCAATTGCCCGGCCAATGTTCGCCATCCTTCTCCCAATAGACGCCGGAAATCGGCATCTTGGCCGCGCCGGCCTTGATGCCTGACGGAGTAAGGTCCGCCAGGGGGAAGAAAACCCAACCGTTATACGTCTTACAGTTGGCGCCGAACCATGTGATCCCGAAGCCGCCGCTGTCCCGCGTCCCTTCTACCGACGTCCATCCGTCATCAATCCGATAGACGTCATATCCATCCAGGCGCGCGTTAGACCTGTCCGGTTCAAAACCGAATGGATCGATGCTCAACACCGTGCCGTTCAAGTCGCGCACGGGATAGGAATCGTGTTGCTCAAAATCGCTATCTCGATCTAAACCGTCCTGTGGCGATGCAGGGTTATGCGGTTCAACCTGGTTATGCTTGTGATAGGGCAGCGGTTCGCCGATCTGCAACTGGCGGAGGGTGCCGTTCTTCGGGCAAAAGTACGGATCAATGGGCAGCACCGCGCCCGTTTGACTGACGCAGACCTCCTGCACCAGATAGGGAAGAACGGTTGAATCCTGTGACCCCTGGGCTTTTGCCGCCCCAAGGCCGCACAGAAAAAAAAGCGCGGATAGCGAACAGATTGCACTGATAGTTTGCTTCATTTGGCCTCAATTAGCGGTAATTCGGAAAAACTTCCTAACAAGCATCGTTTGCGGGGCGGGTAAGCGCTGTGACCAATGTCACAATCCGGTGGCGCCCCTGAGTGTACGCCGTCCACGGCGGCCTCATGCTCGCAGAAGCGCAGAGCCGAAGCCCATTGACCGTAATCCGTTCCATTCTAAGTCCGATAGAAAGTTAACAGATTCCCCGTCCGGAGGATACTTACCAGGTATCCTCCATAAGCTGATCGATCGGTCTTCGAATTGGCTTTGGTTGACGAGAGTTTACGCGTTAACTCATCCAACCCGAACATAGATACATCGCCAGGCATCTGATTTCCGTGAAATGAAGAATGCACGATGAACGGCCCGCAACTTTCATGGATGAGCGACATAACAGGCCGGATGACTAAGGCATCGGCGGTCCTTCCACGTTGTAGAGAAATTTGATCGTGGTATCGCCGACGTTGATGTTGGAGTGGGTGGAGACTCCGTCCGGCCGGATCAGGTAAGCCATGCCCGGCGTCTGGAGCCGCAACTGCCAGGATTCGAACGCCAGGCTAGTGCCATACAACTGGGTCCAGATCTCTTCCTGTCCTGGGTTGTGCGAATGGGGCTCGCCCATGGTCATGGGCATCAGCTCCACGATGAGCACGCTACCCATTGTGGCCAGGCCGTCCCGCTTGGCGAACAGCTCGCGAACCCGGTGCGCCCAGTGACCCGAAGCGCCGGGAAGAATGTAGGGATCGGGTTCGTTAGCGGCTGGCGTGCGAACATGCGCCTCCTGCTCATCGATCACCAGCATTTGGTTGCCGACCTTGAATCCTTCGGGAACAGGTTCGTTGAGGACATACATGGTCAGAGGGTCAGTGCCCGTGTTGCTAAAAGTGAATGGGAGGTTGGCCGGCATCAGAACGGCAATATCCTTATGAAGCTGGGCGAGGGCTCCGCCGGCTAACAGCGTGCCGGTGCCCCCGACCACGTAATAGACTTCCTGCTGCTGGGTCAGGTGGTCAGTGGGCGTTGAAGCGCCGGGCGCCAATGTGGCGTAGGATTCGAAATTAATGTACTGCAGAACCGCGGCTTTTTCACGGGGATCAAAGTCGTCGCCTTTGGTCAGGATATCGCGCGCCACCATGGAACCGTGCATGATGCGGGGCATGGACTCGCGCCAGTCGCCCATGAACATATCGATGCGTCGGTCCTGAACTTCTGTGGACAGCACCTTCCGGTCGCCAGGCACATACCGGATCGCCGCGGGAGTTGAGTATGAGTTAATTCCACCTCCCTTTCCGTGGTTGTAGTTCGGATCGTTGCTGCTTTGGATGGGCGCCGCCGGCGCCTTGTACTGGGCAGGAGCCGGCGATGGGAGCATCGCGGCCAGAAAGCCCGCTGCCAGCATCGTTGTCGCCGAAAGATAAATTCGCATCAGATTTCCTCGATTCTTGAGCGCGAAACCCTCAGGTACAGGACGCTTATAAAAATTCTATTTCCTGTCCTCATGCGCATGGTACTGTGCAAAGTAAAAGAATTTGACCTGCGAATCCGGGTTCTGGTTAATGGTGGCGTGGGGGGTCAAATTGTCCGGCACGTGATAGAACGCCATCCCGGGAGTCTGCTTGGAAAGTGCATTGCTGACGAACGCAATGCTGGTTCCATCCAGCTGTGTCCACACCTCCTCGATGTCGGTATGGTCCACGACGTGCGGCTTGGAGATCGTGAGCGGATCGAATGTTACCGTGAGAACACTCTCCAGAGTGCCCAGCCCATCCTCTGTTGCGAAGAGCGGCTTCACGATCTCGGACCACAAACTGGTGGTGGTCAAGATCGGGATTTTATTCTCATCCCTGACCAGCATGTTTGCATTCGGCCGGAAGCCGGGCGGCGTTGGCTCGTTGACAACGTACATCGCGAGCGGCTGGTCCCCTGTATTCTTCAGAGTGAATTCCAAGTTAGCCGGCATCAAAACCGCGATATTTCGGAATAGCTCGGCGGTTTGGCCGCCGGCAGTCACCGTGCCCCGGCCGGACTCGACGAAGTATATCTCCTGCTGCCCGTCAAGGCGCGTGGGTGTGGTCGATGCGTTCGGCGCCAGTGTCGCGTAGGTATAGGAGTTTACGTAGCGGAGGACCGCTCCCTTTTCTTTTGGATGGATCGCGTCTCCGCGGGTAAGAATGTCCCGTTCCACAAGCGATCCCCGTATGGTGCGCGGCGTCGCGTTATGCCAATCTCCGAAGTAATAACTGATTTGATCGCCGGTGATCTGCGCCGCCGCGAGCGGCGCCAGCAAGGCACATAAACCGAATGACGCGAGGATCTTTCTAATCATCGAAACAATCTCCCTTTTTCGCAATCTTCCCGGCTGGAAATTACCAACCATGGCCAAGCTGATTCCACGCTGTAAACAGAAGCTTTTTTTAGCGCCCCCACACAGTAAATAAGTTTTTCATGAACCACAAGCGAAATAGCACGAAACCGCACTGTTGGCGCCGCCAGGAAAGAGCGGGGAGTGTCTGAACGGATGATAACGCGCGAAATAGAAGAAGTTTGCCTGGGAATTCTGGCTGGGATTGAGGCTTGTATGGGCGGCGTGGCTGTCCGGAATGCGGTAAAAGGCCATGCTCGGAGCTCGCCGCCTTATACAAGGCCGGCCAAACCTCTTCCGCATCGGTATAGTCCACCGCGTGCAGATGGAGCCTCGCGATGGCGAGCGGGAATCCTATCTGCTATTTTCTTGCTTCGTGTGGCCGGTAGCGGGCAAAATAGAGAAATTTCGCCTGATCCACGCTGCTCGGATCGAGATTGGTATGGGGCGTTAGGTTATCGGGAGGGTGATACAAAGCCATGCCGGGTGTTTGCGGGCGCAGTTGATTTCCTACCATCGCAATGCTAGTGCCATAAAGCGCGGTCCAAACCTCTTCAATGTCGCTTGTATCCTCGTTGGGCGCAGGGTGTGGCTTGCCGATGGTGAGCGGATCGTAGGTAACGGTCAAGACGCTTTCCAGGGTGCCGAGTCCATCGGCCGTTACAAATAGCGGCTTCGTGATATGCGCCCAAAACCCGATCCCTGAAATCGGGATCTTATTTTCATCCCGCACCAGCATATTTGCATTGGGCCGAAAACCGGGAGGTGTCGGTTCATTGATCACATACATTGCCAGGGGCTGGTCTCCGGTATTCCTGAGAGTAAACTCCAGATTCGCCGGCATCAGAACCGCAATATTCTGAAACAGCTCGGCGGTTTGGCCGCCCGCCTTAACCGTGCCCCGGCCCGACTCGACGTAGTAAATCTCCTGCTGGCCATCCAGGCGCGTAGGCGTGGTAGCAGCATTCGGCGCCAGCGTCGCATAGGTATAGGAGTTGATAAAGCGGAGAACAGCTCCTGCGCGCGTGGGATTGAGCGCATCCCCGCGGGTGAGAATATCCCGCTCCTCCAGAGATCCACGGATCGTGCGGGGCGGCGATGTATGCCAATCGCCGAAGTAGAGATTGATTCGATCACCCGTCGTCTGCGCTTGAGCCAACTGCAAAACAGCGAAGAAACACACCGAAAAGACGAAAGCCCTTCTCATGATCGACATCCCTTGACTTCCCGATTTCCCTTCTGTTAGCGCGACAAACTGCGCCATCGACCAACTTCATGAATAATGCAGGCTAGAAATTCCGCTCTCGTAAGAGTAACGGCGAGCTCGGAGTCTGATTATATTGCGTCAGTCCAGCGAGGTCGACGACTTCCTTGAACTCGGGGTGATCGCGCAGCCGGTCGAATCGCGGATCTGAAATCAAAGTGAAGACTTTCATGTTCCGCTCATCGCAAGCGCGATTGAGCCATACGCCCATCTGCCTGGATTCGCCAAGCGCGGCATAGACAGCTGCAATATCGTAGGAAGGCATGCATTTTCGATTGGTCGAGCTCTTTAACCGACTCAGAATTTGTCGGGCAGAGGTCTTGTCGCCTGCAATCGCGTAAGCATGGGCTTCCATCGCCAACACGCAGTTACTTCCGCCGGCTAGCCTGATGGCAGTCTCAAACTCCCGGATCGCTCCCTTGAAATGGCCCTTCTGCTCAAGTGCTTGCGCCAGGTACATATGTGTCCATATAAAATGGGGGTCCAGGTCCAGAGCCTTTTCATATTGATCGATTGCCTCATCGAACTGGTGGGCCAGATGGGATGTGACACCGGCCCAGACCAGGGAAATCGGAGAGACAGGATCAATCTCGAGTGCATGCATGATGGCGATGTGAGCAGCTTCATGCAGTCCCTTGACAGCCAATAGATTTGCGTACCAATGATAAGCGAGAGCATAGCCAGGATTGCACTGAATCGCTCGCCGATATTCGCAATCCGCTCCTTGCCAGTCTCGGTCAAAGTGAAAAAGAATATCAGCCAGCGAAGCATGAGTCTCGGCCGAATCCGGATCAAGCTCAATGGCTCTGAGTGCAGCCCGGCGCGCCACCGGCATGGCCTCGGAAGGAGTCACAATTTCATAAAACGAGAGCAGCGTGAGGGAATCGGCAATGCCGGAATAACCTAACGCAAAATCGGGATTTTCTTGAACCGAGGCCTCGAAAAATTGGAGCGCTTTTCGCAAGCCCTCCTTGCTCCTCTGGTTCCAGAAATACCTGCCTTTCAGGTATGCCTCCCGCGCGCCCGGTTTTTCGCGGCGCTTGACGGCGGGACACGATGCAGGCGACGAAATAATAGTCAGCCAGACGCACTGCACTATCTGATCCGCCCAATAGTCGCACTTTTCATCTGAATCGCTCAATTGACATGGGAAAAGATGCGACCAAACCACAGCCTCATTTTCACTTGACACAAGCTCCACATTCAGCCGCAGGCCGCCGCCATCCTCCTGAACATCCCAATTCAAGACGTAGTCAGAGGCGCAACCTTCCGATATACCTTGAGGAAGATTCTGAGAATCTGCCCGTAGAGCCGGCTGCGAGGAGTCGATAATCAACTGTCCAGGGTTGACCTGCTCCAGAGCCAAAATGGTCTTAGCCATGATCGCATCGCAGAAGGACTGGTGATGGGACATGAATTTTTTAGGGAGCGGCTGAACGCGAAGGACTTTGTGCCCTTGAATAGGCTTTGGCGTTTTGGATGGCGCCGCAGCAGCCTCAGCCTGAGGTTCTCCACTTCCGATCGATGCTTGGCTTCTCCAAGCATCCAGCTCCGAACGAAATGCAAAAACACTGCCAAGCTGCTTGTGAAAGTGCCGATGGATTGGAAGACCTTCCCGTTTTTCCCAGAGCTGCACGGTACGCACGACTCTGCCAAAATAGTTGGCGATGTCCTTCCAGGAATCCAGGCAGTCTGCTGGCAACCTCAACCCGCTGGATTGCTGAGGCTCCAACTCCGTCAATGCAAAATCCTTAACCATGCGATAGAGATTCGACCCTCCGGTGAGCCTGATCACAACTTCCGCTCGCCAATCTCGACGGTACCGATGAAAAAGGACGACTCGCTGTGACTTGCATCACTCTAGTTTGTTCACTGCTTCCCTTAGGATACTCCAGCACTGTTCAACCGATTTTCCTCGCATGGCATCTGCCTCGACGAGAACGCAACGCTGCCGGGCAGAGCACCGCCGGGGCGCGTTCTGCAGAGCGCGCAGCAATTGCCTCAGTCATTAGGGAAACTTTTGTATTACAGTTGTAAATCGCGGTTGCGGAGGGAGTACCCATGGCCCGGCCGCCCGCCCACAGGCATGAAAGTCGGCTCATAGTATGGCTTTCAACGGAGCAGGGGGTTTTAACCCCCTGAAAAATGGCCAAAACGANNCCCTGGGGAAGGTTTCTGGCAATTCGATACCAACTTGGAGCCTTTTGAAAATGACCATATTTGCGGCGGCCGACACCAGGCTGCTTTCGCCTTTGATGTCGACGAGCAAGAGGCCCGTCCGAACAGCGCCCAAGCCAGTTGCAAGTGTCGTATATCGGAACTTCCATATGTTGGTATCGGGATCGGAAATTCTCTTCAGGCCGATGGGGGAAAGCAGCTTACTCCATCTTCTTGCGAGCTTCCTCAAGAACACGTTTTGCCCGCACTGGATTGAAAATGCCGCAGGAGCAGAATCGCGCCATATAGGTCACGGCTTCATCGGGAGTTCTGCGCCCCTCCTTGACCCAGTCGATCATTTTCTTGGCCAAGCTTGAGGAAATCATCCCGTGGCCGCACATCGAAGAAAGCGTAAGGATCTGGGTATTCGGCAATTTCTCTGTCGTCCCCTCGAATCCCAGCGAATAGCCGACGCTATGGCGAGTTATCCCAGCGAATTTGCAGCATTCCACAGCGCCCTCTATGGAAGCCGACATATTGACGGACAAGCCGAGATCCGCCTCGGCCACAACTTTCAGAAACTGCTCTGCCGCCAGCTGATTGTCAAAGATGGCTACGACAGACGCGGGTTCATCGATTCCGTCGATCACAGCACGAAAATCAGGACTGAAGTCGCGCTTCCAGTTTGCCAAAGTACTAAGCTCGCGTGAGGGACGCAATGCCCCGCCATGGACCGGATCTCCGATATTGACAGGCTTGAATGGAAGCGCCATCTCCAGGAATTTCTTCAGCTTGGGGATACTATTGATGTCGTTCTTGCCGTTGCTCGGGGTAGCGAACACAATGTAGTCGTCATTGAAGCTTTCGGCGCTGCCGTAGCGATGGAGAGTATTAGTCATCGGATTTGGTCGTCCTGCTCTTCCTTATTTTCTTCAATCTTTTACTCGGTCCCCTTGGCCTCGACAGGATTGGTAATTTTGCCAAGGCCCATGTTGGTCTTGGCGCGTTCGATCTTGTATCCAAGCCGCTTCAGGATTGGAGCGATCACATTCTCGTCTCCATGTTCATCGCAGCGTGTCCCGACGCCAAGGGTTACAACCGTATCGACTTCCTTTTCCACCCTATGTACTAGCTGGATGATTTCTTCGGTCCTCTCGGCACCAACCTTGATCTCGACAATCGCCGACATTACTTTTTCGTTCAGAACGTCTTCGCGCAGAGTACCGGCTGTCACATCCGTCATAAGCAAAGTGAATGGATTCTTCTTCTCGAATGCCACTCCTGCTTCCGCCAATGCGCAGGTCATCTTTTGGATGTCGCGCAGCCAGACGCCGACACCAGGCCGGCCGAACTCTATCGTAAAGCCCACCTCACCCGGTTTCACCCGGTACGTGACGTCGTTGGTCTTCACTTCTTCCGTGCCGCGGCCTTGGACGCCGGTGGATTCGTGCGTGGCGCGCGGATCTGAGAATGCGCGTCGTACCACCCGTGGCCATTGAAGTTCATCCGGCTCAAAAGCCGCCGTGGGGCAGACATCGGGCTCGGGGTCAAAGCGCACCCGGCCTAAATGGAAAATCTTGCGGGCGAAGCGGACGAGTGAGGGGTTCATGTGTTCCACGCTCAACCCGTTGTAGCAGGCATAGCATTCTACGCACTCATCGCGATTGATGGTCGCGCGCTTGATCACCGGGTCGACGTAAATCGCTCCCATCGGGCAGACGTACGTGCAGTTTCCGCAGGCAACACATTTATCGGGATTGATTTTCATCGCTAAATCCCTTGAATACTCAAAATGCTCATGTATCCGTTGATGATCATATCAGTCTATTTGTGGTCCTTGCGCGTCCCGAGTGACTTCAATCGGCTTCGGTAAGGTGTAGTCCGTAACCATAATGGTCGCATTTCCGAGCAACAATAACACGCTGCAAATTGAACGGTGGCCAAGTTAGATCAACGGAGTTGCTTCATGCATCGCCATCTTAACGTTTTCCTGATTTCGCGCCGCTCTTCTAGCTAAACAAGTTTTTGCCCCTTCAGCAAGCGAAATAGCGCGAAAGCGGTTTTTGTCTCAGCGGCGAAAGCCGTAGAGAATGGGGAAAATCGAAGCGCGATGGCGCCTCGCGCGTTGCGGCTGGCCATGTGCGCGGTGATGCGGCGAAACTAGGTCTCTGACCGTTTGAAGTTGTACAAACTCTGGGTGCCCCAGGTCCGGGGCCCCCAAGGACAGGTCTTAGTCCTTGGGGTGGAGATCCCGATTTTGGGACCTGGGATAGCAGAAATTCAAGGCACGAAATCATGCGGACAGAGTCCTACCGGAAGCGGCGGGTGAATTTTATGACCATGGAGAAGACGCCGGATTCGTCGCGGGCTACCAGCAGCGAGGCGTGCCGGTTGATGGCGATTTCGGCCTGGAGCAACTGCTGGCCAGTGGTGTTCACGTCGGTAGCATAGGTGAGGGTCAGGTTGCGGCCCAACTGCTCCTCGACAATGATGCGGGAGGTGGAGTTGCCGAAGGGGCCGAGGTAGTTGGGGTCCACCTTGACCGAGCCGGCGCCGAAGAGTTTTTGAATGCGGCTGCTGACGGTGGCGTTGAGGGCTCCGCCGAGCAGGGCGTCGGTGGTGGGATTGGAGAGGGCCTGTTCCTGCTGCTGGGTGTAGATGCGCTGCTGGTTCTCAGTGCGGCCCAGGGCGAGCAGGGCCACCACATCGGACTCGGGGAGCGGAGGATCGCTGCGATAGGTGACGGAGGGTTTGCTGGGGGTACCGTGCAGGCTGAGGGTGATGTCGTAATCCTCGACGCGGGCGGTGGCGCTGAGGTCGATGACCGGCTCGATGCGCACCGGGTTGTTGAATGAGATGTCGCCGCGCTGAAGATCGTAGCGCGTTCCAGCGATGATGGCGCTGCCTTCGGTGATGGAGACGCGACCCTGCAGCGAGGGAGTGGCGGCGGTTCCGCGCAAGTGCAGGTCCACGTCGCCGGCCAGCTTGGCAAAGGCGTTTTGAAAGTTCAATTGCGGCGAGGAAAGGATGTGGACATCGAAGCGAATGTGATTGGTTGGGGCGTCAGGCGGCGTGATGGCCGGCCCCGAACTGGCCTGCGCGGCAAGGGCCGCAAAGTCCAGATCGGGACTGATGGTGAAACGAGTGATGAGCACATTGCCGGAGAGCTGCAGGTTGTTCTGCGAGCCTTGCAGGCGCAGCGATGCGTCGGCCAGTGAGCTGACGCCTTGCGGATAGCGGATGCGGACGCCCTGGCCGGTGACCGACAGGTCGGCGTAGATGCCGTGCTGGTAGGCAAGATAACCGCCTACGGTCAAGGGACCTCCTCCCGTCATGGCGGTGAGGGATTTGACCTCCAGGCGATCCTGGCTGAACTCGAGCGTGCCATGCAACTGGCTCAGGCTGTTGGGAATGTCTTCAAAGGACAGAGAGCCATTCTGGAAATCGACCCGCCCCTGAAGCCCAGGGTTTTTCAGAGGCCCATGGGCTTCCACCTGGAAGGTGGTGGTTCCGCTGGCGGTGAGGTCGGGATCGAGGGTCTCGGCCAGCTTGAGGTTGACGGAGCCGCTGGCGGCCAGGTCCAGTTGCCGTGCGCCGGTGAGGGCGAGACTGCCCTGCGCGCGCAGGTCCGTGTCTTCGCCGGTGACGTGCAAGGGGTCCAGGCGGATGCGTTCGTTGGCCAGGGTGGCGTGGACGTCGCCCTGGCTCTTGAGGTGCACGCCGGCAATGGTCGCTTCCAGGTCCTGGAGGCGGGCTTCGCCGTGCAGTTCTTCGGGGTGGGCGAGAGGGCCCGCGACGGTGACCGTACCGGCCAGCGCCGATTCGCCGCTGAGGGCCTTGACGTTGGCCAGCTTGAGAAGCGAATCGATATTGAAGCGCGAAAACTCGAGGCGGGCCTGGGTAGCATAGTCGCCGCCCAGCGCGGTCTGGCCGTGAACCGCGAGTTCGGCGCTCTCAAGCCGGGTGGTGATTTCGTAATCGAGCGAGTGGTTGGCGGTGTGCGCCACAAGTTCGAGAACGCCGATCGGTTCCCCGGCCAGGGCCAGACCGGTGAGCGTGGCGTGGCCTGCGAGTTGCGGATCGGAGAAGGTGCCTGAGCCCTGGACGGAGAATCCAAGCCTGCCGGTCGAGGACCACTGGTGACGATGGAGCCAGTCGAGTTTGGAAATGTCAAGGCCCTCGCCATTGGCGTTGACCTGGAAGCGGTGGGAGTTGAGGTCGTAGTTGCCGGTGGCGGCGATGGCTCCTGGCGCACCCGCGAGGGTGATGGAAGCCAGGCTGACGACGTTATTCGCTATGGCGCCCTGGGCGCGGATGCGCGTGACCGGCTCGCCGTAGAGACTGCCGTTATTGAGTTGCACCCAGCCGGAGCCGGCCAGGGAACGAATGGGCCCATCGGCTTGTAGATTGGCATCGAGGTCGCCGGTGAGGGGCAGCTTTTGGGTAAGGAAGGGCTGCAGGCCGTCGACGCCAATCTTGACGGCTTCAAGGCGGAGATGCAACCGGGAGCCGGCGTCAAATACCGGCATTTTGCTGGGCGTGGTGTCTCCGGGAACTGCGGCGAGCGTCCCGCTGAGTGCCAGCTTCGAATTGCCGCGAAGCAGAAGGGCGTGCTCGATGGCGATGCGCGAGGCGGAGTAGCTGCCGGCGGCTTCGACTGAATCGAGATGGACGAATTGGGACGGGGCGGCCCCGGACGGTGCGATTGGAGCCTGGCTGCCCTGGGAATTCGAGACGGCCGCAGGCAATTCCAGAGCCAGTTCGGTCGCATTCACGTTTCCGGCGATGCGGGGATTGGCGAGCGAGCCTGCCCAGGTTCCGTGGAAGTCTGCCTGGCCGGAGAGAGCGATGGGCAAGGCAGCGGTGCCGGACCTTCCGTTGCGTTTGAGGCCGAGGCTGCGCAGGACGGTATCGAACTCGCCCAGGTTTTTGGAATGGAAATCGACGTAGAGGGCAGAGGGGCCGGTGAGTGGATAGGCGCCCATGTTTCCGTGCGCCTGCAACTGACTGGAGGGCAGGTTCAGCTCGAGTTTGCGCAGATCGACGGAGCCGTTGCGCTGGGTATAGGTACCGTCCACTATGCCGTTGGTCGGGGCTTCGCCGGGGAGGGGCTGGGCCGGGGCGCTCAGGTTGAACGCAGCCGTCACGGAGACAGTCTGCGTGTCGCCTTTGGTCCAGATGGCGGTGGCGGGGCCGTTGAGCAGGGCGCCAATCCCGAGGCGCTGGAAGGGCGGCTGGCTGACCATGTCGAGGATGGTGTCGAGCGCCACATCCTTGAACTGGGCGGTAACTTTGCCGTTGACGAGGATTGTGGACGGCGGGGGCCGGAGGAGAACGGCGTTGCGATTGGCGGGGGCCTGCGGGCCGGATGGTGCTGAGGCTTGCAATTGAGATACGCCGGAGACGGGAGGGAGCCAGGGACTGAGGTCGACAATTCCCTCCATCTGGCCGCCCTGGCGGAGGCGGATAACGACGGAGGAGATGAGCAAACGCGCCGGATCGGCGTGCACGTGGGCGTCGAAGCGGATGCCGGTGGCCACAACGCCGGTTCCGATATAGGAGCCATTCTCGATGTGAACGCTGCCATCGGCGCGGAAAACTCCTTCTTCTCCCGCGCTGTCCAAATCGAGATGGGCGATGCCTTCCGGAGCGAATGGATACCCGAGGACCGGGTCGAGCAGCTTCATGTCCAGGTCGCCCTTGACCTTGGCCTGCCAGTGAGGATGGGTGAAGTCCTGGAGCGATCCGGCAGCTTCGAGGGTGTGGCTGGCGGCGTTGCGGGCCTGAGCCGTGAGGCGCAAGGAACGAAGAAGCACGGCCGAGCGCGTGAGATCGAGGGTGGCCTGAAAGTAGCCGTGTACGGGGTTGGGCACGGGTCTCGAGGCGCCTGAACTGGAGGCGCGGCGGGGAATGCTCCTGGAAAGCGCCAGGTCGGCAGCGCCGGCTTCAATGCGGTACGTCTCGGGAGTTGAGATCGAGGCGGGGATGTAGCGCAGAAGCAGGGAGACATCGTTGGCCTGGAAGTCGAGGGGCTGCCAACGGTTTTGAAAGTCGAAGGAAGCGGCGCGGTTGTCGTAATCGATGGTCCCTTGCTCCAGGGAGAGGTGGCCGGCCTGAAGGTCGAAGAAGGTATTCAGGTTTTGGGTGGTGGAGTTCGGAGGGCGGCGGGGATGCGGCTGGTTGGTAGAGCCGTCTTCGTAGGTGATGAGATGGATTGCGGGGTGGTCGATATCGAGGTCCTGGAGACGAACGCTCGGGCTCCAGAAGCCGAGCAGGCTGAGGCGCACGGTGAGCCGATCGATGCGGGCGTATGGGGCTTCGCCGGGAGCTTCGTTGCCGTGAATGACTACGCCGCCGGCTTCGGCTTCGAGGTGGGATAGACGCCAGTGGAATGTGGCGACCTGGACCCGGCCACCGGTTGACTGCTCGAGCTCGGCGACCAGGCGTTTGCGGACCAGGCCCTCGAATTGCGCGGTGTTCATCCAGAGAGCGAGACCGATGGAGGCCAGGACGCCCAGGACCATGATGGCAGCAATACTGAGCGGGACGTGGCGCAGGAAAAGCCGGCGCAGACGGCTGAGGCGAGGCGGCCGGACAAGATTCGGGGTTGCGTCGGGAAGCTGGGATTCGGGCTCGGTCATTGGCTTCCTCCCTTCCCTGCTCCGGGCTTAGGCTGGTTTGGGGAGTTGTTTGGNNCGGGTCGAGGACCTCGACATCGCCCTGCTTGCGCAGGTTGGTGAGCCACTCGTCGAACATGACATTCACCTGCTGCTGGAGGAGGATTTCTTCAATGCGGGGAGAGACGCGCTGAAGAGACGGAACGGCTTCGCCGGGGCCGTATTGCGGCAGGAGCGTGTCGCGGTAGTAGGTTTCAATCTCCTGCGGAGAGATGTGAATGCCCTGCCGGAATCGCTGCTCGATGAAGCTGAGAATCTCAAGGCGGAAACGCAGATAGGCATCGACGCGCCCGGGGGTGAGACCGTGCGCGGCGAGGAAGGCCTTCCATCCTGCGTCGGAGGCGCAGTTCTGGTGGACACAGGCGGGGAGTTCCTTGCGAATCTCAATGAGGCGGGCGCTCACTTCGTCGTCGGAAGGCGCGACGGCCTGGGTGTCTTCGCTGCGAATCTGCTGCTGGATGAGGGCTTGACCGATGAGTTGATCGAGCGCGCGCTTGGGAGTGAGGGCCCCTTGTCCGGCGCGGCCGGGATCGAGGACGGAGAGGCGGATCTCTTCGTCGATGTCGCTGGACAGGATGAGATGGCGGTTGACGGCGGCGACTACGGTGTCAAGGACTACCGGGGATTGAGCGCGGGCCGGAATGGCGAAAGCGGCGAGAAGAATAAAGACGAGAAGCCTGATCCCCAGCCGCGATAAACAGGCTGCGGAAAAACACATTACATCGGAGATACTCAACGGCTTTGTATCAGTCGTCCACCGGCTTCGCCGACCGACGGGGAATGAAACTGTGCCCCATCCATCGGACGTCTTTGTTTTTGTCCGATGGGTGGGNNCCGTAGAACTCCATGACGGCGTCCAGTTTCGTTGAACTTGCAATTTTGTTTTCTATCGGGGCATGACTTGCCGGGGTCCCCGGCGACAGGTCTTCGTCGCTGGGGTGGCTTGAGTCGTGCCAAAAATGTGTGAAAACAATGGGGAGGCTTTAGCCCCTGCAATATTCTTCCTCGCACAAAGCACAAATCCTGCCCTTTTCCCGCAGCCTGTCTGACCCGTGAGGTATATTTTTCAGGCCCATCGCTCAAAAACAGCCCTGGGATGGGGCACTCGACGGCGGTTTTGCGGATTGGCGAAGCAATGGGCATCAGAAGGTTTGTCCCAGGCTGAAGAAGAAGTTGAAGTGGGAGGCCTCGCCGACATGGGGCTGCGATTCGGGCACCGAGAGCGAGTAGTTGAGGTAAACGGGGTAGATGGGCGTGTTGATGTTGTAGCTGAAATCAAGCCGAATGGGCCCAACGGGCGTATGGTAGCGCAAACCAATGCCCGGCGCATGGGAGAAGTAGTTGAAGCTGCACGGACCTTGAATGCCGGTGGAGGTTGTGGGGCCGGGGGGAACGGGCTTGGAAATGTGAACGTAGCCGGACGGTATCTTGCATGCGTCGCGATCAGGCTGGTGAAAACGCAGCGCGCTGGCCCATGCGTCGCCGGCGTTGGTAAAGACGTTGCCCATATCGTGGAAGATAACAAAGCTCACGGTGTCGCCGAGCCAGGGCAAGGGGGGCGGCGGCAGGCGTAATTCAGTGCTGTTGGTGAGGGCGCCGGCGCCGCCGATGGGGTAGCCGGTCTCTGGATCGCGGGGGCCGGCGGCATTGAAAGAAAAGCCGCGCAGAGATGTGGGACCGCCGGAATAGAGCCGCTCCGGAAGAGGAATCAACTCCGGCGAGCCGGTGCCGAATGCGCGCATCTGGCCGTAGCGCGTGTTGCGGGCGAGCACGAGGCGCTGTTTGAGGAAGCCGTAGTAGCTCGAGTTGGTGAGGTCGAGGCGGTTGAATTGCGCGTCGGCTCCAAAGGATTTCTCTGAGAAAAACTCCTGAAAGCTGGTGTAGGTTCCCCGATGCGCATCGAGGGGCGAGTCGCGAGTATCGCGAATCCATGTGAGGCCCAGCCCGGCGACGCGGGCTGCCGTGGCGAGGGCTTGAATTTCGCCGGGAAAGACCTGAAGGCTGCTGGCGGCCACCTTGACGCGGCGAAAGTCGTATTCGTAGACCAGAGTATTTGCCTTGGAGAGCCAGGAGCCGGGAAGCTGGAAGTTCTCAGTAAAACGGAAGCCGGCCTCAAGCCTGGACGCGACGTAGGTGGTCACATCCTGGCTGTTGGCGTAGCCGCCGGAGAAGGTGACGCCGAAGTTGCGATTGCCGTCAAAATGCGGGACCTGTAAGAGCAGGTCCACTTTTTGCTCGAGCAGGCCGTAGGTGCCTTGCAGCGAGGCCGACTGCTCGCGGCCAAAGAGATTGTTGCGGGTGAGGTCGGCGATGACGCGGGGGCTGACGCCGGTTTTGCCGTTGGGATTGCAGGGAACGCCGCCGGCATTTGCGCCTGCGCAGTTGTTCTGGGGCGTTCCCGTCTGGGCCTCAAAGCCAAAGCCGTAGGTAAGAGCCCAGCGCCGCGCTTCAGTGGCCTGAAGCAGGATCGTCTTGCGGGTTGCGCCGCCGGTCGGATTCTCGACTGCGGCATCGACCTCGTTGAACAGGGCAAGTTCGTAGAGGTTGCGCTGCGTATCGAGCAGGGCGGTCTGGTCGAGCGGATCGCCGGCATGAAGGGTGATGGCGCGCGCCACGGTTGCGGGCCGCGTGTAATGCCGCCCGGTGAACAGCACATTGCGGACAAAGATCTGCGGGCCCTCGGTGATGTGGAAGACGACGTCCACTTTGCCGGGGTCGGCAGGCTCGGTCTGCTGCGCGACGTCTACGCTGGCCTGCTCGAAACCGCGGCTCAAGTAGTCGGTGAGCAGCGCGTCGCGGTCACCGGCCAGGTTCTCGGGCGAGAGCAATTGGCCAGGCGCGGTGTTCAACTGCGGAGTCAGGCCGGCGGCATCGACGTGGTCGTTTCCTTCCAGGCGCACCGTGCCGACGCGGATTTGTTCGCCTTCCTCGATCCGGTAAGTCACGGCCAGCGGAGCTGTGCGCGACATTCCAGCCGGCACGGCAGTTGTTTGCGGGGCTGGGTTATCCGCCAGGCTGGTTTCCGGAGTGCTGGTCTCGGGAACAATCTTCACGTTGGAGAAGCCGTTGTTGCGGTAGACGGACTCAAGCGCGCTGACGTCGGCGGAGACCAGGGCCTGGCTGTAGGAACCATGCCGGTCGAGCGAATCGGCGGCGCGCACGCTGAGCAGTTCCTTGAGGGTCGCCGAGTCGAAGTAGTGGTTTCCGGCAACGGAAACGCTCTGCACGCGGCGGCGCGGGCCAAGGTCCACCTTGAAGACGATGACCACCTCGCCGTCCGCGTTGGATTGCTCTTGGTGATTCACCTTGGCGTCAAAGTAGCCGAGCCTCTGATAGTAGTCGCGAAGGCGGCGATTCCCTTCGTTGAGCAGGTCCTCGTCTACGCTGCCTTCTTCAAAGACGGGAATGATGCGTTTGACGCGGTCCGCGCCGATGGCTGCTCCCTGAACCAGCACTTTGACAACGGGGCCCCGGTTGGCGGAAAAGATGAAGTCTACTTTCTTCCCCGCGGAATCGTACTTTTCCGAGACGATCTTGATCTCGGCCTCCAGCCGCTGCTCGCCCCGGTAGTGCTTGAGCAGGCCGGTGAGAGCGCGACTGCCGGTATCGTGGTCCACATGGGCGCCGATTCTCAAACGCGCGTAATGGCGGAACTCCGCCACGCTCATTCCAGGGTCGCCGGAGACCTCGACCTTACCCACCCGGGCCTGCGGTCCGGGAACCGTCTGAAAGACGATATCGACGAGCTGCTCATCGGAGTGAGGCGTGAGCGAGGGGGTGATTTGCGGCTCGTAGAATCCGTCTTCGGCCATCGTCTGGCGCATCTGCTTGAGCGCGTCGGCGAGCTCGGCCTGGGTAAAGCGCGTGCCGGCCTGGAGCCGGCTGGCGCGTTGCAGTTGAGTATTCAGGGTGGGCCCTTTGGCGCCGTAAACTCCCACAGTGCCGATAAAGGTGCGGGGACGGCCACGAAAGACGAGGTCGACGACGTACTGGTCGGGCAATACCGCGGTCTTTGTGCCTTCCACCTGTATCGTCTCGTAAAGGCCGCTGGCATAGAGTTGGCGCAGGCTCTCTCTTACGTCTTTCGAATCGAGGGGCTTTCCAGCAAGTTGGGGCAGTTGGCCAGCCAGCGGGTCAAGGCGATCCGCGGAAACGCCGGCGAAGGAAATGCCGCGCACCGGCAGGCCACTCCATTGAGAAAGGGTTCCGGCGACGGACTGGGAAGAAGTCTGGGCGCTCAGCTGGATTGCGGAGCCTGGCGCAAACAGGAGACTGAAGACAAGCGCGCATGCGAGCCGGACCCGACACGGAGCCGCTCCAGACCGAGCCACTCCGGACCGGATCAACTCCGGATTGCCGCACTTCAATGCCGACTTTCTCCGCAAGACGATATCTCCCAAAAAAGCGCGGTGCACAGGCCCCGTTTTGCGCGAAAGTGCGGCCTCGACGCAAGAAATCACACGGTGATGGCTGCGGTCATCTTATGCCGACGCTCCACCTCTCTGCGCATCTTCCCCTTTCCCCTTATACTAGCGAGGACAGGCGCCGTGCGCCGCAGGCGCCCAGTCACAAGAGGGATTCCCCCCAAGGAAGCTCATGCCCCGTTCCCGGTTAACCGCCCCGATGAGAGAAAGCACGTCACTTGACTTGGACAAAGCGGTTCCCGTTCCCACTCAACCAGCCAGGCGGGTGACCTTTGCGCCCGCGGCCTCTCCCGATCCGAAGCAGGCAGATGCCCTGGCGCGCGCCCAGGCAGGCGACCATCAGGCCTTCGCCCAGCTCTACTCTTTACATAAAAGGCGCATCTATTCTTTGTGTCTGCGCATGGTGGGCAATATTGCCGAGGCGGAGGATCTTACGCAGGAGGCATTCTTGCAGTTGCATCGCAAGATCGCGACTTTTCGCGGCGACTCTGCGTTTTCAACCTGGCTGCACCGGCTGGCGGTGAACGTGGTGCTGATGCAACTGCGCAAGAAGGGCCTGAACCTGATTTCGCTGGATGAAGCGATGGAGCCGGTGCCTGAGCAGAGTCCCGGGCGCAGCTTCGGCGCTCCCGACCTGGCCTTGAGCGGCGCTATCGACCGGCTGGCGCTGGAGCGCGCGGTGGGCGATCTTCCCGCCGGCTATAGGCTGATTTTTATACTTCACGATGTTGAGGGGTATGAGCATAATGAGATTGCCTCCATGCTTGAGTGTTCGATCGGCAACAGCAAGTCGCAGTTGCACAAGGCGCGCCTGAGGCTACGCGATGCTCTGCGCAGGAGCGCACAAAAGGAGGCGCAGCGGTGACCGGCGATCGAGACAAGATGAGCTGCGTTGAGTTCCAGGCCCAGTTGCCGGAGCTGGTTGGCTCCGGGGCGGATGCGGGGGCGCATCCACATATCCAAAGCTGCGAGCTTTGCCGGGCGCTGCTGTCGGATTTGGAGACAATCGCCGAAGCCGCTCGGCAACTCTTCCCTGTTGAGGAGCCGCCCGAGGAGCTTTGGGAGCACATCGAATTGGCCATCAAGAGCGAAGAAGGCGAGCCCGGCGATTCAAACTGATTTGAGCAAGTTCGCCCCCGTCTGCGCGGCGAGAGCGAGTCTGCAATTCAATGAGTGACAAGCGACGGTGAAGCTGTTCCGCGGGTGCTGCGGGTTCACACCGGCTCGGCTCTTTTAAGGTCGCGGAAGTCCCCCCTCACCTTCCACTGGGTTTAGCCGATACAACCTTCGAGCGACAGTGCATCTAAGTTTGTAGCGGGGAGGAGCAGGCTGGATGCGTGGCCTGAAGAGAAAAGCCCGCAGGGGCTAAAGCCCTGATTCATTTTGGGGCATTTCCGGCACGACTGAAGTCATGCGCTGACACTTATCTATGCTCCGGTTGAGTTTTTCTTTAGGCTTTGCTGCCCCGCAACAGTGCCCCGGTTGAGTTTTTTGAGACGACCGGGAGGCGAACCCCGTGCCCTTCGGGGAGTCAGGCTTAGCACGGGCCTCCTATGCCCGGGAACCTTGCCCGTAGGCGGGGCGTAGAGGTAGGAGTGGGCAGTTTGGGGATTGGGAAGAGGACGGGGAAGATGTGAGATTTCTGAAACTTTTCAAAGTCTGCGCTGTCTAATGAAGGAAACCTGACAAAAGGACACTCAATGCAAAATCAGCCTTCCAAATCGCAATCTCTGATTTCCTCCCCAGGAAATGTGTCAAAGGTACGCCTGGTACCGGTCTTGCCGGTGCGGGACACCGTTCTGTTCCCTCATGCTGTTCTGCCACTTACGGTTGGCCGTGAGAGCTCGATCCAACTGATTGAGTCGCTGGGTGAGGAGCGGATGATCGTGGTGGCGACGCAACTGGATCCCCGGCTGGACTCTCCCAAACCGGGCGATCTGCATACTGTGGGCACACTGGCGACGGTGCACAAGGTTGTGCGGATGCCCAACCAGAGCCGGTTTGTGTTTACCGAGGGCGTGAGCCGCGTGCGGCTTTTAGGCTACTCGCAGACCGAGCCTTTCATGGTGGCCGAGGTGGAGACGCTGGAGGATATTTTGCCGGCTTCCGACTCGAGTTTTGAAGCCCTGGTGCGGAATGTGGTGGCCCAGTTCCAACAGATTGTCACCGAGTCGCCGACCTTGTCTGACGAGTTGCGGACGATTGCGGCCAACATCGATGAGCCGAGCCGGCTGGTGGATTTTGTGGCCTCCTCGCTTCCCTTCCTGACCACCGACGACAAGCAGAAAATGCTGGAGACGCCTGGGATTGTGGAGCGGCTGGAGCAGTTGAACAAGCACTTGGCAAAAGAGATCGAGGTGCAGCAGTTGCG
>PLOG01000124.1:0-10054 GCA_003142935.1 Acidobacteriaceae bacterium
TGCTTCTCGAAGTCCACAATAGAGCGATACCGATCGTCCCATTTCGACTTGTCGTCCTCAAGCTGTTTTGAGAGCCCTTCGTTCCGAAGATCCTCTGGATGCACACGGACGACAAGCACTTCTTCGTAGTAAGAACGATTGAAGATGCCGATGCGGCCGCGCTCGGGCAGACGGCACGCAGCGCGCCAGAGAAAATCATGTTCCAGTTCTTCGGCGCTGGGCTGCTTGAAGCTGAAGACCTCGCATCCCTGCGGATTGATTCCAGACATGACGTGCCTTATGGCGCCATCCTTACCGGCGGCGTCGATGCCCTGGAAGATTAGTAGAAGCGCATGACGGTTGGCTGCGTAGTGAAGTTGCTGTAATGCGCTGAGATCCCTCACGTGCTCTTCAAGCAGCTTTTGATAGTGCTTCTTCGATTTGGTCAGTGCCGGGACGGCCGTGGGCCATTCGCTCAGGTTGAGCTTCTTGCCCGGGGGCACGTGGTAGGTCTTCGAATCGATCGTCATGATGTTCACTTACCCCCTGCAAATCTGGTTGCCTGCAAACAATCCACCCCAGGGCCTGGCGGCGGGGCAATGAGTCGCGCGAGAAGTTAAGACTCTCCGATTGAGTATCGACTCGTATCGACCCGTAATCTGAGCAGTTCTGCTCAAGACTGGCTGAAGGCGGGGCCATTATTGAATTGTTCAAGTTAGGGCAACGGGTGTCAGCCGGGATACATCAAAGGAAAGGCCGCGCGCCGCAATCGCCGTGCATCAGCTTGGCCGGCGGACAGCGGTCAGAGCCTCGTAACCCGATATGACATCAAAGAGTTCCTCATCAATCGACTCCTGGCGCATGCGGTGCAACTCGATGCTCGCGAATGACAACGGACGAGTGCTTCAAGATTCTGATAAGAAACAGGGTGTCGAATGGACCTGGATTGAATGATTCGCGTGAAAGTGCGCGTAGGTTTTTGTAATAAATTCAGCAAGTTAGCGTCCGCTTCGCGGACATGGCGAGTTGGCGAGTTGGCGGCGGCATTGGCAGGCAGAAGTTTCATCTCCCGCGGGTCGGCAGCTCCGGTGGAGGACTCCCAGGACCCAGGCGCACCACTCAGGGATCTTCGAGCAAGCCATATTTTGAATCCAGAGGATTTTTTTGCATCCAGGCCGCAACTTCCACAGTTGTTCCGTGTCTAGACTGAGCGACGGCCTGTAATGACCCGAAAAGAGGCTATGGATGCCGTCGTACTGAATCTCCGGCGATGGCTCCGCACACGAGCGCGCCCCGGACCGACTTTTTTCCATTCTTTCTGCCGAGGACGAGCAGAACCCTTCCAGGTTCACCGCTTTGCGTTCCAGGTTGAGCTTGTCGCCTCGGTGGCAAGGTGGTTTTCGCCGGTTTGGGTGAGAGGCAGGCGAGCCTGCCCACTCAGCGTTTGTTCTTCATAAGGTGCGGAAACCCCGCAGAAAGCGAATTATCCGATATGTCCCCCAAAACAAAAACGCCTTTGAGGCTGGCTATCCTAATGCTATCTGCGGCCGTGATTCTCGTTTCCGGCTGCTCGAACGGCGCGCTGTCAAACATCTCAACCTCCAGCGCCACCGGCCCGGCTTTCATGGTCGGCACCGACGCTCCCATGGCAAGCGTTACCTCGTTTGCGGTGCAGGTCACCAGTGCCGAATTGACCAACGGCAGCTCAGCCAGCGCGAATCTGGTCAGCGGCACGCCCACTGTCGACTTCGCGCGCTACAACGGCCTGCAGACGCTGGTCGACATGAACGATATTCCCACAGGCACATACACCGGCTATAAAATCACGCTCGGCACGGCCACCATCGGTTACCTCGACACCACCGTTACCCCGCCAGCTCTTAAGACCGAAACGGCCACGCTGACCTCAACGACGGTGACTGGGGACCTCGACAAGCCGTTGACCATTTCCACCAATGGACAGCCGGTTGGCATACGAGTCGACTTCGACCTCAAGGATTCGATCCAGGTCGACACGAACGGAAATATCACCGGCTCTGTCAACCCCACGTTCAATATCAACACGGTTACGCGCACCGACACCCGCGCTCACATCGACGAGTTGATCGCGGGCGTTGTCAGCGTGAATGCCAGCGGACAATCGTTCGTTGTCCAGGGGCCGCACGGAGAGCAGTTCACGATCGATGTAAATGGACAGACGGAGTGGGACGGCAGCGCCAGCCTGAGTACTTTGAATACCAACAGCATCGTGCAGGTTTCAGGTCAACTCGATCCGGCCGATCAGACTCTGGATGCGGACGAAGTTGCAGTCCTCTCCGACACGGGCTTCTATGCAGCCGGCCAGGTAACCTACGTAACGCCGCCCACGGGCGCGGCCACCAGCTTCGACCTCTATGTGCGCGGGCTGCTGCCCACTACCACCGGCATTCAGCAGGGCCAGATTGCCCAGGTGAATCTATCCGGCAGCGAGACCTACTCCATCTACTGGATGCACAATCCGTTCACGCAATTCCTGTTCAACTCGAGCGGCCTGACGGCTGGCCAGAGCATTGCCGTGGGTGGTCCGGCTACCGGCGCCGCCAATGCCAATGCGGTCACCGTAGACCGGGTGACGCTGCGCAACTGGGGCTTCAACGGAACCGTCGTCAAGGGCAGCCAGAACTCCGCAACCGGTTCATTCCAGTTGCAGATTAACGGCTTTGCCGGGGTTCTGGTTCCCACTCCGGTCACGGTCTATCTGGGCGGCCACAGCGACTTCCGCTTCGGACTGGGCGGATTCACCGACCTCACCGACGGCGCCAACATCCGCGTGGTCGGGTTGCTGCTCAAGAATCCAACCAACGGTAAGTTAGTGTTGCTCGGCCGCCACGTTGACGGCTTCAGCACCACCGACTTTGCCACCGTCAACTTTTAACAGAACCGAACGTCTGTAAGACAAATTCTCACGCCGGAGTCACATGGGATGGCTCCGGCGCTTTTTTGTCTTTTTGCTGCTGCGTCTGCTTTGCGGCGGTCGTTCAAAGTCCCGCGCCCGCCCCTGTTCTTCAGCCTTTGGACTTCGAATGCAATTCTTGAAGAATCGCAAAATTCGGTGGGGTATAGGCCGACAAAGGGTGTAGATTTCGTATGCTTCCGGGGCGACAATTGGCGAAACGGCAGTTTTTTCTTGAAAATCGTACTGATAGAAGCGGACAGATTTTGCGATCTCTACTGATGTATCAGTACATAAAGGAGCGGATGAGGAGTTTTTTGTAAAAAATGGTCATTTTTGGAGGGTTAGAGAGGTAGTGGTTAGTGATTAGTGGGTCTCATTGAGGTAAGGAACTGTTCGTTTTCGGGCTTTGCAATCGTTGGTGACGCAGAGTAGGATGAATCGTCTTCGAGCAAAGGAGAGAATGATTATGGCAACGGCAGTCAATCAGTCATCGATTCAGGATGTCCTTGAGACTCTGCATAAGGCGGGCGTCCGCTCAAGGTACGAGAACTACATTGGAGGGAAATGGGTACCGCCAACCACAGGCCGCTACTTTGTGAGCCAAAGCCCGATTAATGCGGAGCCCATCTGTGAGTTCGCGCGTTCCGGGCCGGCGGATGTAGAAAAGGCCCTGGATGCCGCGCACGCCGTCAGGGAAAAATGGGGCCACACTTCGCCGGCCGATCGCGCAACGATCCTGCTGAAGATCGCCGATGTTGTCGAGCAGAACCTGGAAACCCTGGCGCTGGCGGAAACCCTCGATAATGGCAAGCCCATCCGCGAGACACGGGCCGCCGATATGCCGCTGACGGTAGACCACTTCCGCTATTTCGCGGCCTGCATCCGCGCAGAAGAAGGCGCGCTGAGCGATATCGACAACGACACCGTTGCCTATCACTTCAAGGAGCCGCTGGGCGTCGTGGGCCAGATTATTCCCTGGAACTTCCCGCTGCTGATGGCGGCGTGGAAGCTGGCCCCGGCGCTGGCAGCGGGGAACTGCGTTGTGATCAAGCCGGCTTCGAATACGCCGCTGAGCCTGATGCTTTTTGCGCAACTGGTGGGTGATTTGTTGCCTCCCGGCGTACTGAACGTGGTCACGGGACCGGGCGGGGAGATCGGCAAGGCTCTGGCGTCGAACAAGCGCATTGCCAAGATCGCCTTTACGGGAGAAACCACGACCGGCAGGCTCATCATGCAGTACGCGTCGGAGCCGATTATTCCGCAGACGCTGGAGTTGGGCGGCAAGTCGCCTAACATCTTCTTTGCCGACGTGATGGATGCCGACGACGACTTTCTTGACAAGACGTTGGAGGGCTTTGCCCTGTTTGCCCTGAACAAGGGAGAAGTGTGCACCTGCCCATCGCGGGCGCTGGTTCAGGAGTCGATTTACGACAAGTTCATGGAGCGCGCCGTGGCCCGGGTGAAGAAGATCAAGGTCGCTAACCCGCTTGACCCCACGTCGATGATGGGACCGCAAGTGTCGAAGGAGCAGATCACGAAGATTCTGGACTACATACGGATCGGCAGGGAAGAGGGTGCCCAATGCCTGACAGGCGGCGAGAGAGCGCACCTTGGCGGCGACATGGAGAACGGCTACTTCATGGAGCCGACCGTCTTTGCGGGCGATAACAAGATGCGCGTCTTCCAGGAGGAGATCTTTGGGCCGGTGGTTTCGGTGACGAAGTTCAAGACGCTGGAGGAAGCGATCGAGATCGGCAACGATACCCCGTACGGGCTGGGGTCGGGCGTGTGGTCGCGCAACATGAACAACACGTATCGCGTTGGCCGGGAGATCAAGGCCGGGCGGTGCTGGACGAACTGCTACCACGTGTATCCGGCGGGCGCGGCGTTTGGCGGATACAAGGAGTCCGGCTTCGGGCGCGAGACACACAAGATGATTCTGGACCACTATCAGCAGACCAAGAATCTGTTGGTCAGCTACAGTACCAAGGCGATGGGATTCTTTTAGGGCATCGCGGTTTCCGGTCTTGCGGGGCGGCGGCGCGGGCATTTGCTCGACGGCGTCGCCCTGCGTGGTTTGGGCCGAGGAACAGGAGGCCGAGAATGAGCGCTGATATCGAAGTGACGGCAAGAGCGGCGGCGCTGCTGAAGGAACTGAAGGAGCGCCATGGGGCGCTATTGTTTCACCAGGGGGGCGGGTGTTGCGATGGAAGCGTGCCGCTGTGCCTGAAGCAAAACGAATTTCGAATCGGTTCGAGAGACACGCTGTTGGGCTTTGTGGATGAAGACACGCCGTTCTACCTGGGATCGGGGCAGCCGGAACAGGTAGCGCAGCGGGGTCTGGTGCTGGATGTTGTCGATGGAGATACAGATAGATTTTCTGTGGAGGCTGCGGACGGAGTCTACTTTGTGAGTAGGCCGCAGTGGGGGGCGTGCGGGAAAGAATAGTTCTGAATCCCACCCTTGCTGCGATGAAACTGCGTTGCGGATGGGACGCCCGCAGAGTGTGGGGCTAGGGAGTTTTCGAAAGAACGGGACAGCTATCTATCTAGGCTCAGGCGGTTTTCCGCCTGAAGTCAATCCAGGTGGTTTTCCGCCTGGAACTTAAACGTGCGGAAACGCCGAAGCCGCTCTATCCTTCTTCTGCCTCGCGGAGTTTGGCGATGATGGTGAAGTCTTCAAGGGTGGAGGTGTCGCCCTTGATTTCGCCGTGGGTGGCCAGCTCGCGGAGCAGACGGCGCATGATTTTGCCGCTGCGGGTTTTGGGCAGGGCTTCGGTGAATCTTATGTCGTCGGGGCGGGCTAGGGAACCGATTTCCTTTGAAACCCACTTGCGGAGTTCGTCTTTTAATTCTTCGCTGGGCGGGTTGCCGGATTCCAGCGAGACGAAGGCGGAGATGGCCTGGCCCTTGAGCGCGTCGGGGCGGCCGACGACGGCGGCTTCGGCAACTTTGGGATGCGCCACCAGGGCCGACTCGACTTCCATGGTGCCGAGGCGGTGGCCGCTGACGTTGATGACGTCGTCGACGCGGCCCATGAGCCAGAAATAGCCGTCGGCATCCTGGCGCGCGCCGTCGCCGGTAAAGTAGCTGCCGGGGACGTCGGACCAGTAGGTTTTTTGATAGCGCTCGGGATCGCCGTAGATGGTGCGGGCCATGGAGGGCCAGGGCTTGCGGACGACGAGCAGGCCGCCGTGGCCGGCGGGGACGGGCTCGCCCTCTTTGGTGACGACCTCGGGCTGAATGCCGAAAAAGGGGCGCGTGGCGGAGCCGGGCTTGGCGGGTACCGCGCCGGGAATGGGCGCGATGAGGATTGCGCCGGTTTCGGTTTGCCACCAAGTGTCGACGATGGGGCAGCGGTTGTGGCCGATCTTCTCGCGATACCACATCCAGGCTTCGGGGTTGATGGGCTCGCCAACGGTGCCGAGCAGGCGGAGGGAGTCGAGCTTGAACTTTTCGACGTGCTGATCGCCCCACTTGATGAAGGCGCGAATGGCGGTGGGCGCGGTATAGAAGATGCTAACCCGGTGGTCGTCGATGATCTTCCAGAAGCGCGAAAAGTCGGGCCAGTTCGGAGCGCCTTCGTACATGAGCACGGTTGCGCCGTTTTGGAGCGGGCCGTAGACGACATAAGAGTGGCCAGTGACCCAGCCGATGTCGGCGGTGCACCAAAAGACGTCCTCGTCGCGGAGATCGAAGACGTACTTGGCGGTGAGGTAGGTCTGCACGGCGTAGCCGCCGGTGGTGTGCAGCAGGCCTTTGGGCTTCCCGGTTGAGCCGGAGGTGTAGAGGATGAAGAGCGGGTCCTCGGAGTCCTGCTGCTCGGCGGGGCAGTCGGGGCTGGCGGCGGCGACCAGGTCGTGCCACCAGTGATCGCGGCCTTCGACCATCTTTACCGGCGAGCCGCTGCGTTTGTAGACGACGACGTGCTTGACGGTGTGGCAGGCGGCCATGGCTTCGTCGACGGTGCGCTTGAGCTGGATTTCCGTGCCGCGGCGGTAGCTGGTGTCCTGGGTAAGGATGGCGACGCAAGCAGAATCGTTGACGCGGTCGGCGATGGCGTTGGCGGCGAATCCGCCGAAGATGACCGAGTGGACAGCGCCGATGCGCGCGCAGGCCAGCAGGGCGATGGCCAGTTCGGGGGTCATGCCCATGTAGACGGCGACGCGGTCACCCTTCTCGATGCCCAGCGACTTGAGGGCGTTGGCGAACTTTTGCACTTCAACGTGCAGCTCGGCGTAGGTGAGGCGGCGGATTTCGCCCGGCTCGCCCTCCCAGATGAGCGCGGTCTTGTCGCGGCGTGCGCCGAGGGCGTGACGGTCGACGCAGTTGTAGCAGAGGTTGAGCTTGCCGCCGACAAACCACTTGGCCCAGGGAAGATTCCAGTCGAGAACTTTGTCCCAGGGCTTGAACCAGTGCAGGTCTCGGGCCACGCCGCCCCAGAACTTTTCAGGGTCTTCGATCGACTGCTTGTAGAGGGTCTCGTACTCTTCCAGGCTCTTGATGTGGGCCTTGGCGCTGAACTCGGGGGGCGGCGGAAAGACACGGTTCTCGCGCAGAGTGGAGTCGATGTCAAGATTCGCGACGGGGTTGGCGACGATATTTACAGGCAAGGAAGACATGCGAAATCCTTTAGGGGAGAGATGATTACGCGATGCGCAGCACTCTAGAGGCGGCGCTCGCCCGGAAGATGACCTGTGGCTGTCACTTTATCGAGGTTGGCGCATGATCGGCAAGTGGCGAAGGTGTTAGCAGGCGCGCCGAGGGGGCAGAGCGGGATCGTATGATGGCTAGGGATGGGGAAACGCCGGCAGGGAACTGCGGCCCAGATTTGGCGAGATCTAACCCTGGGGAGATAAAGAAGATGCGTTGGTCATGGAGGACGCTGCGGGCAATAAGTTCGCCCGCAGTGGTGCTGGGAGCACTGGCTCTTGTTTTTCTGGGGACAGGGAGCGCTGCGGGTTCTGCGCAGCAGGCCACGAACGACGCGCCGGTGCCGGGAGATCAACCGGCCGATCCGGGTCCGCTCGCCAGCGATCTTTCGCCAGCCTTGCACTCGAAGCAGATTCGCGCGGCCATGAAGAAGGTTGCCGACTGGGAACTCGAGCGCGTCCAGGCGCAGCCGCCGAGCCGGTCGTGGGATTTTGGCGTGCTCGATATTGGCTTGATGGCGGCGTCGCGCACATTGCACGATCGGAGCTATAGCCAGTATGTCGCCTCGGTGGGAGAGCACTTTGGCTGGAAGCTGGAACGTACGGCGCATCCGGCCGACGATTTCGCCATCGCGCAAGCCTTCATTGAGCTCTACCGGTCTTCGCACAAACAGGAACAACTGACGCCGATGCGCAGCCAGTACGACGATGCGGTGGCGTTGCTCAACGATCCGGAGAAGCCGGCATGGTGGTGGTGCGATGCGCTGTTCATGGCGCCGCCCGCGGGCGTCGAGTTATCCGACATTACCGCGGACAATACCTACGATGCCTATGTCGATCGGGAATGGGGAAAGACCGAGAAGGTTCTCTACGACAAACAGAAGCATCTGTTCTCGCGCGACGCGAGCTACCTGAACAAGCACGAGAAGAACGGCGAGAAGATTTTCTGGTCGCGCGGTAATGGCTGGGTGATGGCGGGCACCGCGCGGGTTCTCGAAACACTGCCTTCGGACGACCCGTTGCGGCCGCACTACATTGCCTTGCTGCGCGAGATGGCGGCAGAAGTTCGGTCGGTGCAGGGCAGCGATGGGCTGTGGCGGCCGGGGCTGCTCGATGCGGGGAGTTATCCGCAGCCGGAGGTTTCGGGGTCGGCGTTCTTCACCTACGCCCTTGCGTGGGGCATCAGCCACCGCATTTTGGATGCCGATACTTACTTGCCGGTGGTGGAGCGGGCCTGGGCCGGGATGCTGACACATGTGTATGCGGATGGCCGGTTGGGCGCGATTCAGCCGATTGGAGAAGCGCCGGCGGAGTACAAGCCGAGTTCGAGTTACAACTTCGGCGTGGGCGCGTTTCTGCTGGCGGGCTCGGAGATGGATGTGCTGTCGGAACGCAAACACTGGTGAAACAGTGGACAGTGGACAGTGAACAGTGAACAGGAAAAACGCCCTGCTCGGTTGGGAAGGGCGTTTTTGTTTTGCAGAGAGAAACTGTCTAGAGCGCATCGGCATATACAGAACGGATATGTTGGCTGGACTAGTGTCGTGTCTTCGAAGTTGATTGAAAAACAGAAGCAGATCCTTCGACTCACCACCCCCAAGCTGAAACGCGCTTGGGGCCCCGTTCGCTCAGGATGACAATTCATTCAGGATGACAATTTCATTATTTATCAAGTGTTTACGTGACCAGTATATGTCGATACAGCCTAGGCTTTCTCGTGCGCGGAGGCGATTTTGGCTTCGGCTTCGGAGATTACGCGGAGGGCATCGGTGTAGGCGTCTTCGCTTTCGCCGGCTTCCTTCCACATCTTCTGGCCGCGGTCGAGTTGCTGCTCGGCGCGGGGCACATCGATCTCTTCGGGCTTGAGGGCGTCGGAGGCCAGGATCGTTACGCGGTCGGGAAGCACTTCAACAAAGCCCCAACTGACGTTGTAGCGGGATGCGCCGGCCGTGCTGCCGTCCGCTATATCGGCGCCGCAGTGCACAATCACGTCGCCAGCGCCGAGTTCGGCTACAAGCGGCGCGTGGCCGTAGAGCACCTCGAAGTACCCGTTCTTCGCGGGCAGCTCGACGGCTGTCGCCGCATGCTCGAACATGGTGCGCTCGGGAGTGACGAGCCGGATTCTGAGTTGATTCGTTTCTTCTGCCATGGGGCTCCTTTCAGTCGCCCAGTGAACAGTGGACAGTGAACAGTGGACAGTGGACAGTGGACAGTGAACAGTGGACGGTGAACAGTGGACAGTGAACAGTGAACAGTGAACAGTGGACAGTGGACAGTGAACAGTGGACAGTGAACAGTTGACAGTGAACGGTTGACAGTGAACGGTGAGCAACAAGTTCCGATTCGGAAGTGGGCGTTTTTACTGTCCACTGTCCACTGTTCACTGTCCACTGCTTTTATACGCTTGCCTTCAGCTTCTCGGACTCGGCCAGCACTTCTTCGATGGCGCCCTTCATGTAGAAGGCTTGCTCGGGGATGTCGTCGTACTT
>PLOG01000124.1:10078-21407 GCA_003142935.1 Acidobacteriaceae bacterium
AGAATGGCGATGATGTCCTGCAGATCCTTGTAGCGCTGCAGAATGCGCTTGACGCCCTGGGCCACGTCGTAGTGATCCTGGCCCACGATGCGCGCGGAGAGAATGCGCGAGGTCGAAGCCAGCGGATCGACTGCCGGGTAGATGCCGAGCTCCGACAGCGGACGGCTGAGCACGGTGGTGGCGTCGAGGTGAGCGAAGGTGGTGGCCGGCGCGGGATCGGTCAAGTCGTCGGCGGGCACGTAGACGGCCTGCACGGAGGTGACGGAACCCTTGCTGGTCGAGGTGATGCGCTCCTGCAGTTCGCCCATTTCCGTGGCCAGGTTGGGCTGGTAGCCGACGGCCGAGGGCATGCGGCCGAGAAGGGTGGAGACCTCGGAACCGGCCTGCGTAAAGCGGAAGATGTTGTCGATGAAGAGCAGCGTGTCGGACCCTTCAACGTCGCGGAAGTACTCGGCGACNNCCACAGGTCGTTGCCCTCGCGGGTGCGTTCGCCCACGCCGGCAAAGACCGAGAAGCCGCCGTGGTTCTTGGCGACGTTGTTGATGAGCTCCATGATGACAACGGTCTTGCCCACGCCTGCGCCGCCGAAGAGGCCGATCTTGCCGCCCTTCAGAAAGGGCTGAATGAGGTCGATGACCTTGATGCCGGTCTCGAACATCTCTTCGTGGGTGGACTGCTCGTCGAACAGCGGCGCGGGCCGGTGAATGGGCATGCGCGTCTTTTCGCCGATGGGGCCGAGGTTGTCGACGGGGTTGCCGATGACGTTGAGCACGCGGCCCAGCGTCTCTTTGCCCACCGGCATGCTGATGGGGCCGCCGAGGTCGATGGCCTTCATGCCGCGGACCATGCCGTCGGTGGGCTCCATGGCCACGGTGCGCACACGGCCCTCGCCCAGGTGCTGCTGGACTTCAAGAATGACGCTGATGGGCGCGGGGACGGTGAAGCCGTCGCTGACGACGCGCAGCGCCTGATAGATGGGCGGCATGGTCGCTTCTTCAAATTGCACGTCTACGGCGGGGCCGGAGATTTGGATTACTTTGCCGATGTTTTCTGCCATTGTTCTTTGCCTTCTTTGCTGAGGTTGCTTTGCCTCAGGGGCTAAAGCCCGGTGATCTTTTTGAGGCCTTCATCGGCACGACTCAAGTCGTGCCCTTTCAAAACTGCCGGCTGCATTGTGTGCGGGGCTGGAGTCCTGCACGACAGCCGGTCTGGAGACCGGCGCTACCTTGCCTCTACAAAGCCGCGGCGCCGGAGACGATCTCGATGATCTCCTTGGTGATGGCGGCCTGGCGCACGCGGTTCATGTGCAGCGTGAGCGAGTCGATCATGTCGGAGGCGTTGTTGGTTGCCGAATCCATGGCCGTCATGCGGGCCGCGTGTTCGGCGGCGACCGACTCCGTCATGGCGTGATAGAGCATGGAAAAAACGTATTGCGGCAGCAGGCCCGCGAAAAGCTCCTCGGCCGGCTGCTCGTAGATGTAGTCCACATTGGCGGTGCCGAACTTCTTGGCTTCGTCGTCGGCTTCGGCTGTGTCGACGGCCTCGATCTCGATGCCTGCCGACAAAGCAGCCTCGGCGGCGCGTTCACGCTCTTCCGTGGTCGGCTCGACGGCGCCGGTAATCTGCGGAATGCCAATCTTCATCAGCGGCAACAGGCGCTCGACGACGAGGCGCTGCGAGATGACCGATTTGAACTCGTTGTAGACGATGTAGACGGCGTCAATCTCTTCGTGCACGTAGCGGGCGATGACGCTCTCGGCGAGCTCGTGGACGCGGCCCTGTTCGAGCTTGAGCAACATGCCGGGATGATCGCCTGTAACCTCGACTGGCGCCTTGCGATCCCTGACCTGGCGGGCGACGCCCTGGTCGTCGGTCTGCTCGGTGTAGACAGCAACGGGATAGCGGCGGCGCATCATGTCGCGGCCCTTGCGGCCCACGGCTTCAATGTCAATCTGCTTGTCGGTGTTGCCGGTAATGAACTGGAAAGCGGCCTTCAGGATGTTGGCGTTGAATGCACCGGCAAAGCCCTTGTCGCCACTGACGATGATGAGCAGGATGCGCTTTTCGGGGCGGGTGACGAAGAGCGGATGCTTGAGGTTGCCGGTCGTTTCGTCGAAGATATCGATGCGGCGGGTCAGCGATTCAAGCACGCTGGTGATCATTTTGGCGTAGGGCCGGGCCTGGAGCGCCCGCTCCTGCGCGCGGCGCAGCTTGGCCGCCGAGACCATCTTCATGGCCTTGGTGATCTGGCGCGTGTTTTTCACGCTGCGGATGCGACGCCGAAGGTCGAGTACATTTGCCATCGTTAGTTCTCAGTGAACAGTGGACAGTGAACAGTGAACAGTGTTCACTGTTCAGTTACATTCAAATGTTTGCTCAGCTTTCAGATTTCGGTGGTCAGTCAGAGGGCAGCCGCCGCTCTTAACTGTCCACTGTTCACTGAACACTAGCTGTTTCCAGCTCCGCTTTGAAGTTTGCGGAGTACTCTTTCAGGGCTGCGTGCAGGCGGCTGCGCAGGTCGTCGTCGAATGCTTTCTTGGCGGTCAGGTCGGCGATGAGCGCTGTTTGCGCGCTGTCCAAATACTTGTACAAGCCGACTTCGAAGGCGCGAATGTCGGTGACTTTGAGGTCGTCGAGATAGCCCTGCGTGCCGGCAAAAAGAACCACTGCCTGCTGCTGCCAGGTGAGCGGCTGAAACTGCGGCTGCTTGAGGAGTTCGGTGAGGCGCTGGCCGCGGTTGAGCTGCTTCTGGGTGAGCGGGTCGAGGTCGGAACCGAACTGCGCGAAGGCCGCAAGCTCGCGGTACTGGGCCAGATCGAGCTTGAGGGTCGAGCCTACCTGCTTGACCGCCTTGATGGCCGCCGAGAAGCCTACGCGCGAAACCGAAAGGCCGACGTTCACGGCCGGACGCACGCCGGAGTTGAACAAGTCGGTTTCAAGGAAGATCTGCCCGTCGGTGATGGAGATGACGTTGGTTGGAATGTAGGCCGAGACGTCGCCGGCCTGGGTCTCGATGACCGGGAGCGCGGTGAGCGAACCGGCGCCCTTTTCCTTGCTCATTTTGGAGGAGCGCTCGAGCAGGCGGGAGTGGAGATAGAAGACGTCGCCCGGATAAGCTTCGCGGCCCGGCGGACGGCGCAGGAGCAGCGAGATTTCGCGGTAGGCCATGGCGTGCTTGGAGAGATCGTCGTACATGACCAGCGCGTGGCGGCCGGAGTCGCGGAAGTACTCGCCCATGGCGGTGGCCGCGTAAGGCGCGAGATAGAGCATGGGCGCGGGCTCGGAGGCCGAGGCGGCCACGACGATGGTGTGGCCCATGGCGCCGGCTTCGGTGAGCGTCTGCACGACCTGCGCGATGGACGACCGCTTCTGGCCGATGGCGCAGTAGATGCAGATCAGGTCGTTCTTGGCGTTGTTGATGATGGTGTCGAGGAGGACGGCGGTTTTGCCGGTCTGCCGGTCTCCGATGATGAGTTCGCGCTGGCCGCGGCCGATGGGAATCATGGCGTCGATGGCCTTGAGTCCGGTCGCCATTGGCTCGCGGACACCCTGGCGATCGATGATGCCGGGGGCAATGCGCTCGACGGGCAGAAACTCCGTGGTGGCGATGGGACCCTTGTCGTCGATGGGCATGCCCAGCGCGTTCACGACGCGGCCGATCATGGCCTCACCCACGGGCACCGACAGAATCTTGCCGGTGCGCTTGACCTCGTTGCCTTCGCTGAGCTCGGTGTAGTCGCCCAGAATCACGGCGCCCACCTGGTCTTCTTCCAGGCTCAGGGCGAGGCCGGCAATGTCGTGCGGGAAGGCGAGCAGCTCGCCGGCCATCACCTTGTCCAGACCGTGCAGGCGGGCAATGCCGTCGCCGAGCGATGTGATGGTCCCGACCTCGTCGACCTGGATCTTCGAATCGTAGTTCGCGATCTGCTCGCGAAGAAGTTGCGTAATCTCGTCTGCTTTGATCTGAGCCATTCTGCGTTCCTTTACAGTGAACAGTGGACAGTGAACAGTGGACAGTCAAAAGCCCGCTGCTTGCTGACTAAAGTTCGCCGAATCCTAATTCCTGACTGCTAGCCACTGCCAGCCATTTACTGACCACTGTTCACTGACCACTGACCACTGTTCACTGTTCACTGAGCACTGTTCTCAACCGTTCCAGGCGGCCGCGCACGGAGCCGTCGTACACCGTGGAGCCGATGCGCACGACCGTGCCGCCCAGGATGGATTTGTCCAGCGTGAAGCTGGCTTCAATTTTCGATCCCGCCAGTTTGGCAATCTCCGCCACCAGCTCTTCGCGTTCCTTGGTTTCGAGTTCGCGCGCGGTGACGATTTCCGCGGGGCGAATCCCCAACTGCTCCTGCAAGAGCCTGCGATAGGCCTGCGCCACTTCTTTCACCTGCCCGATGCGATCGTTCGAGATCAGCACCGCGATCAGGTTGCGCAGTTCCTTCATGAGCTTCAGCTCGGCATTCAGCTTGTCCAGGACGTCAACCTTCTGGAGGGCGGGAATGGCCGGATTCTCAAAAAAGTCGCGGAGCTCGGCGCTGCCTTCCCAGGTCGCGAGAAAGTCGGTGAATTGGGCGTCGATGGCGGCCGTGTCCAGCGAGGCCGCGGTCACCACATCGGCAAAGGCGTGGGCGTAGCGGGAAACGAAGGCGGCCATCTAGTTCTGTCCCCCTTTGCCGTTGCCGGCAGATACGCCGCCAATAAACTCGTCGATCAGGGCCTTGTCGGTCTCCGGGGTCAGCACCAGTTGCCTGGCGGCCTGCTCGATGGCCAGGTCGGCGGCATAATGGCGCAAGCCGCGGCGGGCCTGGGCAGCGGCTACAGTCAACTCCTGCTCGGCAGCCTGGACGATGCGGGCGCTTTCTTCCCCGAGAGAAGCCTTGATGCGGGCTTCGTCCTCCAGGCTTTCGCGCTCCACTTCGGCGCGAAACTTCTTGATCTCCTCGTCGAGCCCGGCCAGCTTGGCCTCGACCGCGCTGAGGCGGGCGTTGGCATCCGCGGTCGCCTCGCGCGCCGTTTTGAGGCTAACGCCCAGGGTCTGGGAGCGCTTGTGAAAGATCTTCGGCGTCACGCGCGCGATGGGAATACCGACCAGAAGCGCAATGATAAGGAAGTTGGTGAACTGGAAGATGCCGGAGGCGGTCTCAACCGTGAGGCCGAAGGTCCGGGCCGTCCACTTCACGATCGGCCCATCAAGCAGGAAGGCCTTGTTCTGCTCTTCCTGAGACTTGGGAGCATCGGAGGCGGCAGTAGCCGGCGCGGCGGCGGCCTGCCCGGCGGCGGGCGCGGGCTGCTGCGCAGCTACCCGGAATGGCGCCGTCAGAATTCCGGCTGCCAGCACCGCCAGAAACAGAAGCCCAAAAACACGAGGTGAAGAACGAAGCTGCGAAAAACGGTCTCTCAACGGGAACCCCCGGCAACGGCGGGCAGCACCGCGCGCACGACTTGGCCGGCCAAATCGCCGGCCGAGCCCAGGATGGTCTGCCTTGCGGCTGCTGCCTCGGCCTCTAGCTCGGCCCGGGCCTGGCTCACCTTCACTCCGGCGGCCTTGCGGGCGGCATCCAACTGGGCGTCGCGCTCGGTGTTCCACTGCTTCACGCGCTGCTCGCGGACTTTGTAAACCTCGGCGCGCGCATGGCGCAATTTAGCCGCATATTCCGCCGCCCGCGCCTCGGCTTCCGCAATCGCCTTCTGTGCGTCTTCCATGGCGCCTTCGGTCAGGGCGCGGCGCTGTTTCAGCGTGGCCGTCAGCGGGCCCTGCACCAGAAACTGGTAAGCCACAACCAGCACAATGAACAGCAGAGTCGTGGGAATGGCGCCGACAAACATGGCTCCGAGTTGTTGAAGAATCAATTGCATGGTTGTACCGGAACGCTGAGGCTGACTGACTAAATTTTATCGGGTGGAACACAACTTTTGTATCAGGGGCAGCCCCTCAAGTCAACGTAATGGACCAGTTTGAACGGGGACATGTGATTGCTGTCACGGAATGGGAATTTAATGCAAAATAGGTCTTGCTTTCGCCGGGAACAAGCCTAAACTAAACATACCACCTAGACCCGGACCAGGGTCCAGCGGGCAGCCGGTTTTGGGAAGTCCTTCCACTCCTGATTCCGGATGCCCGCCTCTTAGTTTTTGGGCCCTTTTCAGGGCCCAAGCTTCTAGCCGCTAGCTTCTAGCTTTCTCCTGCGAGGACTGGACCAATCCACTTGAAAAATCTCCCCTGTTTGGGGGTTGGATTATCCCACTCATCACGATGGAACTGTGATGAATGGGGCCCCCAGGCTGTTGGCTCGGAGACGAGCTAGAGGCTAGAAGCTAGCAGCTAGAAGCTGCTCTTACGGCTTCGTCCCTACCACGTCATTGTCCACCGTCAGCAGTCCAAAGGGGCGCAGCCAGTTCTCCATCAGGGCGGGCCACTTGTCGAGGGCGGGATCGCCCTTGCCCAGGCCGCTGCCATGAGCTCCGTTGGCGAAGATGTGGATCTCGGACGAAACCCCGGCCTTCACCAGGGCGTCGTAGAACGCGAGCGCCTGTTCGACCGGAACCGTTTGGTCGTTGAAGGTGTGGTACATGAATGTTGGCGGCGTGTCTTTGGTCACGAACAGGTCCGGCTCGTAGGCCTTGCGCAGCGCCTCACACCTGTCCATCACGTCGAAGAGCTTGCAGTAGGTTAAATGCGATGTGTCGGAAGAAATTGCGCCCAGCCAGCCGTAGCCGAGCACCAGGTAGTTGGGGCGGCTGGAGACGCGGGCAATGGGATCATCGGCGTCCGGCTGGCCCGCGATGGGCTGGGTTGCGGCGAGCGCGGCCAGATGGCCACCGGCCGAAAAGCCAATCATGACAATCCGGTTGGGGTCGATCTGGTAGTCGCGGGCCCGCGCGCGGACCAGTTGCACGGCGCGGCGGGCGTCCAGGAGCGGCCCGGGCAGCAGGTATCCGTGCGAGGAGAGCCGGTAGCTGAGGATGAAGGCGCGAAAGCCGCGCGCGGTAAACCAGTCGGCCACTTCGCGGCCTTCCAGATCGGAGGCCAGGCCGACGTACGCGCCGCCCGGCAGCACGATGACCGCTGAGCCATTGTTGGCGCCCGGGCGCGGATTCAGGATGGTGAGGGTCGGGATGTCGTAGCAGGTGGTTCCCTTGGCCTCCGGAGCGTCGCCGGGCCACAGACGGATGGTCTGGATATTCAGAAAGGCGTTGTCAGCGCCGGCGGTGGAGCAGTTTGGCATTTGTGCTTGGGCAGCGGCGCAGGCAAGCAGACCGGCAATTATAAATGCTAAGAACTGTCTCATGGGGACCCTCGTCGTCTTTCGCGAGGATTATAAAGCAGTGGACAGTGAGGAGTGGACAGTGAACAGTGGACAGTGGACAGTGGACAGTGGACAGTGAACAGTGGACAGTGGACAGTGAGCAGTGGACAGTGGACAGTGAACAGTGAGACAGTGAACAGCGATCACTGTTCTCTGCTATTCATGGCCAAAGCGCTGTGTGGCCGGCGCAGGAACTTCCGGCTTGGACGCATAGAGTTTCCGCGAGTTCGAGGCCGTGGCGGGCGAAGTAGTAGGCCGCGCCGTGGACACGCTCCTGGAGCACGCCGCCGGGGAAGAGAGCATTGCCGACGGCCTCGGCGTGGCGGGTGAGCGAGGCCTCTTTCTGCAACTGGAAGTTGGCGGCCAGAGTCCGCAGGCGGTTCATCTGGTAGCGGATTTTGCCGGCCGAGGTCTCCGCCGACTGGCCCAGGCCCTGGTCCTGCGACTGCATCCACTCGACCAGCGAGGTGAGCTCGGTGTCGAGCGCGTTGCCGGCTGCGGCGAGTTTCTGTTTGGTTTCGACCGGCATGGAGCGCGCGGCCAGGTGCTGGGCAAGCGATGCGGGGTTCTCCGCATAGACCTGTTCGAGCGAGAGCTCGTGGCGTTGAAGCAGCTTGGCAATCGCCGGCTCAATCAGCGTTCCAAAGAAGCGCGGCTCGGCGGGTGTTTGCCGGCCCAGAATGCGCTCGTAGAGCACGGCGGACTGGGCGAAGTAGGCAATCTCCGCCGGCCCGCCGATGATGAGCGAGTTCGACAACAGAAAGTCCTGAAAGACGGGGCGGAGAAGCGCGGAGGGGGAGATGCGCTCCGGCTCGGCCGAGAGAATCGCGATCAAATCGAGCGTGGTGAGTTTCCGCTGCCCAACTGCCCAAAGGCCGTCAGGCTCAGAGGCGGTTTCGGGCAGGCGCTTTAGAGCAACGCGTGCTCCAGTGCCTTCGTCAATGAGAAAGAGCAAGCTTGAGTCTGGCGCTACATTGACTTGCGCGTGATAGCCGTCGGCTTCAAGCTGTGCGTTTCGCTCGAGCAGAGCCGCGTGAAACTCGTCGGCGCGCTCGATAGCCGCGCGCAGAACCGGCGCGCCCAGGCGGTGAAACTCCCGCCCGCTCGCATCCACAATCAGCAGCCCCTGGGCGGCAAAAACTTTCGCGTAGAAATCGGCGAAGGCCTGCGCGAAGGTGCGGCCGGGCTGGTAGGCAGCGACCAGGGCATCGGTAGCGTCGGAAGGGCCAAGCAGCTCCGCCGCCCGATCGATTAGCGGCGTGATGCGCTCGTCGATCACCAGGCTGCCCACGGGGCGCGCGGCGGCAATTTCGGCGGCATCCGCGTATTGCAGCTTTTCCAGACTGCGCCCGGCGGGAAAGGTGATGTGATCGATCTCGGCAAAGTCGTGGTCTTCGGTGGCCAGCCAGAAGATGGCGGCGTGCGGATGACCGGCCGCGGTGGCCTGGCGCGCGCGCGCCAAGGCGGTTGCCGCCTTGAAGGGAACAAAGAGCGGGCCGCCGAAGAGGCCTACCTGCTGGCCGGTGACCACGGTTCCCGCGCCCTGGGCGAGCGCGGCGATCGCCGGCGCGGCGGAGACCGATGGATTCTGGGCCGCCAGCAACTTGACCAGCTCCGGCCAGTGCGCAGGAAGCGGGGGCCGTTCCCACTTGTGCTGGTTTGAAGAGACGACGGCGGGGAGAGCAGCGCCAGGCACTCCGGCGCTCAAGTCGAGAAACAGCCGGCTCATTCCCGGCATTACGGTCATGGGATAACAGTCTGCGGTTGGCAAGTCGATCACTTCCGGTGATTCAGTTTCACGGCGATTTGTTTCATCGGCTCGCCTCGGGCACATTGGCCTCCGGGGGAAGCGAGTCAAGGGGTGCGGATGGGTAAGCCGGCTCAGTTAAGGATGCCACGGCGGGCGGGATCGATGCACAACTGTACCCAGAAAGCGCACGCTATGGGCGTGCCGGTGCGTATACTCGACATGAATCGCACCGGATCCCCAACCGCTGAGTGTGCGCATGGAAAAGAGGTTGAAATGCCCAAAAGAGACAAGCAGAAAGCCGCCGTCGCAGCAGCGAAGCCTAAAAATGTGAAAGCTGAGAAGCTTCAAAAGGCCAAGGCTGTCAGGACTGAAAAGGCTAAAGCCGGCAAATTTGCCAAGCCAACGGCGGCGAAAGCCGTGAGGCCGAAGAAGGCTGAAAAGACCAAGAAGCCCGAGAAGGTGAAGAAGGGCGCGGACAGCTTTGAGCCCTTGGCTATGACCGAACGGGCGCAACTGATCAGCTCTAAGGTTGTTTACGAAGGGCCGCTCTTCCGCATTCTCCACGACAAGATGATCGAGCCCGGCGGCCACGTGAACGAGCGCGATGTCATCCGCCACAATGGCAGTGTCGTGATCATGGCGATGGATAATTCGAAGAGCCGGAAAAACCCCTGGATCGTGATTGAGCGCCAGTACCGCCATGCCGCCAACCAGTTTCTGTGGGAGCTGCCTGCGGGCAAGCTCGAGCCAGGCGAAGACGCACTGGCCGGCGCCAAGCGCGAATTGGCCGAGGAGACCGGCTACAGCGCCAAAAAGTGGAAACCGTTGGTGGAGTATTATGCCAGCCCCGGTTTTCTGGGCGAATCCATGAAGGTGTTTTTGGCCGAGGGGCTGGTGGCGGGCGAGGCCAAGCCGGAGAAGGACGAAAGGATTGAGTTTCGCCTGGTCAAGCTCTCCGATGTGCTGAAAATGATCGATAAAGGCGCCATTCTGGACGGAAAAACCCTGACCAGCGCGCTGCTTTACGAGCGGCTAAGGGCTGGAAAACACAAGAAATAACACCAGACTGCCGATGAAGCGCTAAGCTTGTGCTAATAGCCCGAATAGCACCCCTCAGGGGCTGAAGCCCACGCTGATTTGATTGCGTTTGCGGCACGGCTGAAGCCGTGCCCTTTCAAAACAGAGCCGCAATAGGGACTTTTCAGCATGCTGACCTGCTTCGGTTTTCCTTTTGGAAATTCTCTCTATGGGCCGGCTGTTGCCGGCCCGTATCACTTTATGAACGCTTTGTGACCGAAAGAATCAACCTTTCACAGGCTTTTGACGTCTTAGAAAATACGGGGTGGGGTTCCCCGCTTCACTTCCCATATTCCCGAAAGACCCAAGGAAGGCAGGAGCCTGTGGCTCAGTACAAAGGTAAGGTCAAGTGGTTCAACAACGCCAAGGGCTACGGATTCATCGGACGCGAGGACGGGCCGGATGTATTCGTCCACTATTCGGCAATCCAGTTGGACGGCTACAAAACGCTTAAAGAAGGCGACGATGTGGAGTTCGACATCGTCGAAGGGCAGAAAGGCCCTCAGGCGGATTCTGTGATTCGCTTCAGGGACAGCGCCCACAGCGCAGCCTAGTCCAGCGCGTACGGCCGGGCGTTCCAGCACGACTGCTCGTGAGCGGTAGCGCATAACTGCGCCCAGCAGTTTCAGGTTTGTCACAACCGGGTTTCTCTGTTTGACTGCTTTCGAGTCGCTCGCCGGGTTCCAGAGAAATCTCCCCGAAGATATTCGCGTCAGGGATGGAGCGACTTCCGGCCCCTGACAGGGCAATCGCATTTGAAAAGCCTGCGTTGGGATTTGGCGAAAAGCTTCATGCGAGGCACGGAAAAGGTCGAAAGAGGCACCCAGGCGGCTCGAAATGTGGCAGGGGCTAAAGCGTTTGCGGAAAAACTCCGTTGGGGCAATGCGAAATTGGCAGGGGCTGAAGCCCGGGCTCATTTTGCGGCAATTGCGGCCCGACTAAAGTCGTGCCCTGGTTACAAAGCCCCGAAAGTTTGCGCTCCAGGCGAGTTTTTCCGCAGCCTGTAAAGCCCGGCATCTTTTTGTGGTCGTTTTGCGGCCTGACTGAAGTCATGCCCTTTTACAAAGCTCGCTTCGATGGAGTCGTTGCAGCAGCCTGATACATTCGCTTGCCATGAAAATTCAAATGCGATTGCCCTGGGGGGCCGGCGCGTTCTTCCCTATTCCCTGTTCTTAGCCTTCTCTTA